>DVGA01000059.1 GCA_018712985.1 Candidatus Scatomorpha intestinavium
AATTGCCTTCTTGGGGCAGGCCTCCGCGCAGGTGCCGCAGGCGACGCATTTGTCCTCGTCCAGCTTCCAGGTTTTCTCCTTGCGGTCGACGGTTATGGCCCCCGCCGGGCACTTTTTTGCGCAGAGCGTGCAGTATACGCACTTTCCCGGGTCGCAGGCCGGCAATCCGTCCTCGCGCGGCTGCACGGAGCACTCCGCGGCCGGCTCGCCCTCCGCGGCTGGGGGTGCCTTTTTGGGCGCGGGCTTTTTCTTCAGGTATACGCCCTCGACCACGAGCTCGTCCTCGGTGCGCGCCACCATGTGGTAATCCTGAGTGAGCTCGATAGCGTGCTTGACGCAGAAATCCGCGCAGTGGCTGCAGAAGGTGCAGCTGCCGAGGAAAAAGCGGCGGGTTATGAGCGTGCCCTCCTCTGTCTCCTCGCTGTGGGTGCTGATCGCTCCGCCGGCGCAGACGCGCTCGCACATCCCGCAGCTTATGCACTTGTCCGCGTGGAATACGATGCGCCCGCGGTAGTGAAGCGGCGCCTCAACCGGCTTTGCCGGATAGGCCTCCGTGCTCGGCCTGGAGAACAGCCCGGTTACGGCCTCCTTTATGAACGGCAGCATCTACCTGGCCCCCCTTTTCTCTTTGAGTATCTGCGCGGCCAGGGCGAGGCCGTCGATAATCGCCTCCGGCTTCGGCGTGCAGCCCGCGATGGACACATCTATGGGGACATATTTGTCCAGCGGCCCGACCACCGAATAGCTGCCGCGGAAAACGTTGCACGAGCGCGGGCAGCTGCCGAGCGTCACGATGACCTTCGGGTCAGGCACCTGATCTATCGTGCGCAGCACCCTGTCCTTCGACTGGGCGGTGACCGGCCCGGTCACCACGACTATGTCCGCGTGGCGCGGCGTGCCGGCCAGCTTGAAGCCGAGGCGCTCCACGTCGTAGCGCGGGGTGAGCAGGGCGACGAGCTCTATGTCGCAGCCGTTGCAGCTCCCTGCGTTGATGTGATAGAGCCACGGCGACCTTGCGGCGGAACTGTCAATCAGTTTTTTGAACATCCTGCGCCTCCTTAATTCACGAACCAGACGAGGAGCAGGCTGACGAGCGCCAGTCCGCTTACAACGGTCCAGAAAAACTTGAACATCTGCTCCACCTTGAGCCTCGCGGTGACGGCGTGCAGCAGCGTCATGCAGAGCAGTGTCACGACCGTGCAGATGACTATGGCGATCACCACGTCCAGCCAGAGCATGCCGGTGCTTATCCCGCCGAGGAAGAGCGCGGTGAAGAGCGCGGTCATAACGAACATCTTTACCGCGTGGGAGAGCTTGAAAACCGCGAGCGGCGCGCCGCTGTACTCAACCAGCGGCCCTTCGCATATCTCCGTCTCCGCCTCGCCCACGTCAAAGGGGTGCGCGCCTACCTCGCAGGGTATCACGAGCAGCATCGCGAGCGCCGCGGGGATGAGCCGCCAGTCAAAGAGGAAGGAGCCGAAAAACTGCTGATAGAGCGTCACCTGCTCCAGCGAAAATGTCACGGCATTGACGCCCGCGGCTTTCCCGACGGCGAGCAGCACGAGTATGAGCGGCAGCTCATAGGCCATGATGGCCACCATGGAGCGGGACACGCCCACGCCCGCGTACGGCGAGGCCGAGGCGCTGCCGCCGAATATCATGGCGAGCGAGGGAATGGTTATCAGGTAGAGTATTACCACCATGTCCGCCATGCCGCCGAAGGCCTGAAGCCCGCCGATGGGTATGAAGAGCACCGTTACGATAAGGCTGGCGAGCCCTATATACGGGGCGATCAGGAATGTGCGCCGCGCCGCGCCGCCCGGCACTATCGTCTCCTTGCCGAGGAGCTTGAAGAAGTCGTACGCCGGCTGCAGCACCGGCGGGCCCGTGCGCTTCTGCATGCGCGCCACGACCTTGCGGTCGATCCCGGCGAGATAGAGCCCGAACACGGTTGAAAACAGCAGCCCGGGGAAAATGAGGATGTAGACCAGATACATTAAGAATTCCACAGCTTCCACACCCCTCTCAAATGAATATGAAGCAGTAGGCGGTTATGACCGCCAGCGCGCAGACGCCCCAGATGACGTAATCGTTGGTCACGCCGCTGTGCGCGCGCGACATGAAGCCGAGATATCCGCGCAGGTTGTGCTTGAAGCCCCAGAAGAGGTCCGCGCCGGCCACGTGGGAGTACTCCGCGGCCTCGCCGCCGAAGAACACGGCGTGCCTTTCGTCGTCGGCGAGCGTCACCGCCCCGCGCGAGCGTTTGCCCATCAGGGAGGCAAGGGTTATCGCGCACATCACTATGGCAAACAGCACCAGCCAAGAAACGGGGTCCCAGAAGCCGATGAAGCTGATTACCGGCTCCGCAAGATAGGAGTAGTCCGCCATTGTGAGCGCCGCGTAGCCCGCGCCCATCGCCGAATCGATATAGGCCGGGACGTTCAGCACCGCGGCAGACGCCGGGCCGATGACGTACTGTATCATCTGCTCCGGGAACAGGCCGGTTATCACGCAGAGCGCCGCCATTATCCACATCGGTATGCGCATGGAGAGCGGCGTCTCCCGGACGTTCTCATACTCGAGCGGGAGCTGCCCGAAAAACACGGACTGGCCAACCTTTACGAAGGACGCCAGCGTCAGCACGCTCGTGACGACGCATACCACGGTCACGAGGGCATAGCCTATGCTCCCCGTCTCCGCCGCCTTCTCAAATGTCGCCTGATATATCATCCACTTGGAGGCGAAGCCGTTGAACGGCGGTATTCCGCTTATCGAGAGCGCGCCTATCATGAACAGCGCCGCCGTCTGCGGCATTTTCCTCGCCAGGCCGCCTAACTTCTCAAGGTAGGTCGTGCCCGTACCGTAGAGCACCGAACCGGCCACGAGGAAGAGCAGGCCCTTGAAGAGCGTGTGGTTTATCGCGTGGTACAGTCCACCCGCAATCCCGATCCCGGTGCAGAGCCCGAGCGCGGTGAGGATATACCCTATCTGCGAGATGCTGTGGAAGGCGAGCAGGCGCTTGAAATCGTGCTGATTCAGCGCCATCGTCACGCAGACGAACATCGAAAGGCATCCGATAAACACCACCATGGTCTGTATGCTCGTGAGGCCCATGGTGCGGAACAGGAAATAGCTCACCCGGATTATGCCGTACACGCCGGTCTTGGTGAACACGCCGGAAATAAGCACCGAGACCGAGCTCGGGGCCGCGCCGTGCGCATCCGCCGCTATTGGCTGGAAGGGGAACATGAAGCTCTTGCAGCCGAAGCCGGCAAACAGCAGCGCAAAGGCGAGGATGGTAGTCGGGTTCAGGTTGCCCGGCAGTATCGCGCTTATCTGCGCAAGGTTCAGCGTGTGGCACTGCGCGTACACCAGCGCGATGCCCAGCAGTATGCAGGAGGAGCCTATAGATCCGACGACGAGGTACTTGAACGCCGCCTCCCTCGCGTTCGGGTTCCAGGTGCGGAAGGCCGTCAGACCCACCGCCGCAAAGGTCATAACCTCGAGCATGACATAGATGTTGAAAAGGTCGCCGGAGAGCAGTATGCCCATCACGCCGCCGGAGAGCATCAGGAAAAGGGTGAAGAACGGGCCGTTCGCGTCGTCCTGCGTTATATATTTGAAGGAGTAGAACCCGGCGAGCGCCACCGCTATCGCGGCGAGCAGCCCGAAGAACAGCGAGAGCGCGTCCACCTCGATTGCGATGCCGATGGCGTAGCCCGCAGCAGGCTCCCAGTCGCCCATCCAGTAGGTGATGATCTCCCCGTCCAGCATCACCGGCCCGACAAGGGCGAGCAGCAGCGCCAGACTTATGAGCATCACGGCCCCGGCCACGATGTTTCGCGCCGTCCGCCGCTTGCCTATCAGCGTGACTATGAAGGCGCCGACGAAATAGAGCATCACCGCAAGGACGGGAAAGTGGCTGTAGATATCGTAATTCATCCGTGCAGCCTCCTTATGTCCCTCGCGTCAAGCGTGCCGTACTCCTTGTACAGCCGGATGCACAGCGCCATTGCCATCGCCGTGACGCACGCGCCGATGACTATGCTTGTCAGCGTGAGCGCCTGGGGGATCGGGTCGACGAAATACATCCCGCTCGTCAGCTCGCCGAAGGTGTATATGGGCGCGGTGCCGCCCTCGTTAAAGCCTATCGAGACTATCATCAGGTTCAGGCCGTAGTCAGTCAGGCCCATGCCGATGACTATCTGTATGATGTTGTGCTTGACCATCATGGCGTAAAAGCCGATGACGAAGAGCGCGACCGCGCCGATGTAGTTTGCCAGCATCATTCGGCGGCCCCCCCTTCCTCGTGCTCCGTTGTCGGGATGGTCCCGTCGTCCTCATGTTCGTCTCCGGTGCTGAGCAGCGCGATGATGAGCAGCAGCAGGAAGCCGACACCGGTGAGCACCTTGAAGCCGACGGCGTAGTTCATGAGCGAAATGGTGCCGGCGCTCCACAGATCGCCGATGCTTCCGCTGTTATACAGCACGTTGCGGCAGAAGTTGTAGCCGCAGAAGATGCCGAGCATGCCGAAGAACACATAGGCCAGCGCGCCCGCGGCCTCCAGCTTGTGCATGCGCTCCATGTTCACGGCCGTGGCCACCCCGCGGAAGCCGTAGCCGAGGTAGAGCAGCAGCACGCCGCTCGCAGCCAGAACGCCGCCCTGGAAGCCGCCGCCGGGGCTAATATTGCCGTGGAGTATGACGTAAAAGCCGAGAACGAGCGCAAGCGGCAGATAGCTGTCCGCAAGGCTCCTGACGATGAGGTCGTCGCGTTTCCATCTCTTGTTCATTTGCCGTCCCCCCATCTTTTGCGGTGCTTGCGCAGTATGACGGTGGCGCCCGTTATGGCTATGAGCAGCACGAAGCTCTCGCCGAGGGTGTCGTAGCCGCGGAAGTCGAAGACGATCGCCGTTACGTTGTTCACCGCCTGTGTTTTGGCGAGGTTCTCCTTTACAATGATGCTCGCCGCCCCGTCGGGAGCCGGGTCTGTCACATCGTAGTCATAGGGGTCCTGCTGCAGCTCATATACGTCCGTCCCGCGCCCGTCATACGTGACCGGTATGTTCTGATACATGTACACCGCCCCGAAGACTCCGAAGCAGAGCACGATGACGAGTGAAACGGCTATTGCGATGTTTTTCACTTCTCGTCACCCCCTCCGGTCTTTTTCAGGCCGACTACGAAAACTATCGTAGTGAGCACCACGCCGACAGCCGCCTCGGCTATCGCCACGTCCGGCGCCTGCAGGACGATGAATTCGAGCGAGACAAAGGCCCCGGTCGCCGCAAGGGCGATGATGCACGAGAGCGTCTTTTTCAGCGTAACCGTCAGTATGGCGCAGACGACTATGCCGAGAATTATGAGCATATTGAGGATATACATCGGAGTTATCACAGTTCCTCAACCTCCCTTTCCGCCTCCGCGGCGTCGGCCGCCTGCTCCGAGCCGTCCCCGGTCTCCACGCAGGCCTCCTCGTCGGCGAGGTCGTCTATAACGAGCTCCCGCTCGGGGCGTATGCCTGTCCTGTAGGCCGCGCGGGCCATCACGTGCCCGCCCACCGGGTTTGCGAGTATCGTCAGCACGCCTATCATGATGACCTTTGCCGCGCTGCCCCAGCTCTTCCAGACGAATATGCAGTAAAGCAGCGCGCCCACAAGCGTGAGCAGCACGCCGAGGGTAGTTATGTTCGTCGAGGACTGCATGCGGGAAAACGTGTCCGGCATGCGCACAACGCCCACCGCCCCCGCGAGGGCGAAAAAGCAGCCGCCCACGATGAAGAGGTCGATTATTATCCTGAGCACAATGTTCATAGCGTCCCCTCCAGGTATTTGCCGATTAGCACCTGGCTCAGGAAGCCGAGTATGGCGGTGACTATGGCTATGTCAAGATAGATGCCTCTCCCGGAGTAGAGCGCCACAAGCACGAGCGCCACGTCGGTCAGCACGTCCACACAGTCGCCTGCCACGACCCTGTCCGGCGCCGTGGGGCCCTTGATGAGCCGCCATATCACTACGAAGCAGCAGAGCACGTAGAATATGGCGAAGTAAACAAGCTCAATCATTGCCAGATCCTCCTAAGCCATTTTTCCATCCGGCCCTTTATCGCCTCGCCGGCCTTTTCGCGGTCGAACTCCTGCACATCTATCCAGTGGATGTAGTACCACCACTGCCCGTCGCGCTCGTCGATGTCCATCGTGATGGTCCCCGGCGTGAGCGTGATCGAGTTCGCAAGCATGGTCTTGCCGTACTCGGTGGGGACGTCCGCGGGCACGCGGATTATCCCCGGATTGATGTTCAGCTTTGGGCTGAGCGCGCGCTTGGCCATGTCCCAGTTCGCCTTCAGCAGCTCCCAGGGGAAAATGGCTACACAGTACCAGATAAGGACAAACAGCCGCTTCCCGAAAAAGCCGAACGGCCTCTCATGAACGAAGAAGCGGGCCGAAAACCACGCCACGAGCGCCGCGACGACCACGCCGGCCAGAAGCTCCTGCCAGGCGAAAGAGCCCGTAAAGAGTATCCAGAACAGATAGCACAGCACAAAGGTCGCCAGAAACGCCGGGAACGTCGTCCTTCTCCTCTTTTCCAAATCAGCACCTCCCGAAATGTCGTCTATTCCACTTCCATTGATTCAACGTAAAATTCCCTGCCCGCGGTAAGGCGGAAGCCGTATCCCCCGCACCCGGGGCACTCCGTGCCGGACGGCGGGCCGTCATAGCCGCAGTCCGGGCAGCTTATCCGCGCCGGGAGCGGCTCGATGTCGAGCCTCGCGCCCTCGGCCGCCGTGCCGGCCGCCGCTATCGGGAAAAACTCCCTCAGGCACTCGGGCATTATGCCGCTCAGCTCGCCCACGCGGAGCTTTATGGCCTCTACCCTCACATGCCCGCAGCGCGCCGCCTCCCTCTCGACGATGTTGACGACGCTCTGCATGATCGCCAGCTCGTGCATCTACCTGTCGAGGCAGGAGAAGCAGGGGTCGATGCTCGCGATTATCAGCCCCGCATCCGCCACGGTGTTGCCCCTGAGCATCACCGGCACGGTGGGCGTATTTTTGAAGCTCGGCACATGAATGCTCACGCGGTGGTTGTTGAACCCCCCGTCGCCCACGACCTTGTATATAAGCTGCCCGCGCGGGGCCTCGTGCCGCGAGGTGAACTCCCCGGCCTTTATCTTCGGCAACTTGTTGCCGAGATTTATCGGCCCGGACGGCAGGTTTGCGAGCGCCTGCCGGATGATGCTTATGCTCTCGGCGCACTCGAGCAGCCGGACCACGACCCTCGCGTACACGTCGCAGCTTTCCACAACCGGGACCTTGAAATCGAAGTCGGCATAGGCGGAGTACGGCGCGTCGCGCCTCACGTCCACGTCCACGCCCGAGGCCCTCGCGTGCGGGCCGATGGCGCCCATTTTCAGCGCGTCGGCAGTCGTGAGCACGCCCACGCCCTTGGTCCGCAGCGCCACGGTCTTGTCGTTCACGCAGAGCTCTATGACCCTGTTGAGCGAGTCCGTGAGCTTGTCGAGCCGCTTTTCAATGCTGAGCCTCAGCTCGTCGGATATGTCGCGCCGCGCGCCGCCTATAGTCACCATGGCGTAGTTGACGCGGTTGCCGCTCAGCTCCTCGAGCATGTCCATAATGCACTCGCGCTCGTCCCACACGTGCATGAACATGCTGTCGTGCCCGATGATGTGCAGGGCTATCCCTATCCAGAGGAAATGGGAGTGCAGCCGCTCGAGCTCGCCGGTTATGACCCGGACGTATTCCCCGCGCTTCGGCACCTCCACGCCGTTTATGGCCTCGACGGCCATGGCGTAAGCCCAGGCGTGAGAGTGGGAACAGATGCCGCACACGCGCTCCACGAGCACAAGCGTCTGTATCGCGTTGCGCTCGGTGGCGAGTTTTTCGATGCCGCGGTGGTTGTAGCCCACAAAGACCTCCGCGTCCCTGATCACCTCGCCCTCGGTGTAGAGCTTGGCGTGTATCGGCTCCTCAAGGGCCGGATGGTACGGCCCGATCGGGACGATGTAGCTCATAGCGCTGATTTCACTCCTTTTCCATGTTCTCGCGCGCCGCCCGCAGCTCCGAGAGCGGCTTTACAAGGATCTGGCCCCTGCCCTCGGTCTCGAGCATGTCCTCGGGCAGGAAGAGCCTCTTTGAGGTGTCCAGCCCCTCGAACTCCAGCCCGAGAAGCTCGTGCAGCTCCAGCTCCGGCCAGCTCGCGGCCGTGTCATAGATGTCCGAGATCGACGGGAGGACGCTCTCGCCCACTACGTAATAGGCAACGATCTCCGGCTCCTCAGCGTACTCGTACGACACGCGCACCTGTCCGTCCGACTGGATATAGCCGTGTATCATGGCCAGGAACACGCCGCCGTGCTTCATTTTCAGGGCTGTCGGGACTATGTCGTCCTTCGTTATCGGAACTTCCCTGTATCCCTGCATCGTTCCACCTCACTCCTTTTGAATACCTGGATGATTTGCATATATAAAGGGCATTTGCAGGCAAAGGCCGCTTTTCGGTCATCTGCCCGCAAAGTCCGCTTTTCTCAGCAGATGCGCGGGAGCTGCGCCCCGGCGAGCTTATGAAGCACCCGCCCGCCTCCGGCGGCGGTGCGCAATATCACGCGCCCCTTCGCCGCGGCGCTCACGCGGCCTATCACCGCCGCGTCCCGCCCGAGCGGATGCGCGCGCATCGCCTCGAGCGCGGCGTGCGCCGTCTCCTGCGAGGTCACGCACAGCAGCTTGCCCTCGTTGGCGCAGTACAGCGGGTCGAGCCCCAGCAGCGAGCAGGCGGCCGCCACGGCGGGCGAGACCGGTATGTCCCGCTCCTCTATCTCGATGCCAAGTCCGGAGCTGCCGGCGAATTCGCAGAGCGTCGTGGCCGCCCCGCCGCGCGTCGGGTCGCGCAGGCAGCGTATCTCCGCCCCGGAGGCGAACAGGGCGTCCACAAGGCCGTTCAGCGCGGCGCAGTCGGATTTCACTGCCCCGGAGGAGTCGTCTATCAGCCCGCCGCGCGCGAGCATCACCGCGGCGCCGTGGTCCCCCGCGGTGCCGGAGATAAGCACGGCGTCCCCGTCGCGCATCGCGCCCGGCGTGAGCCCCGCCCTGCGGAGGAAGCCTATCCCGGCCGTGTTGATATACACGCCGTCCCCCCTGCCGCGCTCGACGACCTTCGTGTCGCCGGTCACCACCTGCACGCGCGCGCTCTCAGCCGCGGCGCGTATGGAGTCGAGTATGCGCGAGAGCGCGGAGCGCTCAAGGCCCTCCTCGATTATCAGCGAAAGGCTCAGGTACTTTGCCTCCCCGCCGCACATCGCTATGTCGTTCACTGTCCCGCAGACGGCCAGCTTGCCGATGTCCCCGCCGGGGAAAAAGAGCGGCGAGACCACAAAGCTGTCAGTCGAAAAAACGATTTTCTCCGCCCCGGGCAGGATTGCCCCGTCGCCCAACTCCCCGAGCGCGGGGTTTGAGAACCTGGACAGTATTTCCGACTCGATAAGCCGCGAAGTCTTTTTTCCCCCGCTGCCGTAGTCCAGAGTGATTATCTCGTCCACTCTCACACCCCCTCGTACTTATACGCCGCCGCGCAGGAGCCCTCCGAGGACACCATGCAGGGCCCTACGGGGTCCTCCGGCGTGCAGGCGGTCCCGAAAAGCGGGCACCCCACCGGCGTCATCCGCCCGGTTATCACCTCGCCGCAGCGGCAGGCCGTCTCCCCGCCTGCGGCGGGTATCTCAACGCCGAATTTCCGCACGGCGTCGTACTCCGCGAACTCCGCCCTGAGCGCAAGGCCGCTCGCGTCGATCTCGCCGAGGCCGCGCCAGCTGTCCCCCGCCGGGACGAACACGCGGCGCATCTCCTCGAGCGCGGGGGGGTTCCCCTCTGCCTTCACGGCCCGCCCATACAGGTTCTCCAGCTCCGCGCGCCCGGCGCGGACAAGGCTTATTAGCCTTGAAACCGCGAGCAGGATGTCCTCCGGCTCAAACCCGGCCACCACGGCAGGCAGGCCGTATTCCTCCGGGAGGAAGCGGAAGCCCTCCGCCCCGATTATTGTTGCCACATGCCCCGGGCATAAAAAGCCCTGTATGTTGAAGCCCTCCAGCGCCGTCAGCGCCCTGAGCGCCGGCTCTACGCGCTTGAGCATGGAAAAAACGGAGAAATTGCGCACTCCCCTCCCCGCCGCTTCAAGCAGCGAGGCCGCCGTGCCGGGGGCCGTGGTCTCGAACCCCACGCCGAGGAAAACCACCTCGCTCCCCGGGTGGCTCTCCGCCCAGTCCACGGCGTCCATCGGGGAGTATACGACCATGACCCGGGCGCCCATCGCCCTCCTGCGCGCAAGGCTGTCGCCCCTGCGGCTCCCCGGGACGCGCACCATGTCGCCGTACGTGGCTATAACCACCCCCGGGCGCATGGCGAGGTCGAGCGCAGCGTCTATGACCTCCGGCGGCGTCACGCACACCGGACAGCCTGGGCCGGAGACGAGCTCCACGCCCTCCGGCAGCAGGCTCTTCAGCCCCGCGCGGGCGATAGCCATCGTGTGCGTTCCGCACACCTCCATCAGCCGGAGCTCAGAGCAGGGCATCGCGCACCTCGTTCCACTCGGCTATGTCCGCCTTCGCCTGCTCCTCGCTGAGGCGCTCTATCGCAAACCCAGCGTGGACAATTACATATTCCCCCACGCGCGGCTCTTTAATAAAGTCAAGCCTCATCCGGCGGCGCAGCCCTTCCACTTCGCCGACGCCGTTGAGGCCGTCAATCTCTACAATTTTCAGTGGCACCGCCAAGCACATATTTTGCCTCCAGGATCCTGAGCTGGCCCAAAGAGAGCCCCTCGTCGTTCGCCGAAACCCGGCTGTGGGTAAACACCTCTAGCCCCGCGGCCCTCAGCCGCCCGGGCAGCCGGTTCATCAGGTACATGTTCTGAAACACCCCGCCGGACAGGACTATTCTGTGCAGGTGAGTCATATCCGCCGCCTTTTCGGCCATTTTCACCGCGGCGGAGACAAGCGTGTTCATAAATCTCGCCGCCACAACGCTCTTTGCAATTCCGGAACACCGTTCCGAAATTATGTCCCTCACCATGGGCCGCCAGTCGAACACCTCAAGCCCGTCCCTGACGTAAAAGCGGGCTTCGTATTCCCCGTCCTCATCCACAGATGCCGCGGCCTCGAGCAGTACGGCCCCCTGGCCCTCATAGGTGCAGCTCTGCCGTATCCCGGCGAGCGAGCAGGCGGCGTCGAACAGCCGTCCCATTCCGCTGCTCTCCGGACAGGAAACGCGCTTTGATATCATGAGCTTAACGGCCCCGACCTCCGGCCCTGCCGCGATTTCGCCGGTGTCCGCGCCGGATTCAACTGCAGCGGATAGCCCGAGCCGCCATATGTCCTTCACCGCCGCGTCCCCTCCGGGCAGAAGCAGCGGATGTATGCTCCCAAGCCGCTCAAAGCCCGAATATGAGCCCCTGAGCAGCTCGCCGCCCCAGGCGGTTCCGTCCGTCCCGAGACCGACACCGTCCCATATGAGCCCGAGGCACTCGCCCTCAAGGCCGTTGTCGGCCATGCAGGCGGCAAGGTGCGCGTGGTGGTGCTGCACACGCAGCAGGGATATCCCCTCCCGCTCCGAGCGCTCCTCGGCGTACGCCGTGGAGAGGTAGTCCGGGTGCAGATCGCAGGCAATCGCCCGCGGCTTTATATCAAACAGCCGCTCGAAGTGGGCTATCTGCCCCTCGTATGCCTCAAGCGTCTCCGCATTTTTCAGATCTCCGATGTGCTGGCTCGGGAAGGCGTGCCCCGGCTTCGACATGCAGAAGCTCGCCTTCTGCTCCGCGCCGCAGGCGAGCAGCCCGCCGGCGAGGCCCGGCACAATCACCGGATAAGGCACATAGCCCCTTGAGCGCCGCAGCGGGTATTCCCGCCCCTCGAACACGCGCATGAGCGAATCGTCGCAGCGCGTCACGATCTCCCTGTTGTGCAGCAGGAACCCGTCCGCTATGCCGCCAAGCCTATCGATCGCTTCGCTGTTCTTATATATAATCGGCGTGTCGGAGAGGTTTGCGCTCGTCATCACAAGGCAGTCTATGTCCCCGCCCATCAGCAGCACGTGCAGCGGAGTGTACGGCAGCATGACGCCGATGCTGTTATTCTCGCTCAGATGCGCCCACGCGCCGCGCCCGAGCTTTTCGAGCAGCACTATGGGCTTTTTGTGGGAAACGAGCAGCCGCTCTTCCACCTCCGTGACGCGGCAGATGCGCTTCGCGCACTCCACGCTGCGGCACATTACGGCAAAGGGCTTCTCGTCGCGCTGCTTGCGCCGCCGTAGCTCCGAGCAGGCCGCCTCATCCCCCGCGAGGCAGGCGAGGTGCATCCCGCCGAGGCCCTTCACGCAGATTATTTTCCCGGCCTTCAAACATCCGCGCGCCGTCTCAATCGCGTCACCGGTCATCCTCCGCCCCACGGCGTCCAGAAAAAACACCTCCGGCCCGCACTCCGGGCAGCAGTCCGGCTGGGCATGATAGCGCCTGTCCCGTATGTCCGCGAATTCCCGTGCGCAGTCCGGGCACATCGGGAAATCAGACATTGAGGTGTACGCCCTGTCGTAGGGCACGGATTTTATTATCGTAAAACGCGGCCCGCAGTTCGTGCAGTTGATGAACGGGTAACGGTATCTCCTGTCCGCCGGGTCAAGCAGCTCCCGGAGGCAGTCGGCGCATATGCCGGTGTCCGGGCTGACCAGCGTCCTCATTTCCTCCCCGCGGCCGCTCTCTATTATCCTAAAACCGCCGTATCCGCCGCTTCCGGGCAGCTCGGCGACCTCCACCGATTCGATAAGGGCCAGCGGCGGCGCTTCGGCGCTTATCTCGCGCACAAAGGCCCCGACGGCGGCGCGACCGCCCTCAACCTCGAGCTCCGCGCCCTCGGATGTGTTGCGTACCCAGCCTTCAAGTCCGTGGCGCTCCACCAGGCGGTGGATAAACGGCCTGAAGCCGACGCCCTGTACTATTCCCCTGACCTCTACCGAAGCCCTCACGCACATATCCCCCCGATTATTCTTTAACACAGTGCGTCGCTGCGGTAATACATCTTATAAACCAAGGTTATAATACACCCCCGCCCGCGGTATTGTCAACTTCGTAACAGATGTATATCGCCTAAAAGTTTTTCCGTTTTGGCAGACATGCAAAAACCCTTTGGCTGGCTACGTTTTGCACCTCAGCGTCATCAGTCAGCGCCACATGATTGCAGGCACCCGGCCTGCTCAGGCGCTGTTTCGATAAAAAACTTAAAAATCCAAAAAAACTGTTGACAAGTGCCCCCACATCTTGTATAATTCACTTTGCCTTTTGGCGGCGTAGCTCAGTTGGCCAGAGCATTCGGTTCATACCCGAAGTGTCACCGGTTCGAATCCAGTCGCCGCTACCACCGGGGCGCCACACGGCGCCCCGGAGCCTTAAACGGCCCGTTGGTCAAGTGGTTAAGACACCGCCCTTTCACGGCGGTAACATGGGTTCGAATCCCGTACGGGTCACCAGACGGAGGCTTAGCTCAGCAGGTTAGAGCGCCTGCTTCACACGCAGGAGGTCACTGGTTCGAGTCCAGCAGTCTCCACCAGCAAGGAATCTCTTGAAAACGTACTGTTTTCAAGAGATTCCTTGTTTATTCCGCACTTTTTAAGCATATTTCACGTGTTTATATTGCGCCACGGCTTCAATAATTGTCAAATAGTCAGTCTTTAATTTATGATTTCAGCCTAATTTATGTTATAAATATGCCCTAAAGTATACTCAATTATAACTCATATTAGTTTGGCGTCCATCGCCGGGCATATTTTTCGGCATATTATTTCTGCCGCTATAATGCTAATCCAAACTCGAAAGGGTCGCTGTTATGAATCCAGCTTTCGACAAAAAAGAGCAAATGCTACTCGACCACTATTGCAAAAAAATCGCTGCTCGAGTTTTTGATGAATATGACATTTACCCTTTTCTAATTTTGGTAAGGTCTCACTTTACCGTCAAGGAGAAACGTGGGCACAATGGATCCGCGCCAAAATATAAGTGGTTAACTGAGATAGGCGACCTCGTAGCACACCGCGAAAGAAACCGTGGTGAAATTTTTGCCGGCATAACTACCGTGATTAAAAGTGGATATATGGTCAATTCCGGTGGAAAAACTCTATTAGGATGT
>DVGA01000060.1 GCA_018712985.1 Candidatus Scatomorpha intestinavium
GACGGGCATAAGCATGAATTACTGTTCAAAACTGCACTGTTCACCGGACTGAGACAAGGCGAGCTGCTCGGGCTGCAATGGGACGCGATTGACTTCGATAAAGGTACAATCACGGTAAAGCGCCAGTTGCGGCGCGAACAGCAAAAGGGAGGACAGTATTACTTATCGACGCCAAAGAACGGGAAGCCGCGAACGGTAACACCGGCCCCGTATGTCATGCAGATACTCAGAGAACAGTGGACAAGGCAGACGCTACAGCGCTTCAAGCTGGCCGGGGACTGGGAGAACACCGGCATGGCGTTCACCAACGACACGGGTGGTTACCTGTCGTATAGGACAGTCTACGACTGCTTCAAGCGTATAGCCGCAAAGATAGGCGCGCCAGGGCTGCGCTTCCACGATTTGCGGCACACTTACGCCGTGGTATCGCTCCAAGCCGGGGACGATATAAAAACTGTACAGCACAATTTAGGCCACCACACGGCGGCTTTCACGCTGGACGTTTACGGCCATGTAACCGAGCAGATGCAGACGGCGAGCGCCGAGCGAATGCAGCGGTTTATCGAGGCCGTTTCCTGACCCCACAGTTGACCCCTCACACAATTGACAACAATTTCTGACCCCTTACGGCAACTGCTCATTTGCCGCTCATGCTGTGAGAGAATTTATTCAGAAAAGCAGGGTTTTACAACAATTTCAGTGTAGTTCTCAATTCGAGTCCTGTATCGTCCACCACTTGAAAAGCCTTGAAACAAGCGTGTTTCAAGGCTTTTTTCTAACTTCCGGCGGCTAAACGCCCGCGGCCGGATCTTTGCGGAAAGAGGGGGAGGACATGCTGATAAGGTGCGTTTGGGAGCACAACGGCGATGACAGCATCCTGTACGCGGACAATTTTCCCGGCGCGTTCACGCGCGGCAGGTCCCTCGCCGAGGCCGTGGGCAAGATGGCGGCGGAGACGGCGTCCTACCTGCGGTGGCGGGGAGAGGCCGTCCCCGGGGCGATGGAGCCGGTCCTCGTGCAGGAAAAAGGGTCCGATCTGACGGTCTCCGACGCGGATTCGGACGTGATTTTTGACACGGAGAAACAGCCGCTGCGCGCGGAGGAGTACGAAGCTCTGAAGGCCCTTGCGCTTAAATCGGCGGAGGACTTCCAGGCGCTGTACGAGGCCGTGCCGGACCCGGACAGGAGCTGCCTGCCGGAGCGGCGGACGTTCTACGGCGCCGTCCCGCGCACGGCGCGCGAGATGTACGAACACACGAAGAACGTGAACAGCTATTATTTCGGTGAAATAGGCGTGCAGGCGGACAACGAGGGGACGATTTCAGACTGCCGCCGGAGGGGATTTTTATTGCTTGAAGGGCAGCCGGATTTCCTGAAAAACCGCGTGTTCGGGGGCAGCTACGGCGAGGAGTGGTCGCTGCGCAAGGCGCTGCGGCGCTTTGTCTGGCACGACCGCATACACGCGAAGGCGATGTACCGCATGGCGCTGAGGACGTTTGGAGAGGGCGTCCCGAACGTGTTCTGTTTTGATGTTCCGCCCCGCCAGGATGAGCGGCGGGGAATATGACTCTCACGCAGGAGGTAAACCATGCAGCACAAATGTAAGGTAACGGTCATTGACAAAAAGCTCTATCCGGAGCTGCAGCAGCGCTACTGCGCGGACCCGCAGTCCGGGCCGTGCCCCTGCTACAACGTGGGGGACGAGTTCGTATTTGAGCGCTACGGCGCGGCGGACGACTTCTGGCACATCGGCGCGGGCACGCTGAGGACGCCGGGGGCGAGCGGCACGGCTGGCGGCGAGGGGCTGGCCCACTGCTCCGAGGCCTGGGACGCCATTGCGCGCTACATCTACACCGCCCTGCAGGGCGGCAGCATCATGCGCGGTTGGATGAACGACGAGCGCGTTATGATAGCCTGCTGCTCCGACGGGACGCGCCCGGTCATCTTCAAAATAGAGCGGCTGGACTACAAGGCCGTGCATGTGCCCGGGCTTGAAAGTGCGGAAAAGGCCGCCTCGCTAAGCTCCGCGCTCGCCGCGCTGCCCGGTGTGAGCTCCGTGGCCGTTAGGGCCGAAGAGGGCTTCATTGAGGTGTATGTGGACGGCACCGTGCCGGACGAGGCCATACGCGCCGCTGTGCCGGAGGCAGTAAGGATAGATTAAAGCGTTTTATACGAATAAAGCCCCGCCGTTTTTCGTACATTAACGGCGGGGTGATTTTTTTGAAGCATAAATACCTGCGACTTGCCGCGTGCATAGCCATACCTCTGATTCTGGGCGGGATCTCCGCCCTCGCCGTGAAGGGGAGCATGGCCGAGTACGCCATGATAGAGCAGCCGCCGCTCTCGCCCCCGGGCTGGCTGTTCCCCGCGGCGTGGAGCGTGCTGTATGTGCTGATGGGCGCGGCGTCGTATATCGTGCTCTGCTCCGGCGCGCCGCTGTATGAGCGGCGGAGCGCGCTGAAGCTCTATGCCGTGCAGCTCGTTGTAAACGTGCTCTGGCCGCCGGTTTTTTTCGGGCTGGGGCTATATCTGGCGGCGCTGGCCTGGCTTGTGCTGCTCTGGGTGCTCGTACTCGTCACGGCGCTGCGCTTCCGGCGGATATCGCGCGCGGCGTTTTGCCTGATGGTGCCGTACCTCGCCTGGCTGACGTTCGCGGCGTATTTGAATTTCGGCGTCTGGCTGCTGAACTGAAAAGCCGCCCCGGATACTCCGGGGCGGCTTTTCTCAAAGCTCGAGCTCCATTTTTACTTCCGTCACAGGCTCGCCGGAGAGGCTCCACTCCGTGTTTTCGGAGGTCTCGGTGGTCACAAAGCCCATGCGGCCGTATATCCGCACGGCGTCCTCGAGCGGGCCGGCGGTCCACAGGATAAGCCGCCTGTATCCAGCCTGCCTTGCCCGGTCGAAGAGGGCCCTGGTCAGCGCGGAGCCAATGCCGAAGCGGCGGCAGTCCGGCTCCACGAGGAACAGCCGGAGCTGGCCGACATTGTCCCCGGCGTCACAGAGCATGATGCAGCCGAGAAGGCGGCCGGTTTCCGTGTCTTCGGCGACCCAGAGCTCCTCGCCCGGGCCGTGCTCCTTTTTGGCGAAATCGAGGGCTATCGCGCCGGCGTAGTCCGTGAAAGCCTTGCCCCAGTGGTGCTCGTCGGTGTAAATCCGGCGGTGGGCCTCCGCCACGTACGCTTCTTCTCCCTTCCTGTATGGGCGTATGACATATTCCATCCGCGCATCGTTCCTTTCCACTTTTTGACTATTTTAGCACGCATGGGCGGCGGGCGCAATGCTTTTCGCGGCGGAGGGGCAAATCGCGCGGCGCACTTGCGCTACGGGCGGCTTCATGGTATGATGCTCTCAACAGAAATGAGGAGGCGCTTGCCATGAATTTCCTCGGCATAGAACTCAGCGTTAAAAACATCCCGGAGCTGGACCCGGGCTTTATCCCGCTGCACAAATTCAACACCGCGTTCCTTGAGGGGGCGGAAAAGCCACTCGGCATAGCGGTCGAGCGCGCCGGAGGGGAGATAGCCGCCGTGCGCACCTTCATCCACGGCACGGGCGATATGGCGGAGGCGGACCGCTATTACGTGTCGCGGCTCGTGAAGAGCATGCTCTGGCTCTACGGCGGCTGGAAGGTGTATATTTCCGGCGACAGGGGCATCTATGAGGCCGTAAAGGCCGACTACGCCGCGCACGGCGCGCGCGAATTCGACGCGCTCTTCATGGCGGACGTATATGAGCGGCCGTTCGAGGTGGTTTACTGCGACGAGCTGCCGGCGGAATACAGCCGCCCGCAGGCGGTGGGCAGGCACCTCGAGGGCTGCCGCATCGGCTTCGACGCCGGCGGCAGCGACAGGAAGGTGAGCGCCGTGATAGACGGCGAGAGCGTCTTCTCCGAGGAGGTCGTGTGGTATCCCAAAATCACGGAGGACCCGGACTACCACTTTGAGGGCATAGTCTCCGCGCTGAAGTCCGCGGCGGCGCACATGCCGAGGGTGGACGCGATGGGCGTCTCCTCTGCGGGCATATACATAGACAACCGCACGATGGTGGCCTCGCTCTTCCTCAAGGTGCCGAAGGACAAGTTTGAGGAGAAGGTGAAGGACATATACATCCGCGCCGCGAAGGAGATAGGCGACGTGCCGCTCGCCGTGGCCAACGACGGGGATGTCACCGCGCTCGCCGGCGCGATGAGCCTGGGCGAGAACAACATCCTCGGCATAGCCATGGGCACCAGCGAGGCCGTGGGATACGTGGACGAAAACGGCAACATAACCGGCTGGCTGAACGAGCTGGCCTTCATGCCGGTGGATGCGAACCCGGAGGCGATGGCCGACGAGTGGTCAGGCGACATCGGCTGCGGCGTAAAGTACTTCTCCCAGGACGGCGTTATAAAGCTCGCGCCCCGCGCGGGCATCGAGCTGCCGCAGGACGCCTCCCCCGCCGAGAAGCTGAAGGCCGTCCAGACGCTTATGGACTCCGGCAGCGCCGCGGCGGAGGCCGTCTACCGCAGCATCGGCGTATACCTTGCGCACTCCCTCGCGCTGTATTACGGCTATTACGGCTTCAAATACGTCCTGCTGCTCGGGCGCGTGATGTCCGGGCGCGGCGGGGATGTTATCCTTGAAAAGTGCAGGGAGGTGCTCGCGGACGAGTACCCGGAGATAGCGGAGAAGATCATACCCACCCTGCCGGACGAGAAGTTCCGCCGCGTGGGCCAGTCCGCCGCCGCGGCCTCGCTCCCCACACTGCGTGTGGAGGCATAGCCAGGCTGCGCCTGGCCGGCCATGCGGCCGGTGGCAGAGCGCGGCGCTTCGCGCCGCGGGGCGGAACAAGGGCGGGCCCTTGCAAACCCTTTGCCACCCCATTTCTTTGGTCTTGCCCAAAGAAACGGGAGTGGCGCCCCAACCAAGCTGCGCTTGGATGCATAGTGCGCCGCTTTGCGGCGCAAAAGCAGCTCTGCAAAGTGGTCATCCCGTAGTGTGAATAGCGTCAGCCACCAAAACCGTGCATTGCTCCCTGCGGCCGCGGCC
>DVGA01000061.1 GCA_018712985.1 Candidatus Scatomorpha intestinavium
CCGCCGCCGCGCCTGTCACGCAGAAGCTGGCCACCAGTGCAAACACCAGCGCCAGGGCGAGTGCGCGTTTTGCCCTTTGCATGTTCATTCTCCTTTCAATAGTCGCCCGCCCGGGCGCTTTTAGCCAAAGCAAACTGGTTCTCTTCCCAGCCCACGCTGAGCTGTTCGTTTTCGAGCATCCGCTCGTATGCCCGCTCCAAAAATGCGGCCACGCCGTCCTCAAGGTCGGTTTTCGTGGCGAGGTACAGCCTGCGCAGGCTGCGCGGGTTGCACTTTTCCGGTTCCACCCTTGCCGGGCCGCTCAGGCCCCTTATGGTGTCCGAAACGTATGTGCGGCTGAGCGCCGCGCCGGTGCGCGTGACGAAAATTGGCCCTTCCCGGGCGCCTGTCCGCCGGGCAAAGCTCAAAAGCTCGTCCCTCAGGCAGTTGGGTATGCGCGAAACGCAGCGCGTCCCGCTGGGGAAGGTCTCCACGCTCCCGGCCTCGACGGCGTCCACCGTAAGCCGCGGCAGTTCCGTCACAGTGAGCCCGGTGGTGGCGAACACCTTTGTGAGCATATAGGCCCGCTCGCGCCGCAGCTGCCTTGCCGCCTGCAGCAGGCGTATGTACTCCTCGCGCCGCAGCTCGGGCGCGGCAGGCTCCGCCACGTCCGCATTCCGCTCCATCTGCAGCTCCTTCCTGCCGATGAAGGCGAGATAGCCGTTCACAACCGAGAGCGCGGCGTTCACCGTCCCCGGCGAATACCCCGCCTCGGACATCCCGCGGCGCCAGCTTTCAAGCGTTTCGCGGTTCAGCGCCCCGTCCGCGGGCAGGGCGGCGCGCAGCATCTGCAGCTTGCCGCGGTATGACTGGACGGTCCCCTCCGTCCTTCCGCGAAGGATAAGGCTGTCCAGGTATGCCTCAACGGACCGCTCGTCCATGTCCACGCCCCCCCAAAGCTGTATTGCCGGTCATGTCGCTCAAATCGTACCACCCCTCCCATGTCGCTTTTTGTCACAATAATTGTTCCGTCCAATTTCCGCGGCTGAAAGGCCGGTTCGGACTCGCACAATGGCATAAAAAAAGCGCCCGGCGGCTGCAGTTGCAGCCGCCAGAGCGCACTTTCCCAGACCGAGGAAAAAACGTTCTTCTTCGGTCTGGTTAATCATGCCCAAAATGGAGGAAAAGGGCTTGAAATATTGAGTTTACTGTGTTAAAATTGCTCTTAACGCACAGAGTGTTATGTATCAGCCCTCACGTTTGAGGACTAAACAATTATTCTGTCGCTAAAACGAGGCTGAGCCTGTTAAGCAGCCTTACGTGCTCTTCTCCGGTGGAAATGAGGTAAATCCTCGTGGTTTCAATGCTTGAGTGGCCCAGCACATCCGCGAGCTTTGCAACGTCGTGCGTCAGGGAGTAAAATGCCCTTGCGAACAGGTGCCGCAGGTTGTGGGGGAACACCTTTGACCTCTCCACCCCCGCGCTCTCGCACACCGCCTTCATCTCCGCCCAGATCTGCTTGCGGGAGAGGGCGTTGCCGTTTCTGGTGAGAAATATCTCGCCGGAGGCGGTTCTTTTCTTTTTGGCGTACTTCAGCAGCGCTTTGCGCAGCCTCTCCGGGATAAGGATTTCCCTTATCTTCCCCTTCAGCCGCACCTCGGCGCGCCCGGCCCTTACAGCCTCCACGGTGATAAAGCGCAGCTCGGAAACGCGTATGCCTGTCGCGCATAGCGTCTCCATTACCAGTGCCGTCCGCTCGCGGCCCATGGCGCGCGCCGCGGCCAGAAGCCGGGCATACTCCTCGCGGGAGAGCTCGCGCCCCGCTTCGCGGAACACCCTGCGCTGCTGTTTGAGCGGCTTGACGCGGCAGTCCTCCCTGCCCATAACGGAGAAGAACTTGTTAATAGCCGCAATCATTGCGTTTACCGTGGCTGCCGCATGCCCGGCCGAAAGCTCGTCCTTATAAAGGACTGCGGTCTCGCGGCTCACCGGCGATCCGCCCAGCCATTCGGCGAAGCGTCCAACATCGCGGACATATTTATCCACTGTGGACGGCAGCCGCTCCTCGGCGCGGAGCGCGGAGGCGAAGTCCGCTATCCGCTCCGGGGTCACAGCCAATTCTGTCATGCCAATTCCTCCTTTTGGTGCATATATATTTTACCCGGTCATGTCACCTCAAATACAATACACTATTTTTAACAGTTATGCAGCGAAATGCAAAAAAACAGCGCCCCGGCCGTCATTCTGGCGTCCGGGGCGCTTTTCAGGTCACATAATCGCGTCAAATCTCCTGCCGCCGCCCCCGCCTGGGGTGCGCACGGCCTGTGCGGCGCTCGTTGAGCGGGCCGGCTGCGAGGCCCTGGCCATCCCGCCTCCGCCGGAGCGAACAGCCGGCGCGGACACCGCCGCCGTGATTTCCGGCAGCACGGCGAGATAACTCTCCTGCAGCTCCATCTCCTGCTCAGCCTCGCGGTAGCTCTCGTCCACGCGCACGGCCTCCTCATACAGCGCCCTTGCCCGCTCCGTCTCGTTCTGGGCGATTGCGGAGGCTATCGCCGAGCGGTACTCCGACATCGCTGCCGTGCGCCGCGCCGAAATATCGGCGGCCCTCGCGGCCTTTTCCGCGTCGAGGGCGGAGAGCGAGCCGAGCAGCTCCGTGCTTATCGCCAGCCTCGCCTGCCCCGCCGCGCCGGAGTTCAGCCCGGCCGCAGCGAAGCTCTCGTCCATGTTCCTGCGCTCCACGGCGGCGTCCCCCGCCGCGGCGTTTTTCGCAGCCCTGTAGGCCGCGGGCAGGGCGGCGGCCTCGCTGTCGAGCGCAGCGATCTGCGCGTCATAGGCCCCCTCGAGCGCGGAGAGCGCCCTTGAGCGCGCCGCGTCATACAGCTCGCCGATGTATCCGCTCTGGTCCGTCGCCGTGTAGTAGTGCCTCGGCCTCCCGGCCTCCTGAGTGTATACGTGCGTCTGCGCGTAATTCAGCCCCTCCCCGGCTATTTTCGCGTTCCGCGCCGTCTCATACGCCGCAAGCAGCGGCCTGTTGGCGTTCACGCCCTTGGCCGCCTCCTGCGCAATAAGGGCGGAATAGTCCACCCCGGGATCGTAATTTACCGTCATCTCATCCTCCTTTTGTCTCTGTCCGCCGAAAACTGCGCGGCGGGGTAATTGCAGGGACGAAAGCCCCTGCAAGGCCCTTTGTCACCCCATTTCTTTTGGTTGCGCCAAAAGAAACGGGAGTGACGCCCCAAAGAAAACCGCCACACTGCGTGCGGAGGCGTAGCGCGCCGCAGTGCGGCGCGAGGTCGATTCTACGTGGTCATCCCGTAGAGTGAATGACGGGTGCCACCAAAACCGTGCATTGCTCCCTGCGGTCGCGGCACTAACAGCCCGACACTTCTACCCGTTAGTGCCGCGAGCGAAGCGAAGCAAACGCACGGTCGGCGATGCAATTAACTCATTCACCATTAGGGATGGGAACTTTCCGACAACGAAAAGTTTGGTGAAAATCGGCTTTTGGCTTCGACAAGCACTAAAGCGTCTTTTCTTTGGAGTCTGAGGGGTTTCTTTTTGACAAGACAAAAAGAAATCTCTCAGAAGGGGTTTGCAGGGGCTTCGCCCCTGCACCCCGCCCCGCGGCGCGAAGCGCCGCGCTATGCCTCCAGGCGCAGCCTGGCTATGCCTCCTGGCGCAGCCTGGTTACCAGCGGGCGAATTGTCCGTACTCCACCCCGCCGTACATGTCGCGGATACACTCCGCCCTTGCCGGCAGCCGCGCCAGGTGCAGGTTGCGCAGCTCCTCGTACCTCTCGTGGAAAAACGCCGCCGAGCTCGGGTTTTCGTCCACTGTCAGCGCCGCCGCGAGCCCGTAGGCCATCGTCCCGCGAGCGTAGGCGGAGCCCACGCAGGGCAGCACGTCGTCAAGCCCCTCCACCGGCAGCCGCTCTCCGCGCTCGCCGGTCATTTCCCTCAGCTCCGCGAGCATCATGTTCACCGCCGCCGGCGTCCGCTGCCGGTAGTCCTCCGTCCTCTCGCCGCGGGCTCCGCCGGTGGAGTCGAGCTCGTCCATCAGCGCCATCGCGGCGTCAAATACCTCGCCAACCGTTGCCGTGAGTCACACCTCCCTCCAAAGAGTCCGGCCGGGGCGCTCGCCCCGGCCTTCGCCTGCGCTCAGGCCGAATAGGCCTGCTCCGCCACGGCCGAGGGGTACTTCCCCTCCGCGTGTGCGTAGCACCTGAGCACCTCGCCGTCCTTGAGCGTCACCGTGCCGCCGGAGGTGAGCGCCAGCGCCCCGGCGCTGTAGCGCGGGTCCGTGCCGTCCACGGTGTAGCTTATCTCCGCGCCCGTGGCCGTAACGGTCGCCACGGCTCCGCTCATGGATATCTGCGGCGCGGCAAGCACGCTGCCCGAGGCCGCGTAGACATAAACGCCCGCGCACTTCTCGGCCAGGACGCCCGCCCAGTAGCGCACGCGCCCCTCGATGACGTTGCCGTCTATGCCCATCGGGTCCTTCTGGATCTTGTACTTGGCCAGCTTCTGGGCAAAGGGGCAGGCGTCCCTGTGCTGGAGGATGAAATATACGTTCTCCGGCATGTCCCCGTCGGGCACGACGTGTACGTCGAAGCCCGCGACGCGCGGCAGGCTGTTTTCGGTCAGTGCCTGCGCGCCGAGCTGATCGAGGTACGTCAGGTTCGACAGGTTCGGCAGCATGGCCGCGTAGGTCTCGGATATGAACAGCCCGCGGCCCCGGCGCGGCACATAGTTGTTGTTCATGTAGCTCGCGCCCGCCTGTATCAGGCCGAGCAGGGTCTCCGTGGTGGGCGCGCTGCCGCCCACGATTTTCCCGCCGCCCGCGGCCCACTTGCCGAGGACGTAGCGCTCGATTTCGGGCATCACCACGTCGCGTATCTGCACATGCAGCCTTGCGGAGGCGTCCTTTACGTTGTACTGGTCCTGGGCGTTGCCCTCGTCGATGGAGCCGGTGAAGGAGCGGTCGCGCTCTATCTTGAAGGTCTGCACCCTGTCGCCTATCTCCTTCACCTCGCCGTAGCGCGAGGTGCCGCCAAGCTGATAATCGTTCATCTCCATCTTGTCCACCGCGTAGACGGACACCTCGTTCACCCCGGTGAACTCCACCTTGTTGTTCACCGCCCCGCGCAGCAGGCTTTCCCGGGCGAAGGCGTCGTCGACATACTTGGAAAATTTGCTTGCCAGATTGATTGCCATGTGATCATCCTTTCGTTATTCGTTTGCTTTCCAGTCCCCGCCGGAGGGTCATACGCTGTTCCAGCCCGCCGCGGCGGGGTCGTACACCTCGCCCTCGCCGGCCGAGTACATGGTCCCCGTGCTCCTCGCGGCGTTTTCGCGCTCCTGCCTCAGCTCCTCGAGCTCAAGGCGCAGCCTCTCGATCTCCGCGGCCTGCCTCGCGCGCTCGGCGCGGCTGAGATAGTCGCCGTAGGCCTCGGCAAGGCCCTCCCCGGCGCGGACGCGCAGCCACACCTCCCTCGGCACGACCGCGCCCTCTCCTGCGAGCAGCCTGGCCGCCGCCTCGGGAAAGCGCTCAAGGAACCGCTCGCACTCCACAGAGCGCCTGTCCGGCGCAAAGCGCGGCGCCATGGCGCCCTCCGCTGATCTCCCATAGCGGCCCCGCGGTGAGCAGTGCCAGCGCCCCGCCTCCGGCAGGCCCTCCTGGCCATAGCCGCGGCCCGGCAGGGGCGAAATGCCGCCCTCCTCGGGCCAGAACGGTCTCTCTGCGCCCCTTCTGATGCTGTTTTCGTCCATTTTTCTCCTTTCCCGGCCCTTTTCCGGGCCGAATGCCCGTGCTTCCCCGCTCACGTCTCCCTCGCGCCGTCAGCGGCCGCGCGCCGCCCGCGTATGGCCTCTATCAGCCCTCTCCGGTCGGTCACGCAGCTGTCGGGCACGCGGTCGAGGTAGTCGAGTATATCGATATGCCCTGCGGCGAGCAGGTTGTCCAGCGTCTGGATCGAGGCTATCTCGCTCCAGTATGCGGAGGCCCCCACGTCGAGCTTGAGCCTCATCGACAGAGAGCGCAGCGTGGCAAAGTCGAATTCCGCGCTCAGCTTCCCTCCCTCGGTCAGGTTGAGCTCGCCGGCGGCGAAATCCACCACCTCCCTCGGCAGCGAGGCGTCCGGCTCGAACTCCGCCTGCCTCACGCCGTAATACCCCGCCATAAAATCGATGTATATGCGCCCGAGGTCCTCCACGGACTGATACAGCGCCTGCCTTGTCAGCTCGTTCGGCGTCGCGGCCGCGCGCTGCAATGCGATGATCGCGCTGGTGTTGTCCGGCCTAGCCTCGCCGAGGGCCACGCTCGTCGCACCGAGGTTTGACTGCGTCAGCTCCTGCGTGAGCGAGATGAACTGCGCGATCTGCGGCGAGATCTGCGCCGGCTCGAGTATCCTCGCCACGCCCGACATGTCCCCGCCGCTCACGCCTATGGCCCTGCCGATGCCGTTGTCCCAGTGAGCTATGCGCGTGCGGTCATAGATTATCTTGGGATACGCCGTCATCATCAGCGAGGTCATGGTCATGGCGAAGAGCTTGTTTATGTATATCTGGTTGGGTATCAGCCCCGTGAGCATTGCCTGCCCGTGATAGCTGTCCTGCACGTTGTCCCAGCACATCCAGGTAACCGGGTACCGCCTCAGCCCAAGGTCCCAGGGCGAGCGGAGCATCACCCCGCGGCAGCACTCGCAGGCCCACACCGTGCCGGTCTCCCCGTTTTTCCACAGCCGCAGCAGCACTGTCGTTCGCCCGTCCGTGTCCTTATAGCTGTCGAGCAGCTCGTCGTCGGCGTCGCTCTCGATTTTCTCCCACTCCGCGCAGCCGGCCCGCCTTGCCCGCTCACGCAGCCCGGCGGTCAGCTCCCGGCGCTTAATCAGGATATACGGCTGCTCCTCCACGCGCCTGTCGGCCACGTTGCCGAAGCCCACGCGCGTGTTACGCACGATTTCGGTCACCACCGCGCCGCGCCGCCCGCCGCCCGCGTCGGCGGAGGCGTCCCAATAGGTGTATGTCGCCGCGTCGCCGTCCACAGCGGCGTTGCGCAAGAACTCTCTCAGCATCACGGTTATGCCGTTGCGCTCGAATATCTCCTCGAACTGCGCGTTCACCGCCTCCGCGGCCCTGCGCGCGGCCCTCCCGCCCCCGGCGGGTGAGGCCGTCAGCTTGATGTTGTCGGAGGTGCAGGAGGCCACCGTAAAGAGCGTCACCCTCTTCAGGAAGTTGAAAACCGGCGTGGGCAGCCCGTTGGACTCCACGCCCTCCCACTGCCTTCCGACAAAGAAGTTCTCGTTCACCCTCACGTTGTCGTCAAGCTGTATCCCGGCGTTGTAGTCGAGCATCTTCTCATACTCGCGCCAGACCTGCGCGGCGTTCACTTCCTCCTTCACGTCCTGCCGCCCCTCCTTCCGATAAGCTCCTCCATGCCGTAGCTGAGTATGTTCGCCATTCCCTCCTCAATGCGCCGCTGCTCCCGCTCTGCGGCGATGTCGGGCTCCTCCCCGCCGGGCGCGGCGCCCGGTGAGGCCTCCCCGGGCGCGGTGCCCGGGGAGGCCTCACCGGCCTGCCCGTCCCCGGTCCGGCCCTGCGCGCGGAGCGCCAGCCCCAGCGCCGCCGAGCCCACGATCACCGCCGCCGCCGCCATGAGTAGCGCCGCCGCGCTGATAAATTCGCTCATAAATCCCCTCCTACGCTTTTCTCTCCGCCGCGCGCTGCTGCGCGGCGGGCGCTTATCTCACATACCCGCTGCCGCGGACCCTCAGCTCCACGGACACCACCGTGGCCGTCGAGCCCGCCCAGGGGCAGCACAGTATGAGCTTGTAATAGGTGAACCTGCCCGAGCGCAGCTTCACCCTCGCCGTCTCCGGCACCGAGCCGCCCTCCGGGCTCCGGCAGAGGTACTCGACCGCGTCCGTGCGCCTGTCCGTCTCCGCCGTGACGGCTATCCTCCCCCCGTCCTCGGGCTTGACGCCTATCCAGAGCATGGCCGAGTACTTCACCTTGAAGTCCTCGCCGAAGCCCATCGCCCCCGACTCCCAGCGCGCGTCTATCGCCTCGCCGCAGTCGTCGGCGTACACCTCGGAAAAATGCCTCAGCTCCCCGTCCGCCGTGCCGGAATAGAGCTCGTCCTTGTAATTTATCAGGCAGCGCGCGGCGAAGTTCGTATAGACATACCAGGCGTCGGCCTCAATGTTCTGCACCAGCGCCGTGCCGTCCGCGCCGATGACGTAGTACTCGTGGTTGTACCTGTCATAAAAAGTCCTGGCGCTTTCAAGGTCGAACGTCCTGATGGTCGCGTCCACCCGCTGCGACACCCGCTCCGCGTTCCTCTCCGCGCCGGTCCCGGCGTAGGCGCCGAGCGAGCGCCACTCGAGGACGCTCCTCGCGTCCACCGTGCGCGGGGCGTTTTCCACCATCACGGCCTGTCCCGGTGCGCAGCAGCCCATCGAGCGGTTCACCGGCGTGATGCAGAACCCCGCCGTCACGCCCCCGTCCGCGAGCGTGATGGCGCTGTAGCTTATGCTGTAGGCACTCCCCGGCTTGAAGGCGAGCAGCCTGTCGTAGTGCCTTATCATGGCGGTCAGCGGCGAGTTCGCCTCCCCGATGTGCGCCGTGTTCAGCGCCGGGAAATAGTCCGCCCTCGGCTGCCCGTCGAAGTCGATGCCGCTGTAGAGCGCCGCGTTGCTCCCGTCGCCGTAAATGAACACCCTCGTGTCCTGCGCGCCGTTATAGAGCTCCGCGAAGCGCATTGCCTTCACCGCCGCGGCGTCCGAGCCCGCCGCCGTCCAGCCTATCTCAAGGCTGTTCACGCCCTCCGCCGGCGCGGAGGTGAAAATCACCTTCCCTGCCGCCGTGTCGGCGGACCAGCCGCTCTCCGCCGCGCCCGTCGCGGTGTTTATCACATAGTCCACGCTCGCGATCCCCTGCTCCGGCAGCACGAAGGACTTTGCCTCCCCGTCCGGCGAAAAGCGCATCCTGCGCGCGCCGGTCAGCAAATTTATCTGCTCGAGCGCCGTGCCACCGCCCGAGGGCGGCGCCGCCACCGCCACCATCGGCCTGTATCCGCCCACGTTTTCCAGCGAGGTCCCGTCCCAGACCTTGTACTCGCTCCCGTTGAGCAGGTACAGCTTCTCGTCAAAGCCGAACATGCACACGTCGCGCTCCGTGTCAATCGCCCCGCAGGAGGTCTTGCTCCACTTCCCGTCCTCCGACAGCGTGAGCTGCCACAGATAGCCGTTGCACGCGGCGCATAGCACCTCCTCCCCGGCTACAAAGCCGGACCACAGCGCCCGCACGGCCTTGTCCGTGGCGTTGGACACCACCTTCACCGGGTTGAAGACCCACTCGTAAGTGTCCGCGCTCTGCCCATAGCTCTCGCAGGCGGACTCGCAGCCCTCGCAGCTCTCGCAGCTCTCGCAGTACCCCTGGCAGAGCGCGCTCTCGCACCCCTCGCAAGCGCCCTGGCAGGTGCTCTCGCAGCTCATGCAGCCCACGCCCTCGCAGCTCTGGCAGAACGCCTCGCACCCGTTCATCTCTCTCCCTCCTTCGCCTTTGCCGCCGCGCGCAGCAGCAGCCTCTTCCACCGGCAGTACGTCCCGGGCAGCACGTTCGTCCTCCCGGTCACGAAATAGTTGTTCGCCGCGCAGCCCCCGTCGCACGCCCCGGCGTACGGGCAGCTCCCGCAGCCGTGCTCGCAGCGCGGCGGCTCGCTGTAATAGCCCTCCATCAAAGAGCGCCTCCTGCGCTCGGATATCCCGCCGTCTATCGAGCCTATATAGAACGGGCTGCCGCTCCCCCCGTTCGAGCAGAGCTCCTGGCAGGCGTAAACCCCCCCGTCCGGCGCTATGGACGCGAATCTCCCCGCGCCGAGGCCGCACTTGTTCTCCGCCCGGCCGAGCGCGGCGAGCCTTGCCCTGCCCTCCGGCGTTTTCAGCGCGCCGAGGTCCGCCTCCGCCCGCGCGAAGGAGGAAAACCGTATGTACCCCTCCCCGGCGGCGCGCCGCTCAGCCGCGTGCGCGGCGTATTTCACCACTTCCCGCTCGAGCAGCGCCCAGCTGCGCGCGTCCCAGCGCGAGAACACGTCCGGCACCACGAAAAAGCTCTTGAAGCCCGCGCCCTCCGCCCAGAGTATGCTCTCGAACAGCCCCGCGCAGCTCCACGGCGCCGCCGTCATGCGCATCGTGACCCCCGGCCAGCGCCTCAGCACCCCGGGCACGGCCCGCTCAAGGGCCTCAAAGCTCCCGCCCCCGCCGTGGAACGGCCGGTTCGCGTCCTGTACGGCCCTCACCCCGTCCATGGAGAGCAGCAGCCCGAAGCCGTACTCCCTCATCGCGTCCATGCGCTCCTCCGTCAGCAGCGTCCCGTTCGTGGTTATCGAGAACCGGAACGGCCTCCTCTCCCGCCTTATCCTCCTCACGAGCGGCTCTATGAGCCCGTCCCACATCAGCATCGGCTCCCCGCCGAAAAAGTTCACGGACGGCGCCGTGCCGTTCCTCTCCGCCCCCGCGGCGAGGAAATCCGCCGCCCTCTCCGCGGTCTCCGCGTCCATGTCCTCCCGCCGCTGCTTCACGAAGCAGTAGCGGCACGCCAAATTGCAGCGGTGCGTCACCACCAGCATCGCCGAGCTTATCTCAGGCAGCATGTCCGTCCCCCCGCCGTCAGCTTTCATGGTTGAGCGCGGCAAAGCGGTGCACCCGCCCGGCCGTGTCCCGGTAGTAATACCCCGCGCACTGCGCCGCGTTCGCCGCCGTCACCGTCACCGGCGCGCCGGTCAGCGTTATCGCGCCCACGCTGTCTGCCTCCGCGGTGGGATACATGACGAACTCCGCCGTGCTCGAGCCGCTCTCCACGGCGAGGATTTCCTCCTCCGACGTGTCGGAAACCACCGTGTAGCTGCTCAAAAGCCCGGCCACGGCGGCGCTGCCGGGCCTTTTTCTCAGCGCGCCGCCGGTCGTCACACGGAAATTCCGCATGACGGCCGCCTCTCCGGCCTTCAGCCTCGCCTCGCCCTCCTGCGCCTCGTTCACGCCGAGCCAGCGCTCTATCCTGTATATCTTCTCCCCCGAGCCGGAGCGGACCCTCGCCATGGCCCGCCCCCCTCACTCGCGCTGCCCCGGCTCTTCATAGCCGAGGGCCCTCTTGCTGTCGCCTATCCCCTCGGTCGTGGGGTCCGCGACTATCCCGAGTATCGTCAGCACCGAAAACAGCGCGTTCACCGCGGTCAGCAGCCTTTCTCCCGTGTCCCCGAGCTCGAGCGTGAAGCCGAACACGGCCGCCACCGCCTGCACGAGCAGCAGCGCCGCGGGTATGAGCGCCGCCCAGAACGCCTTGTTTTTCAGCCTTATCTTCCAGTTTATGCCCTTCACTATTTCCCTCCGTTCATCCTGTACAGCATCACCCACACCTGCTGCCTCGTGGCCGCGGCGTCGCCGTTCGTCCCGTCGGATATCCCGCGCTCCATCACCCACTCCCGGGCCCTGTCTGCCTCGGTCTCCGCCGCCGGCGTCTCCGGCGCGCCCATCGCCGCGATTATCGCGGGATAGTCCCTGTACGCCGCGTCGAGGTCCACCCTGCCGGATATTCCCGGCACGCTCCCCGAGGAGGAGTACTGCCACATACCGCCGGCCGCCGCGGGCGGCGAGGCCGGGTCGGGCTGCGATGGCCACTGCGCGAGCCATATGTCGTACTGCCTGGGTATCTCGCCGTCAAAATACCTTGCGAGGAAGTTCGGGTTGGTATACACCATCGCGTACCTCCCCGCCGCCTCCACCGCGGAGCAGAAGGCCCTCGCCATCGAGGAGACGAGCTCCTTCGTCACGTTCACTCCCCGCTTCTCCGCGTACTCAACGCTGTCGCCCTCGAAGTCGAAAGCCACGGGATAGCTTATCTTCCTGCCCTCTATCGCCTTCAGGCAGGCCGCGGCCTCTGCGGCCGCCGTCTCCGCCGAATAGGCGTAGGAGAACCAGTACACGCCATAGGGCAGCCCGGCCGCCTCGCAGCCGGCGGCGTTCTTTGCAAACTCCGAATCCGCCGTCCCCTGCCCGTACCCGGCCCTGAGCATGGCGAAGTCCACCCCCGCAGCCTTCACCTTCGCCCAGTCCACCACTCCCTGCCACTTTGATACGTCGATGCCCTGCTTATAATCCATATTCCCCTCCAAAAAAATCAGACGGTCACGGTCCAGCCCTTCGCCTCCGCCGCGGATATCTCCGCCGCCGTCAGCTCGCCGGCCCCGCGGTTCCCCGTCAGCGTCAGCGTCCCCGCCGAAACGGACGGCAGGCTCTCAAGCAGTGCCGAAAGCGCCGCGTGCCCCATCGCGCAGTTCGCAAAACTCAGCGCGGCCCCCGCCCATCCCGTCACGGCCGGGTCGAGCCTTATCCCGCCCAGCAGCGCGCAGTTTGAAAACGCCACGTTCAGGTTCGTCGCCGCCGCGATCTTCAGCCTCTCCACCCTCCCGAGCGCCGTGCAGTTCTGGAACGCCGCGGCCAGGCTCGCCGCCGCCGGCAGCTTCACCTCGCCCAGGGCGCGCAGCGCGCCGCACTCCGTGAACAGGTTCTGCGCGTTCCCGGCCAGCGGCGCGTCTATGTCCGGCGCCTCCGACAGCGAGCCGCAGCCGCGGAAAAGCCCGTTGAGCGTCACGGCGGAGGACAGGTCCAGCTCCGGCGCCGCTATCAGCGCCTCGCAGTTCAAAAACATGCTGCTCACGTCCTCCGCGGAGGAGGTGTCCAGCTCCGGTGCCGCTATCAGGGACGGGCAGTTGCTGAACATTGCGCTCATGTCCTCCTGCCCCGCCGTGTCTATGCCCTGCGCCGCGAGCAGCGACTCGCAGAACTGGAACATGCCCACTCTCGTCCCCGAGCCGGTCCCGGCCGCGAGCTTCCCGCCCCCGCCGGAAAAATAGCGCAGCGCGGTCAGCGCCGAGCGCGCGTTCTGCCCGCCGCAGAGGAACAGCGCCCCGTCCGGCAGCAGGCAGCGGATGTCCACGATGTTCCACTGCATAATCTGCGCCCTCGCGCTGTGCGCCGCCGGCGCTATCGAGGTGATCCCCTGCCCGGAGAGCTTTATTACCGCCTGGCGCATCCCGCCGGAGGTCTCGTTCCCATAGTCCTCGGCGTCAAATTCGTGCTCCCACACCCCGCCGGAGGCCACAGTGCCGCTCGCGCCCTGTACGAACGCCCCGCCGCTCACGGTCCCCACCGCCACGGTAAAGCTCCCCGTGCAGCTCGCGCTCAGCGCGCATAGCGCGCTGCCCTCCTTCGGTATGTGGAAGAGCATATACGCCTCGCCCATGCCCGGCTCCGGCAGCTCCAGCCAGTCCGCCGGCCTCGTCCGGGCATAGACCTCCCCCGGCGAAAGCGGCAGTTCAATCCTTCCTCCCCCGCCGCCTCCCGGCTGCGTCAGGTTCAGCACCGCGCCCATTCAGACCACCTCCAGCGCTATCACGCTCACGTTCAGCGCCGTCCCCGGCGCCGACCGGCAGACGAAGGTCATCTCCCCGTCCTCCGTCACGTCGAGCGCCTTCACCCCCGCCGCCGAATAGGCCTCAAGGCTCTCCGGCGCCGGCGAGACGAGGTACGCCCTCCCCGCGGCCAGGAATGCGGCGTTTTCCGCCGTCTGCTCCCCGTCCGACCAGCCGCCCGCCGCGAGCGTGACAGATATCACGCCCGCCGCCGGCCCGGCCGGGCCTCTCAGGTCAGTGTATGCGTACTCCGCCTCCCCGGTCACCCTCACGCCGAGGGACGTGCCCTCCCAGTCGTATTCAAGCCCCGGTCCCGCGCCGCCCCTCGGCAGCACGAAGTTGAAAACGGCGTCGTGCCCGTCCCCGGAGTTGGTCACCGCGGCCGAGTCACCTGTCAGCACCTCGCCCACGGCTATCGTGGCGGCGTCGCCCTTCGGCCCGGGCAGCAGCCTCGCTTCCCCTATCTCCTGCCGCAGCTCCGGCGGCGGGGCGAGCTCAATGACCAGCCCCATCAGAGCACCTCCCCGGAAATCGCGTCGCACACCGCCACGGCTCCCATCCTCGCCGAGCCGAGCACCTCGCCCCCGGCGAATTTGACCCTCACGTCCAGCGGCAGCGCCGCGCCCGGCGGCAGGGCGAAGGTCTCCTCCTGCGTCAGCGGCAGCCGAAACTCACCCGCCTCCGCGTCGTATTCGACCTCGCCCGGATAGAGCTTCCGCAGCCGCTTTCCCAGGCAGAACTCCGCGGTCGCCACGTCCGCGATGTCCACCGCCTGCCCGTTCAGCGCCACGCCCACCGCAAGGGAGCACTCGTCCCCCCGCTTTAACGTCACAGCCATGTCTCCCCCTTTCCCGGCCTTCTGCCGGTCATGAATTCAAAGTAGCTGATTTTCCCGTCCTCCGTTTCCTCTATCTCGTCCTCCGGCGGGCAGAGCGCCGCCCTGCTCGCACAGAAATAGCGCACGGCGTCCACCCTGTGCGTCACCTCGTGCGGCTCCCTCGCGCAGTCGTTGGGGTCCTTCGGGTTCGTCTGTATGTCGCGCATGTCGTCGATCGTCTCGCGGCAGCAGCGCATGAATATCAGCCCCGGCCGCCCGTCCTGCCTTATCCGCAGCGCCTCCTTGACGAGCATGTGCCCCTGCGCCCTCGAGTTCGGCGCGCGCACTATCGGCGCGCCCTGCTCGAAGAAGATCTCGGCGATCGTCCTGCCCGTCTCGCGCTGCCTGCTCCACATGTCCGGCGGCGCGAAGGTGGCCTCTACCGCCTCCCCGGGCGGCGTGTGCAGCAGCATCTGCCTCGCCGCCTCGCCGGCCACCAGCCCGCTCGCGGAGTACTCGCGGTACATATAGCTCCGCCCCTCCGGATCCACGGCGAACCAGGCGCAGGCGAACATGTCGAGCCCGTAGTCGAATGAGCGGTATTTCCGCCAGCCCTTCGGCGGCGAAAAGCTCTCCGCCGTGTGGACAGCATCGTCGAACTCCGAAAAGTAGCTCCCGCCCATCGCCCCCCAGTCCCCATAGCGGTAGGCCCTGCGAAGGTCCTCCGGAAGCGCGGATAGCAGCCGCAGATACCCCGGCGAGGATCTCAGCAGCGCCGCGTTGTCCTCCACCGTCGCGGATATGAACACATAGTCGTCCGGGTTCTCGTTCTCCTCGGGGTTTTCCCTCCCGGTCACGAATTTCCGGTCTATAAACAGCCGCTTCACCCACCGGTGGCCCACGCCCCCGGGGTTGCAGGTCAGGTACATCCGCTTGGGTATGTCGTTCACGCCTCGCAGCAGCGAGCCGAGGAACTGGAACGCCCTGTAGGTGAACTGCGTCGCCTCGTCGATGAATATCCAGTCGAACTCCTGCCCGTTGTACTCGCTCTCGGACTTCTCCCCGGCCCAGTGGCCGAAGCGTATCACGCTGCCGTTTGCGAAATATATGGCCCTGCGCTCGGCGCTGTACTTCGCAAACGCCGGCCGCAGGGCCTGCCTCATCGGCTCTATGTGGTTGCTCAAAAGCTCCGGATACGTCCGGCGCATTATGAGTATCCTTATCCCGGGGTAGTAATACGCCCCCAGCAGCGCCTTTGTGCGCACGGCCCAGGTCTTTCCCCCGCCCTTCGCCCCGCCATAGGCGGTGTAGAGCGCGCGGGAGCGGAAAAACTCCCTCTGCTTCGGGTTGGCCGTGCCGGGGTCCCAGGACAGCGCGCGCGTCCGCGGCCTCATTTGGCCGCCTCCGTCCCGCCGAGGCCCTCCATGCGTATGATGAGCCTCGCCTCCTCGGCGGAGGCCGCGTCCTCCCGCTTCAGGACGTTCATAAGCCCTGTTATCCCGGCCCCGCCCTTCGCGATCCGGCTCTCGAGCCAGTCCAGGCGCCTCAGCCTCGCCCTCTCGAGCATCGGGGCGGTGTCCTCGCGCTCGAACAGCTCGCGGTACGCCTCCTCGCCTACGCCCAGCCGGAGCATCAGCCCCGCCTCGGAGGGATAGCGCCCCTCCCTTTCGCACTCGTCAAAATACTCCCGCAGTATCCTCGAAACTCTCTCTTTCCTGTACGCCTCGCTCCCCTCCTCTCCGTACATTTGTGAATATAATCAACTTACTTAACAAAATCAACCCCTATTTTTCCGTCAGTCAGTCACGTCCGGGAATACTGTCTGTTGCAAAAATCCCCGGCATATAATAAGATATTGTCACACCATCACTGCAACGGAGGAAACTTTGAATGAAGCTTGAGTGGAAGACCTGCCTCCGCGTGGGCATAAGCGCCTTTGCCCTCTTCCTGTGCATTTACTACTGGGGCCCGTTCATGTCCCTGCTGTCTCTGCTTGTGCGGGCGTCCGGGCCGCTTATCGTCGGCGCGTGCATAGCGTATGTCGTGAACATACTCATGAGTTTTTACGAGCGGCACTATTTCCCCGGCTCGAAAAAGCCCGCCGTGGCGAAGTCCCGGCGCGGCGTCTGCCTGCTCGCGGCCTATCTCACCTTTGCCGCCATAGTGGCCCTCCTTCTCTGGATAGTCCTCCCCGAGCTCGCCGCCTGCCTTCGCCTGCTCGTCTCCGAGGTGCCCGGCGCGCTCACCAAAGTCGGCAACTGGTTAATGAGCACCGAGCTCTTCTCGGACTCCACGTGGCTGCGCAATCTGCTTGCGGACGTGAACTGGCGCGACACCATCTCCCGCGTCGCGGAGGTCCTGATAAACGGCATCGGCGGCACAGTGAACCTCGCCGCCTCGGTGCTCACCACTGTTTTCAGCTCCGTGGTGAACATCGTCCTCGGGCTCATCTTCGCCACTTACCTGCTCATTGACCGCGACCGCCTCCGCTCTCAGCTCCACCGCCTCTCCCGGCAGTACCTGCCCGCGAAGCTGACGGAAAAAATACTCTACGTGCTCCGCGTCCTCAACGAGAGCTTCCACAACTACATTGTCGGCCAGTTCACCGAGGCTATCATCCTCGGCGCGCTCTGCGCCACCGGCATGGCGATATTCGGCTTCCCGTACGCCGCCATGATCGGCGCGGTCGTGGGCGCGATGGCGCTCATCCCGATCGCCGGCGCGTACGTGGGCGGCGCTGTCGGCTTCCTGCTCATACTCACGGTCTCGCCGCTCCGCGCCCTGCTCTTTGTCGTGTACCTCGTCGTGCTCCAGCAGATAGAGGGCAACCTCATCTACCCGCGCGTAGTCGGCGGCTCCATCGGGCTGCCGGGGCTGTGGGTGCTCGCCGCGGTCACCGTCGGCGGCGGCCTCTCCGGCATCACCGGCATGCTCATCGGCGTCCCGCTCACCGCCGCGCTCTACAAAATCGTCAAAAACGACCTCCACCGCCGCGAGGCGGCCATGCGGCCGCAGGCATAGCGCCGCGCGAGCGCGGCGAGAGCGAGCAAGCATAGGCCCGAGCCAAGCGGCGCAGATTCGCCCCCGGAGCAGGGCGGGCCCCTGCTTACCGACAGGCCTCTTAAGCCTCAGCACAACCAACTCAGCGCAACCAACGGCCGCGGGCAGAAGCCTGCGGCCGTTGCCTTATCCGGCCCCGGACTGCGTCCGTGGCACAGCGCTGTGCCCTGCTTCCCGAAGTGCATACAGAGATACGGGCCTGAATTAAAAGCCGGAGCTTCTCAGCTCCGGCTTTTTTCTCCTTCCAGGCCGCACACCGTCCCCCTTTCAAATGGAGAAGGCCGCCATATTCTGCAGCAAAATCATCCGGCCACAAGCCTGCAAGTCCGCCGGGTCCGGTCCCGCTCTGTAAGCGGCGGCGTCCGTCAATGGACTTCCGGAGCAGCCGCAGGGCGCAATTGCGGCCGGAATGCGCATTTTCTGCCGCCAGTGTCTGCAGTATTACAGGCCGATGCCGTTTCTAACGACTTTTGCCTCCTTGTAGCGCCCCTCGTAGCACAGCAGTGCATTTTCCATTGACAGCTTGGACATCAAATAATCGGAAGTATCCGAATAGTATCCAGCATGGGGGTTAAGTATAACGTTATCGCGGCCCATTAGCTTGCAGTTTTCAAGGTCAGGGAACTCTGATCCCAGCATGTCCAGTCCTGCGCCGCGTACGAGCCCGTTGTCAAGTGCCCAGGCAAGGTCTTCTTCGGAAATCATGGCTCCTCTTCCCTCGTTTATAATTATTGGCCTTTTTTTGCACTTCATAAAAGTTTCCCTGTTAAAGAAGTGCACATTGTCCGCAGTGAGGTTCATGTGTATGGAAATTACGTCGGACTCTGCAAGCAGAGTATCCAGGTCGACCATCTTAACCCCGGCCTCCTTGGCTACGCTTTCCGGTATATAGGGGTCATATGCTATCACAGGCATGTCGAATCCGTGCGCTTTTTTAGCTACGGAGCGCCCGATCCTGCCAAGGCCGACTATCCCCATCGTCTGCCCCTCTACACGCTGAAGATGAGATGCTGCGTACAGGTTCCACTCTTTCTTTTCCTGAACGCTTCTATGGTATGTCGGCAGGCCGCGCTGAAGGGAAAGCATCATTGCAAAGGCATTTTCAGCGGTTTCCTGCGTGCAGTAATCGAGTATCGATACAACGCAGATACCTTTCTCCGTTGCGTAATCAAGGTCGATTTCGTTATAGCCTGTCGACTGAAAAGAGATCACTTTGCAATGTTTAAGCGCGTCGAGT
>DVGA01000062.1 GCA_018712985.1 Candidatus Scatomorpha intestinavium
GTTCAAGGACACCTCCGGCCCGAGCCTGAACATACTCATCAAGCTCTGCTCCACGGTTTCCATCGTCTTTTCCGCGGTCATAGTGAACGTCCATCTCTTCTGAGTGCGATAAAAAAGCGCCGGGGTCCCTCTCCCCGGCGCGGCGCCGGAGCAAAGCTTGCTTTGCTTCGGCGTTTTTACGTTTTTGCTCAGTCAGAGCCCCGTCAGGTGTCCAGCACCATCTCCACGTGCGGTATGCCGTCCTCGTCGAACTCGTCCGAGCAGCATACAAAGCCCGCCTTTTCATAAAAGCCCTGCGCGTAGCTCTGCGCCTCGAGCCGGATGCGCCGGCTGCCCAGGCGCTCCGCCGCGGCCCTTACGCCCTCGGCGAGTATTTTAGCGCCGAGGCCTGCGCCGCGCCTTTTGGCTATCACGCGGCCTATCCCCGCCGCGTCTGGGAAATATTTCCGCTCCGGCAGGACACGCAGATAGGCGAGTATTTCCCCGCCCTCCTCGCAGAACACGTGCAGCGCCGCGCGGTCGCGGCCGTCCAGGTCGGGATAAGCGCACCTCTGCTCGACGACAAAGACGTCCACCCTGAGCTTCAGTATCTCATAGAGCTCACCGTTCGTAATCTCCTCAAACCGTTTGACGTGGAATTCCACGGCTCTTCCTCCGAAATTTCAGGATTTGCCCCTTTTGGCCCGCGCGAAATCCACCGCGTCGGGCCGCAGTTTCGTTTTCGGGCGTTTTCAGGAGTTCAGCGCTGCCAAAAGCCGGAATTCAATGAATTCCGGCTTTCGCTTCAGTTACGCCGCGCTGTGATTGCTCCCGGCGGCCTTCCTTCCGCCTGTTGCGCCGCATCCGCGGCCCAACGGGCCGCGCTCTGCCTCCAAGCACAGCTTGGCCTCCACACGCAGTGTGGCCGCCGGCCTTCTCGCCGCGCCTCTGGCGCGGTGCTATGCCTCCAGGCGCAGCCTGGCGCCGCTCTGCGGCGCGCTATGCCACCGGCCGCCGGCCGGTTAGGTGCCGAGGTAGGCCGCCTGCACGGCCTCGTTTTTCAGCAGCTCCCCGCCGCTGCCGCTCAGGGTTATGCGCCCGGTCTCGAGGACATAGCCCGTGTTCGCGGTCTGCAGCGCCATGTTGGCGTTCTGTTCTATCAGCAGTATGGTCGTGCCGCGCTGGTTTATTTCGCGGATGATGTCGAAGATGCCGCGCACGACTATTGGCGCGAGGCCAAGGCTCGGCTCGTCCATCATGATGAGCTTGGGCCGGCTCATCAGCGCGCGGCCCACGGCCAGCATCTGCTGCTCGCCGCCGGAGAGCGTGCCGCCCGCCTGCCAGGAGCGCTCCTTCAGGCGTGGGAACAGGCTGTAGACCCACTCAAGATCCTCTTTTATATCGTCCCGGCGCAGGTAGGCCCCGATTTTGAGGTTTTCCAGCACCGTGAGGTCGGCGAAGATGCGCCGCCCCTCCGGCACGAGCGTGATGCCGCGCTTGACTATTCCCGTCGGGTCCGCGTTGGTTATGTCCTCGCCCTCGAAGGTTATCGAGCCGCCGGAGGGCCTAACGAGCCCGGCGATGGAGCGCAGCGTGGAGCTCTTGCCCGCGCCGTTCGCGCCGATGAGCGTGACTATCTCCCCACGCTTCACGTCGAAGGAGATGCCCTTCACGGCCTCGATCCCGCCGTAGCTGACCTTCAAATCCTTTATGCTCAGTATGGTGTCGCTCATTCTACCACCCCCAGGTATGCGTCAATGACGCGCTTGTCGGCCTTTACCACGTCTGGCGTGCCGGCGGAGATGAGCTTGCCGAAATCGATGACATAGATGCGGTCCGAAAACTGCATGACAAGGTCCATGTGGTGCTCTATCATGAGTATCGTCAGGTCGTGCTCGCGCCGGAGCTTCACGATGTACTCACCTAACTCCTGGGTCTCCTGCGGGTTCATGCCGGCGGCCGGCTCGTCAAGGAGCAGCAGCTTCGGGTTCGTTGCGAGCGCGCGGGCGATCTCCAGCCGACGCTGTATGCCGTATGGCAGGCTCCCGGCGATCTCGTCCTTAAGGTGGGCAAGGTTCTGCTCCTCTAACAGGGCGACAGCCTCCTCGCGCATGCGCCGCTCCTCTTTCCTGTTCAGGCGCAGCGTGGCGGAGAACACGTTCTGCTTCGCGCGCATGTGCTTGGCTATCAGGACGTTGTCCAGCACGCTCAGCGCGGAAAACAGGCGGATGTTCTGGAAGGTGCGCGCGATGCCGAGATAGGTGATCTTGTCCGGCGTCGGCGCAAAGACCCGGTTCGTCATAGCGTAGGGGTCCATGCTCCTGACAAGCTCGATGCGGTCGGCCGCCCTCTCGTTGAGCCGGTTGAGCAGCTCGGCGCGCGGCTGGGCGTAGGCGGACTCGATTTCCGCCTTTTTGGCCTCGGCCCCGGCGTAGAGCGCTTTTCGCTTTTCCTCGTCCTTCTCCGCGTCGAGCTGCCTGACCACAGCGTCCTCGGCCGCGGCGGCCTCCGCGGCGCACTTCGCGTCCAGTTCGGCAAGCGCGGCGAGCGTGTCCGGGTCGTCGAGGCCGTCATAGTCCGTGGTGTAGCGCTTCGCGTTCTCGCCGAGGTATTCCTTTGCCATCTTCCCGCTCGGGTGGTTGCGGACGATGGTCTGGCCCATGAATTCTATGCGCCCGTTAGTGGGCTGGTATACGCCGGTGACGCAGTTGAACGCGGTCGTCTTCCCCGCGCCGTTCGGGCCTATCAGGGCGACGATTTCGCCCCGGTTCACCTCGAGCGAGAGGTTGCTCACGGCGACGACGCCGCCGAACTGCATGGTCACATTTTCCATGCGGAGGACGTTTTCAACGTTCTCACTCATTGGCGCCGCCCTCCTTTCCTTCTGCCTTCACCGCTTTTGCCGCGGCCGCGGCCGCGTTTCCGGCCCTGAATATCCGCTTGAAGAAGCTGCCTATGCTCTTGACCACGTACGGCAGCTCCCTGTCGCCGAAGAGGCCCTTGCGGAAGAAGAGCACGACGACCATGATTATGACGCTGAACACGACCATGCGGAAGCCGGAGCGCAGGAAAGGCACCTCCATGCCGCCCGTGGCCGCGTAGTAGATGTCCCAAACGAGGACTACCGCGCCCACGATGCAGGCCGTCCAGAGCTCGGAAAACTTCTTTGCGCCGTTCTTGCGCCGCTTCCAGAGCAGCAGCGCCGTCAGTCCGACGGCGAGAGCGGCGATAACCGCGATAAATATCCAGCGGCTGGTCGCGCCGGAGAATGTGGCCGTGTTGTCAAGGAAGCGGAGCCACCACTCGCTGCTGGCGACGTAGAGGAAGGCGGCAACCACGCTGCCGGAGACGGAGCCCATGCCGCCGAGCACGACGATCAGCAGCAGCTCGTAGGTCATCGCGGAATTGAAGGTTTTTGCCTGGACCTGGTTTACGTACATGGCGAAAAGCGCACCGCCCACCCCGGTGAAGAAGGAGCTGATTATGAAGCTCAGGCGCTTGTGCTTCGCCAGGTTGATGCCCATGGCCTCGGCGGCGATTTCATCCTCGCGGATGGCCTTGAGCGCGCGGCCGTAGCTCGAGTTGATGAGCAGCACTATGAGGAAAATGCACAGCCCGGCGATTGCGAACACAACGAAGGTACTCAGCCGGAGCACGACCTGCCCGTCGGCGTTCGTGATGTTGAAATCTGTCAGCGTCGGGAATCGGTTGAGGGCGTTCGCGCCGTTGGTGATGCGGCCGAGGTTCGGCCACTGGAAAACCGCGCGGATTATCTCGGCGAAGCCGAGCGTGGCAATGGCGAGATAGTCGCTCTTGAGCTTGAGCACCGGCAGTCCGATGAGCCAGGCGATGAGCGCCGCGACGAGCCCCGCGATTATGATGGCGATAAGGACGCCGAGCACAAGGCCCACGGCCCCGCCAACTCCGCCGCCCCCGAAGAGGTTCTGGAGCGACTCGGTGATGGAAAAATTGATGGCAGAGCCGTCGTACATGTAGTACACGCCCTCGCGCTCCGCGCTGGGTATGGTCAGTATGGCGTAGGTATAGCCGCCCAGCAGCATAAACCCGGCCTGACCGAGGGAAAACAGGCCCGTAAAGCCGTTCAGGAGGTTCATGCTGACCGCTACGAGCGCATACACCGCGCCCTTCTTCAGGGCGGTAAAGACTATGAGGTTGCGGTTCGGATCCAGCGTATTTTCAAGGACTATTACCCCCGCGAGGATCACCAGCACGCCGATGAAGGCGGCTACCGCGCCCTTTTTGCTCTTTTTTTCAAGTGTGACAGCAGGCATGGGACAGCACCTCCTCAGACCTTGTCCGTGGCCTTCTCGCCGAACAGGCCGGTGGGCTTCGCCACCAGGATGACGATGAGCAGGATGAAAGTAACGGCGTCGGAGAAGATGGAGTAGTCCGGGAAAACCTTGACTATGTTCTCGCAGATGCCAATGATGAACGCGCCTATGACCGCGCCGGGTATCGAGCCTATCCCGCCGAAGACAGCCGCCACAAAGGCCTTCAGGCCGGGCAGGGAGCCGGAGGTGGGCATGATGGACTGGTAGTTGGTGAAGTAGAGTATCGAGCCTATTGCGGCAAGGGCGCTGCCGATGATGAACGTAAAGCTGATTACGGAGTTTATCTTGATGCCCATGAGCTGGCTCGTCTCAAAATCCTTCGCCGCCGCGCGCATTGCGAGGCCGATCTTCGTGTGGTTTATGAGAAGCTGCAGCAGTATGATGAGCAGGATGACCAGGAAGGGGGTTATTACCGTTACCCAGCGCGTGCTCGCCCCGGCGATCGTGACCGTATCCGAGATGAACGGGATCGTGGGGTACAGGCGCGCGAGGCCGCCTGTGTAATAAGTGGCGAAATTCTGTATCAGGAAGCTGACGCCGATGGCGCTTATCATGACGGACATGCGCGGCGCGCTGCGCAGCGGCTTATACGCCACTCGCTCTATCATGAAGCCGAGGACGACGATGAACACTATCATCAGCGGCAGGGCTATGTACAGCGGCATGGAGGCGGACATGTATATCACCACAAGCCCCGCCACCATGAATACATCGCCGTGGGCAAAGTTGATGAGGCGCAGTATGCCATAGACAAGCGTGTAGCCTATGGCAATAAGCGCATACTGCCCGCCCACGGAGATGCCCGACAGCAGTGTTGAAACAGCAAGTTGCACTTAGGACTTCCTCTCTTTTCCGCATGGACTGCCTCGTAAAGAGCCTCGTCCCGGCTCCTTACGAGACAGCCCGCGCCTTACTTAATCTTAAACCGTTTGGCGAGGGCTTTCGCCCCCGCCAAACTTCTGACTGGGTGTCTGATGCCTTATTTCCGCCGCTTACTCGACAGTCTGGCTGCCGCCGTTGATCCAGGTGTTGTTCTCGGTGTCGGCGATCTTGATGTAGGCGAGGTCGCGCATGGCGTCGCCGTTTTCGTCGAACTGGATGTTGCCGGTCACGCCGTCCGAGTTGGTCTCCTTGAGGGCCTCATAGATGTCGGCAGGGCTGGTGCTCTGCGCCCTCTCTATGGCGTCGAGCGCGACGTTATAGGCGTCGAAGCCCATGACGGAGACAGCCGCGATGGTGTCGTTGCCGCCGTTGTTCTCAAGATTGGTGCTGTTGGAGTTGATGAACTCCTTGAAGCCGGCGTCGAAGTCGGGGTCGCCGCCCTCGTTGTAGAAGGTGGTGACGTAGAGGCTCAGGCTGGTGCCCTGGATGGCCTCGAGGACGGCGTTGCTGTCCACCGTGTCGGAGCCGAGGATGGGCATCTCAAGGTTCAGGCTGGCGGCCTGGGCAATGATCTGGGTGCTGTACTGGATGGAAACCGGGGTCAGCATGGCGTCGGCGCTCTCGCTGACGGCGGTGTTTATGTAGCTGGTGAAGTCGGAGTTGTTCTCAGGGAAGTTGCCGACGGTCACGGTGCCGCCCAGCTCCTCGAAGGCCTGCTGGAAGTAGTTTATGACGCCGGCGTCGTAGTCGTTGCCGGTCTCGCCGAGGCAGTAGACGTGGCGGGCGCCCAGCTCATTGTAGGCGTAGGCCGCGAGGACGCTGCCCTGGAAGGGGTCGATGAAGCAGGTGCGGAAGTAATACTCGTTGCCCTCGGTTACGCGCGGGTTGGTGCAGGTCACGCCGATGGCGGGGATCTGCGCGTCGTCAAAGTACGGGGCCGCGGCGATGGCGGCGCTGGAGCCGTAGGTGCCGAGCACGAGGCTGACGCCCGCGCTGATGAGGGAGGTCGCCGCGCTGGGGGCCTCGTCGGCGCTGGAGGCGTTGTCGCCCTCGACGAACTCGATGGTGTATTCAACGCCGTCAATCGTAACGGTGGGGCGCAGGCTCTGGGCATACTGCATGCCGAGGTACTCCTGGCGCCCGCCGGCTCCGGAAGCGCCTGTCAGCGGCTCGAACACACCGATGCTGATAACATTGTCGCCTGTCGCGGGCGCTTCGCTTTCGGCCGCGGGAGCCGTGCTCTCGGACGGGGCGTCACTCTCCGCCGCGGGCTCCGAGCCGCAGGCGGCGAACGCGAATACCATGCAGAGTGCAAGAAGCAGCGCAAGAATCTTCTTCATTTCAAATCCTCCTATATCACGCTTTGGCTGGCGAGTCCATTGTACACGTACAAATGTCCGTCCCGGCCATGCACAGATTATAAACCTTTGCCTACGCGAATGCAACACAATTTGTTCATATTTTGCTTTAATTTGTTAGAATGTTGCAGTAAAACAAAATTTTATACTGTCCAGTCCCAATTTCTATGCACTTTTACCATGTACATGCGCTCAGAGCACAGCTGGCCCCGTCCTCCAGTCGCTCCCGCCGCGGCGTTCTTCCCGCGCGGACGCCGTCAGGACGTACAGGTCCCGGGCCGAAGCTCCGAGCTCGAACACAGCGAGGGCCTCCCGCGGCAGCTCGCGGGCCACGGCCGGCTTCGTAATGATGGGTATGCGCGTGCGCCCGGCGATGAGCCGCAGCGCCTCCCGCCCCCTCGCCGTGGCGGCGAGGATGCGCGCGTAGGGCGGCAGGCCGTCCGCCATGCCCTTCCTTATGCCGAGGCAGGCGCACATGCACATGCGCCTGAGCCTTGAGAGGGCGTAGCGCTTGGTTTTCGCCGCTGAGAGCACTCCGTCCCAGCCCGGCTCCTCCCGCGCGGCGCGCATCAGGCGGTTCGCAAGTCCCTCCGAGGCGTCCGGCAGGGCCTCGAAGGCCTCGTCCGGCAGCATGCGCAGCCTGGAGAGCAGCAGCGGCTCAATGTCCCGGCCCGAAACCGGTCCCCGGCCGAGCGCGTGCTCTCGCGCGAACACCTCCGCGGCGGCCGCCGGAATAAACGGCGCGATATCCCTGCCAGCGGCGAGGTGCGTCCGCAGCTCGCTCGCCGAGCGGATGCTCCCGCTGCCCGCCCCGTCGTGCTCCGCGCCCTCCCGGCGGAAGGTGATTATCCGCATATCGCTGCGGAGGTCGTACAGGGCCTTGATGTACTCAACGGCAAGTATGTTGTTCGGCGTGCTGAGCAGCGCGGCGCTCTCCGGCGAGCGGAGGGCGAGCGCGCTCTGCCTCGCCGCGGCAAACGGCACGCCGTCCGCCAGCGCCTCCCTTATCTCCGGGCCGAGCGAGGGATCGAGCAGCGCCTCCGCCGCGGCGGACAGCGCGTCGGCGTCCCCGCACTCGCTGCCGAAGGAGAGCACGTCCACCGCCCCGAGCTGCGCGAGCAGCCCCACCGTGCCGCGGGCGAAGCCCTCCGCCGAGCTGAGCGCCCAGGGCAGCGGCAGCTCGAAAACGAGGTCCGCGCCGCAGCGCGCCGCGGCCTCCGCCCGGGCGAATTTGGAATAGGCCGCCGCCTCCCCGCGCTGGACAAAGTCGCCCGACATGCAGCAGACTATGACGGCGTCCTCACCGAGCGCCTCCCTCGTGCGGCGTATGTGCCATTCGTGCCCGTTGTGGAAGGGGTTGTACTCCGCCACGATGCCCGCAATCACCATATCTACCCGCCTCCTTGCGAAAACTCTTGCGTTTTAGGACATATAAGGATAAAATAACAGTATCCATATTACTATACCTCTTCGGCAATTTACAATAGTAAACGGTAGAAAGGAAATCTGAAATGAAAGTATTGGTCATCAACGCCGGCAGCTCCTCCCTCAAGTACCAGCTGATAGATATGGAGGGGGAGAAGCTCCTCGCCAAGGGCCTGTGCGAGCGCATCGGCATAGACGGGCACCTCAAGCACACCCCGCTCGTGGACGATAAGCCGGTCTTTAACGAGGACCTGCCCCTCCCCACGCACGCCGAGGCCATTGCCGCCGTCATCGACAAGCTCACCAGCGCCGAATACGGCGTCGTGTCCAGCATGAGCGAGATCGACGCCGTCGGCCACCGCGTCGTCCACGGCGGCGAGAAGTTCGCCAGCAGCGTGCTCATCACGGACGAGGTCATGAAGGCCCTTGAGGACTGCACCCCCTTCGCCCCGCTGCACAACCCGGCCAACATCACCGGCATCAACGCCTGCGTCGAGGTCATGGGCAAGGACGTGCCCCAGGTCGGCGTATTCGACACCGCTTTCCATCAGACCATGCCCGCCAAGGCATATATGTACGCCCTGCCCTACGACTATTACACCAAGGACGGCGTCCGCCGCTACGGCTTCCACGGCACGAGCCACCGCTATGTCTCCCAGCGCTGCGCCGAGCTCATGGGCAGGCCCATCGAGGAGCTCAAGCTCATAAGCTGCCACATGGGCAACGGGAGCAGCATCTGCGCCATCATGAACGGCAAGAGTGTGGACACCTCCATGGGCTTCACTCCGCTGGTAGGCCTGCCGATGGGGACCCGCTCCGGCGACGTGGACCCCGGCGCGCTGCAGTTCGTTATGAACAGGTACGGCATGGATATAGACGCCATGCTCAACGTCCTCAATAAGAAGTCCGGCGTGCTCGGCATCTCCGGTGTCAGCAGCGACTTCCGCGACCTTGAAAACGCCGCCGAGGAGGGCAACGAGCGCGCCCGCCTCGCCCTCGACATGTTCGACTACTCCGTCGCCAAGGTCGTCGGCAGCTACGTCGCGGCGATGAACGGCGTGGACGCCATCATCTTCACCGCCGGCGTGGGCGAGAACGCCCCCACCACCCGCTCGGGCATCTGCTCCTACCTCGGCTACCTCGGCTGCGAGATCGACGAAGCCGCCAACGCCAAGCGCGGCAGCGACAACCGCATCTCCACCGACGCCAGCAAGGTCCAGCTCTGGGTCATCCCCACGAACGAGGAGCTCGTGATTGCGCGCGACACCCGCGACATCGTCTCCGCCCTGTGAGCGCATAAAAGAATACCCGCCGTCCCATCTCGGGACGGCGGTTTTTTATTTCAACGGCTGATTTCAGCGCAGGGCCTGCCGCAGGCACTCGCCCGCGGACTCAAGATCGGCCTTACGGACGTATATCCGGTAAAAATAGTCGTAGGCCATGTTCTGCGCGAAGGTCCCCGCGCGCTCGCGCGTGCCCATCGCGCTCGCCGCCGGCGAGGAGCGGCTCAGCGCCTTGGCGTAGTAGCGTATCCCCGCCGCGTCCAGCGCCGCGGTCAATTTCCCGTACTGCTCAAGGCTCTGCGTCACGCAAAGCTGCGCCCGGTTGAATATGGTTATCATGCGCCGTATCCTCCGTTTTCAGCCGCCTCCGGCTCCCCTGCCGCTTCCGAATACCCCGGCCGCTCCTCCGGCGCAGCTCCTGCCCCGGAGCGCAGCCGAAGCAGCGGCGCGCAGATCACCGAGGCCAGCAGCAGCGAAAAAATGAGCGCCACGGCCGCAGCCGCCTGCTTCATGTCCCCGTCCCGCCTTTCATAAGTCCGTCAATCACGCTGTAGAGCTCCCACGCGCCCTTCACGCGGACGGTGAAGCTCCCCGAGCAGTCCACGCTCCCGCTGACGTCCGCGCGCACGAAGAGCCACACCGGCCCGCCGGCCGTGTCGATGAACACGCGGTAGTCCCCCGCCTCCGTGCGGATGCCGCCCTTGCGCTCCACGCCGCAGTATTCGAGCGAGAGCCCCGCCGCCGCAGCAGCCTCGGCGCCGGAGAATTCACGCACCTCCCCGCCGGGATACGCCGTCACGGTCATCGCCGCCGCGCCGCTCTCGAGCAGCGCGCTCCGCGCGCGGACGCCGCGGAGCGCGAAAAAGGCCGCGCATATTACAGCAAGGCACGCCGCGGCGATTGCCGCCGCGCGGCGCTTTTTGTTCAAAGCCGTGTGCGCCC
>DVGA01000063.1 GCA_018712985.1 Candidatus Scatomorpha intestinavium
TCATCACCCGCGAGCAGATGGTTACGATGCTGTACCGCTTCGCCAACTCTCCTGAGGTTGCCGCGACCGGCTTCGGCCAGTTCACGGACGGCGCTTCGGTGAGCGACTGGGCGGTCGATGCGATGGCTTGGGCGCTGAATAACGGCGTAATCACCGGCATGGGCGACGGCATCCTGTCCCCGTCCGGCAGCGCCACCCGCGCGCAGGCGGCTGCCATGCTCATGAGGTTCGTGGAGGCCTGAATACTAAAAGAGAATGAAAAAATGCTCCCGTGAAACTCACGGGAGCATTTTTATTTACCAGTTCAGCTGCGTAAAATCGCCCGGTTCAGAGGAATGTATACTGGCAAGATAGATGCCTATAAAAAAGCTGCACTTTTCCCAATCCTTTTCGAGAGCGTCGTCCCATTCTATGAGGTCCGTGCGCCCGGCAAAGTAGTTTTCGTTCACATCAGCGTAGAAACCGGCGAGTTCAGAGGCGTTTTCCTGCCCGGCAGCCTCGGAAAGGGCCTGATTCAGCGAGGTGTTACGGAAAAACTGCCTGGAATACTCCGCAAAATTCAGCAAATTTTCATCTGTCTGGCCCTGCCCTTCCGCCCAGGAGGATACATCGACGCTGCGGGTCTCGTATTTTCCGCCGCCCTCGTCCCAAAAAGACAGCACGCCGTACTGGTTCGGGCTGACGGCAAGGGAAGAAGTGGCGATTTCGCACACGTCGCCGCTGTCAAGGATGTGCTGAAGGTGGATGTGCCCGCTCAGGTTCAGCCGGACACCGTATTCACAATAAAGCTCATAGAGCTCTATCGAATTTTCAATAATATAACCGGCAGACAGATATGGGTTGTGTGCGTAGAGGTTCTGGTGTGTGACGGCGAGGACCTGCTCGCCGCTCTCCTGCGCGGCGGCAAGCTGCTGTTCCGCCCAGTCCAGCGTCTCCTGCTTGACGGCACCGGCATAGGAGTAGGTGTTTACGTCCACCATGAGGAGGATCAGCCCGGGCGAGAGCCGCGCCGTGTAGCTGAGCGAATCTTCGTCGCGGGAGAGCGCCTCGTCATAGCCGAAAGCGCCGTAGATCTCCGCGAATTCCTCGGCGGTGACGCTGTTGGTGAGCTCGTACCCCTCGCCGCTGAAGCTCGCAGCGTTGCCGCTGTACAGGTCGTGGTTGCCGGGCATGACGAACACGGGCACGCCGGATGCCTCGACGGCGGAGAGTATGGCGGCGAGGTGCTCGTGGCTCAGCCGCTCGCCGTTGAAGGTGAGGTCGCCGGAGAGGATAAGCGCGTCCGGGGCCTCCTCCGCTATCTGCGCGGCGAAGGCGCGGACGAGAGCGTCTATGTACAGCATGACCTTCCCGTCGGCCCCGGAAACTATTTCGGTGAAAAGCTCGCCGTTGTCGGTAAGCTCCGGCGAGAGGTAGTGCAGATCCGTCGCGACGGCGACGCGCACGCCCTCCGGCTCCGGGGGCGATTCCGTTTTCGGGTCCCACGGCGGGCCGTACGCTGCCATAAGCGTGAGCGGGACGAAAAAAACGAGGAAGAAAACCGCGACGGCCGTTTTGAATATGCGTTTTTTCATCTTTATCCACTCCAATATCCGGCCGCGCGGCGCGCCGGGCGGTTATTCGGTCTCGAGCTGTTTGTCGGGGAAGAAGAGCCGTGCGCGGGTGCCGCGGCCCGGCTGCGAGTCGAGCGAGAGCGAGTGCCCTAACTTGCCGCAGGCGAGGGAGCAGAGATACAGCCCCAGCCCGGTGGATTTCTTGTCCTCGCGGCCGTTGTAGCCGGTGAAGCCGCGCTCGAACACCCGCGGCAGGTCCTCGGGCGCTATGCCGATGCCGGTGTCCTCGATCAGCAGCGCGCGGCCCTCCGAGTAAATCGCAACGCGGCCGGAGCGCGTGTACTTCAGCGCGTTTGAAAGGAGCTGTTCTATCACAAAGGCGAGCCACTTTTCGTCCGAGAGGACGGTGAGGCCGGTCTCGCGGAAGTCGAGGGGGAGCTTTTTCATGATGAAGAGCGGCGCGTATTTCCTCAGGCAGCCGCGGACAACGCCGTCCACGTTGCAGCTTCGAAGGACGAAGTCGCTGCCGCCCTCGAGCCGGATGTAGCCGAGGGCCATCTCCACATAGCTCTCTATGCGCACGATCTCCGCGGAGAGCGCCGAGGAGTCGGCCCCGCCGGGCTGGCTGAGCAGCAGGCGCATCGCGGCGATCGGCGTTTTTATCTGGTGAGCCCAGAGGGTGTAGTAATCCTCCGCCTCGCGCCGCTCGCGGGCGGCCGCGGCCTCGGAACGCGCGAGGGTGCCGCGGAGTATGCGCAGCAGCTCCTGATAGCCGGCCTCCGCCCGGCCGTTCGGGGCGGGCAGGCCGTCCAGCGAGACGGTCACGGTGCGGCGCATCTGCTCAAGCGCCTTCAGGCGGGCCCGCCAGCGCGACCAGCCGATGACGAACATCACCGCACCGACCGCAAGGCAGAGCGCGGAAGCGTAACCCACCGCCTCGACCGGCAGGTCGTAGAGCGAGAAAACAAGGGCGAATATGCCGGCGAAGGCGGCAAACAGGACTATTACTTTCCAGTGCCTGCGGAGATAGGCGAAAAGGCTCATGCGGCGCGCCCCCTCATGCCTTTACCAGCATGTGCGCCAGCACTACGGCGAGGACGCAGAGCACGGCGCTGAGCACGGCGTAGAGCCCGGCCGCGGCGTACGAGCCGGCGCGGAGCAGCTCGAACGTCTCAAGCGAGAAGGTGGAGAAGGTCGTGAAGCCGCCGCACAGCCCGACCCTGACGAACAGGACGAGCCGGGGGTTCAGGCCGGGGTCCCTCGCGGCGAGGGCAGCTATAAGCCCGATGGCGAAGGAGCCGAGCACGTTGATGAGCAGCGTATTCAGCGGGAAGGCCGTGTGCGGCGCGAGCGTGAGCTTCCCCGCGAGGTAGCGCAGCACAGAGCCTATAAAGCCGCCGAGGCCTATTACAATGCAGTTTAGCATTAGATCACCTTCTGCAGAGGGCCGCGGTCATTCCGAAATGGTGTAGCCGAGGCCCTTTTTGGTTTTGATGAAGTCGGAAAGGCCGATGCCCTCCAGCTTCCGGCGGAGCCGCCCCACGTTCACGGTGAGGGTGTTCTCGTCGACGAAGCTGTCCGTTTTCCAGAGGCTGAGCATCAGCTCGTCGCGGCTGACGATGCCGCGGCTCTCCATGAGCGTTTTCAGTATGCGCAGCTCGTTTTTCGTCAGCTCGACGCTTCCGCCGCCGGCGGAGAGGGTGCCGGCGCCGGGGTCGAGCACCGCGCCGCCGCGCTCTATGACGTTCCTGGCCTCGCCCGGGCCGTAAACGCGCCGCATAAGGGCCTGTATCTTGGCGGTGAGCACGTCGAGGTCAAAGGGCTTGGCGATGAAGTCGTCCGCGCCCATGTTCATGGCCATGACGATGTTCATGCTGTCCGACGCCGCGGATATGAACATCACCGGCACGTCCGAAACGCGGCGTATCTCGCTGCACCAGTGGTAGCCGTTGTAAAACGGCAGGGAGATGTCCAGCAGCACGAGCTGGGGCGAGAAGCTCTCGAATTCCGCCAGGACGTTTGAAAAATCGGCGGCGCAGCCGACCTCGCAGCCCCAGCTTTCAAGGTGGCGCTTCACCGCCGAGGCTATCACGGCGTCGTCCTCAACTAAAAATATCCTGTACATGCAGCACCTCCGCGCGGGGGAATGGAAAGACGAAAGGGGGAGGGCGCAGCCCTCCCCCATAACAGGCGGGAGCGCGGCCCTCGCCCGGATATGCTCAGATCGCTCCCTCGTAGAGCGGGAAGCGCTCGCAGAGGGCGAGGACCTCCTCGCGGACGGAGGGGACGGCCGCCTCGCCCTCGCGCATCAGGCGGAGTATGAGCCCGCCGATCTCGCGGAACTCGGCCTCCTTCATCCCGCGCGAGGTGGAGGCGGGGGAGCCGAAGCGCACGCCGCTGCCGAGGTGCGGCGGCTGCTCGTCGAAGGGGATGGCGTTCTTGTTCGCGGTGATGTTGGCCCGGTCGAGCAGCTCCTGCATGTCGCGCCCGGTTACGCCCATGCTCATCACGTCCGCGAGCATGAGGTGGTTGTCGGTCCCGCCGGAGACAAGCCTGACCCCGCCGGCGGAGAGCGTCTCCGCAAGGGCCCTGGCGTTTTTCACAACCTGGAACTGGTAGTCCCTGAACTCCGCGCTCATGGCTTCCCTGAAGCAGACGGCCTTGGCCGCTATGACGTGCATCAGCGGGCCGCCCTGGGAGCCGGGGAAAATGGCGGAGTCGATTTTTTTGGCCAGCTCCTCCTTGCAGAGGATGATGGCGCCGCGCGGGCCGCGGAGGGTCTTGTGCGTCGTGGTGGTGACAACGTCCGCGTAGGGGACGGGGGAGGGGTGAGCGCCCGCGGCCACAAGGCCGCCGATGTGGGCCATGTCCACGAACATGTAGGCACCGACCTCGTCGCATATCTCGCGTATGCGCTTCCAGTCTATTATGCGCGAATAGGCGCTCGCGCCGGAGATTATCATCTTCGGGCGCAGCTCGAGCGCCATGCGGCGCATCTCGTCGTAGTCGATGAGTTCGGTTTCACGGTCCACGCCGTAGCCGTGCACGTCGAAGTATTTGCCGGTGATGGAGGCCTTGGAGCCGTGAGTCAGGTGCCCGCCGCAGGCGAGGTCCATGCCCATTATCACGTCGCCGGGCTTGCAGAGCGCGAGGTATACGGCCACGTTGGCCTGGGAGCCGGAGTGCGGCTGCACGTTGGCGTGCTCGGCGCCGAAGAGCTGCTTCGCCCGCTCGCGGGCTATGTTTTCAACCACGTCGACATATTCGCAGCCGCCGTAGAAGCGCCTGCCGGGGTAGCCCTCGGCGTATTTGTTCGTCAGATGGCTGCCCGTGGCCTCCATGACCGCGGGGGAGGTGAAATTCTCGCTGGCGATGAGCTCGATGTGGTCCCGCTGGCGCTGCAGCTCCTTGGCCATCGCGGCATATACCTCTTCGTCCTCGCGGCGCAGGTGTTCATAATTCATATTCGTATACAACTCCTCGACCCGTATTTTTTGTATTTACAAGTTTTTCAAAAACCCGGAACATTACGCCGCTGCCGCGCAAGAGCTGCGGAGCGGCCTGGGCTGCGGCGCAATATCCGCGAACTGCGGGCGGAGAGCGCACAGTTCGCGGATATTATACCATCCGGCGCAACGCCGCCGCAAGGCATATCTTTGACGAATTACGGGCAAAAATGTCCGCGTACTGTGTGCAAACTTCCATCACTCGCGGAGCTGAGGCATCCGCACGGTGCGCTCGACGGCCTCCGCCGGGAGCTTGAGCACGCGGCGGTCGTAGGTGATAAGGCCGTTGAGCTCGTTCTCCACGTCGGTGAGCTGGGTGTACACCGCGGCGGAGAGCCCGGAGCGGACCGCGGGGCGGATCTGCCCGTCGTAGAGCACGACAAGGCCGGCCCGCAGGTCGGCGGGGGATTTGAATTTCTTATATCCGAAGGGCTTGCCCGGGGCGGAGTGGCCCTCCACGGGCAGGGTGTAGCCGCCGAACTCGCTGAGCACGACGCAGCGGCCGAGCTTGTCCGGCGCGTACCTGTAGTCGTCGAAATAGAGGTGGATGCTCTTTATCTCGCCGATGCCCTGGTCGTGCCAGCCGCTGGCGTGGTCGATTGTCCGCGTGTTGTCTATATCAAGGATGGCCTTTACGTTCTCCTCCGCGTCGAACTGCCCCCAGCCCTCGTTGAAGGGCACCCACATGGCGATGCAGGGGCAGTTGTACAGCGCGGTGACCATCTCGCGCAGCTCGGCGGTGAATTCCCGCCGGCCGCGCTCGCTCTTGCGGCCGAAGCGGGCGTATTTGTCGTCGCTGGTGTGCGCGCCGGTGAGCAGCGGGGCGGAGACGGTGAGGGCGTTGTATTTCCCACCGCCGTTTGGCATGTCCTGCCAGACGAGCATCCCTATGCGGTCGCAGTGGTAGTACCAGCGGGCGGGTTCTACCTTCACGTGCTTGCGCAGCATGTTGAAGCCCATGGCCTTGGCCGCTGAGATGTCGAAGGCGAGGGCCTCGTCGCTCGGCGCGGTGTACAGCCCGTCCGGCCACCAGCCCTGGTCGAGCACGCCGTTGTGGAAATAGGGCCTGCCATTGAGCAGCAGGCGCTTCACGCCGGAGCTGTCCTCGCCTACGCCGAAGGAGCGCATGGCGAAATAGCTTTTCACAACGTCGTCGCCGAGCGTGAGCTTCAGGCTGTATAGCTCCGGGGTTTCGGGCGTCCACTCGCGTATTGCGCCGTGCAGCTCGAGCACGGCGGGCGAGCCGGCAGGGAAGACGTACTCCTCGCCCTCTATCTCTGCGCGGCACTCGCCCTCGCCGTCCACGAAGAGCTCCACGGCCTTCTCCGCGAGGCGGGGAGTGATGAAGAGGTTCTTTATATAGTTTTCCGGCACGCTCTCGCACCACACGGTCTGCCAGATGCCGGAGAGCGGCGTGTACCAGATGCCGCCGGGCTTAGTTTTCTGCTTGCCGCGCGTGTGCCAGCTCGCGTCGGTGTCGTCCGCCGCGCGGACCACAAGCGTGTTCTCCCCGGGTTCAAGGAGCTCGGTGATGTCGGCCGAAAAGGGAAGGTAGCCGCCGGTGTGGGCAACGGCGTCGCGCCCGTTCACCCAGACGCGGGCAGACTGGTCCACCGCGCCGAAGTGAAGCAGCACGCGGCCGACGTTGAAGCCCTCGGGCAGCGTGAAGCTCCTGCGGTACCAGAGATATTCGCCGGCGCGCAGCGTCCTGCCGACGCCGGAAAGCTCGCTTTCAGGGGCGAAGGGGACGATTATCTCCCCCTCATACTCTGAGGGCTGCTTCATTTCGGATGTGAAGGCATATTCCCAGGGGCCGTTGAGGTTCAGGTAGCTGTCGCGCACAAGCTGCGGCCGCGGATATTCGGGCAGTGGGGCCGAGCGGTCAAGCGCCTCGCCCCATTCGGTCATGAGCATTTGAGCACCTCCGTTTCAGTGTGCCGTCGGGAAGGGCCTCCCCGACGGGCGCAGGCTTATTTTACACTAATTTGGAGCGTTTGTTAAGATGGCAGTTTTTCTAACGGCAGAAATGCCCCTTCCGCGCGCAAAAGCGCGGAAAAAGTGCGCGGCAGACGGACAAATTACAGATATTAGAATATTCCATGCATTTGTTAAGGAATTCTCATGCTTGTTAAGAAATAATCACACAGAAATGACAATTTTGGCTTCATATTCTCTGGACACATTCGACGAACTGTGCTACTATAATACAGTCAAAATTATGAGAGGTGATGCTCATGCCTTTTAAGTATTACGGCGGCGTTCACCCGGACTATGAAAAGACCGCCGCAAAGTCGCCGGTGCGCACGATAGCGCCGCCCAAAGAGGTGGTGCTGCCGATGATACAGCACATTGGCGCCCCGAACCAGCCCACGGTCAAGGTGGGCGACACCGTTAAGATGGGCCAGCTTATCGGCGCGAGCGACGCGCCGATTTCCGCGCCTGTCCACGCTTCGGTCTCCGGCAAGGTGACCGCCGTTGAGCCCCGCAGGCACATGTTGGGGGACATGGTGATGTCCGTAGTCATAGAAAACGACTTCCAGGACACCCCCTGCGAGGACATGAAGCCGCTCACGCCCGAGCAGCTCAAGGATCCGGACGCCATCATCGCCCGCATCCGAGAGGCCGGCGTTACCGGAATGGGCGGCGCCATGTTCCCAACGGCGTTCAAGATTTCCAGCGGCCGCGGCAAGGTGGACACGCTCATCATCAACGGCGCGGAGTGCGAGCCCTATCTCTGCGGCGACCACCGCACCATGCTCGAGCACCCGGAGGAGCTGCTGAAGGGTATCGAGCTCGTGCGCATAGCCCAGGGCGTGGACAAGTGCTACTACGGCATCGAGAAGAACAAGCAGGACGCGATAGACCTGCTCAGCAGCCTCGATCCCGCGAAGTACGGCATCGAGATCGTCCCCGAGGAGGTCAAGTACCCCCAGGGCGCCGAGAAGATGCAGGTGAAGGTCAACACCAACCGCGAGGTGAAGCCCGGCGGGCTGCCCAGCGGCGTGGGCTGCAACGTTGTGTCTACATACACGGCCTACACCATCTACCGCGCGTGCTACGAGGGCGTCCCGGCAATCGAGCGCGTCATCACCGTGGCGGGCAGCGGCATAAAGGAGCCGCAGAACCTCCTCGTGCGTTACGGCACGCCGCTTGAGCACATTTTCAACGAGGCCGGCGGCTTCGTGGGGAACGTGCAGCGCATCTGCATGGGCGGGCCCATGATGGGCATCTGCGTGGCGGACATCTCCGCCGGCAGCGTCAAGGGTGCCAGCGGCCTGCTCGTATTCACCGAGCAGGAGGACAGGGACATCGAAAACCCCGTCTGCATCCGCTGCGGCAACTGCATCGCGCACTGCCCGATGAAGCTGCAGCCCATATACATGTACATGTACGTCCTAAAGGGCGACTACAAGAAAATGGAAGAGTACCACGTCATGGACTGCTTCGAGTGCGGTTCCTGCTCCTGGGGATGTCCGGGGCGCCTGCCGCTCACCCACACCTTTAAGGTCGGCAAGGCAATGCTCAGCGCCAAGAAGGCGGAGGAGAAGGCCCGGGCCGAAGCGGCCAAAGTAAACGCCGCGGCAGCGGCCGGGAAGGAGGCAAGGGCGTAATGGAAGAAAAGAAGCTCTTCAAGGTTTCGTCCAACCCCCTTGTAAGGACAAAGAGGGACACGACGAGCATCATGCTCGACGTTATAATAGCCCTTATCCCGACGCTCGCTGTTGGCACCTATATGTTCGGGATAAAGGTGGTCCTCCTGCTCGCGGTGAGCGTGTTCTCCTGCGTGTTCTTTGAGTGGGGCTACCGCAAGCTGCTCAAAAAGCCGCAGAGCGTGGGCGACCTCTCCGCCGTTGTCACCGGCTTCCTGCTCACCTGCGTGCTGCCGAGCAACGCCACATGGTGGATGTGCGTTATCGGCTCCTTCTTCGCCATAGTCGTTGTCAAGCAGCTCTATGGCGGCATAGGCAAGAACTTCCTGAACCCGGCCCTGGCTGGCAGGGCGTTCCTCACCGCGGGCTATGCGGCGCTCATGACGAGCTGGGCCGTGCCCACCGTGCTCTCCGGCGTTGTGGACGGCACGACTATGGCCACCCCGCTCAGCTTCCTGAAGGCCGGCGAGGCCCTGCCCGAGTATTTCACTTACGGCTCGCTCTTCCTCGGCGGGATCCCGGGAAGCATCGGTGAGGTCAGCGCCCTGGCCATCCTCATCGGCGCGGCCTATCTGCTGATACGCAAGGTTATAACCTGGCGTGTTCCCACCGCGTTCATCGGTACGGTCGCCGTGCTCTGCCTGATATTCGGCAAAGAGAGCTACGGCCGCATCGACTGGACGGTGTACAACCTCCTCTCCGGCGGATTGCTGCTCGGCGCGTTCTTCATGGCCACCGACTACTCCACCAGCCCCGTAACGCTCAGAGGGCAGCTGATTTTCGGCGCCGGCTGCGGCGCGCTGACCGTGCTGATACGCTATTTCGGCTCCTATCCCGAGGGCGTCAGCTACGCCATCCTCATCATGAACTGCTGCACCTGGGCCGTTGACCGCGTCACCCGCCCGAGGCAGTTCGGCATGACCGCCGAGGATGCCAAGGCCGCGAAGCAGGCCAAGAAAGAGGCCAAGAAAAAGGAAAAGGAGGCGGCGTCGGCATGACTGAGACGAAGAAAGCGCCAAACCAGATCGTACGGCTTGCGCTAATCCTCTTTGTAGTTTCCGCCATAACCTCCGGCGTGCTGGGCCTGGTGAACTACTTCACCAAAGACATAATAGCGATGCGCCAGGAAGAGGCGAGGGCGGAGGCCTATCAGGCGGTGCTCCCCTACGACGGCGAGTACACCTCCGTCAGCTTTGACGAAGAGGCGTGGGAGACCGTGGACGCCATTTCCCAGGCCGGCGACGAGGGCTGGGTCGTTGAGCTCACCTTCTCCGGCGCGCAGGGCTCCATCACCGCGGCGTTCGGCGTGGATCCCAATTACGCGATCACCGGCGCGAGCGTCATCGACCACGCCGAAACCTCCGGCCTCGGCGCCAAGATAACCGAGACGGACTTCACCGACAGCTTCATCGGCCAGACCGAGGGCATGGCGGTGACCAAGGACGGCGGCACGATCGACACGATAACCGCCGCCACGATATCCTCAAGGGCCATGGCCAACGCGGCCAACACGGCCATAGCCGCCGTAAAGGCGCTGGGTTAAAGGGGGGCGTGAAATGAATCTCAAACAACAGTTCAAAGAGGGCCTCATAACCAATAACCCCGTGCTCGTGCAGCGCATAGGTATGTGCTCCACGATGGCCATAACCACCTCGCTGTTCAACGGCCTCGGCATGGGCCTCTCGGTCCTCATAATCCTGACCTGCTGCAACGTGGCCATCTCCGCGCTGCGCAAGGCCATCCCGAATGACATACGGCTGGCAATATTCGTCGTTGTCATCGCGGGCTTCGTCACCATTGTCGACCTGCTGCTGCAGGCGTTCATCCCCGCGCTGTCGTCCTCGCTGGGCGTGTTCATCCCGCTCATCGTCGTCAACTGCATCATCATCGGGCGCGCTGAGGCCTTCTGCCAGCACGAGCCCATCGGCCCGAGCTTCTTCGACGGCATATTCCAGGGCTTCGGCTACACGGTCGTACTCGTCCTGATGTGCCTTATCCGCGAGCTGCTCGGCTCCGGCACCTTCGGCACCGGAATCTTCGAGATCGTCAACGGCGCGCTGAGCGTCTCGTTCGACGGCTCCGCCGCCGGCATCCGCATCTTCCCGGAGGAGTTCGGCGCGACCATACTCATCATGCCCTTCGGCGGGTTCCTGACCCTTGCCTGCCTCCTCGCCGCCATGCAGTACGCGCTGCGCAAGTCGGCGGAGAAGAAGGAGCGCGCCGCCCGCGCGGCCAAGGTCGAGGTCGTAAAGGAGGCTGTGGAAAATGCTTGAATCCGTGCTCACAATATCGCTTGGCGCGATACTGATCAACAACTTCATCTTCTCGCAGTTCCTCGGCTGCTGCCCCTTCCTCGGCTGCTCGACCAAGATCGACACCGCCGTCGGCATGGGCATCGCGGTCACCTTCGTCATGGGCCTCTCCTCGGCCATCTGCTACCTCGTGAACGAGCTGCTCGTCAGCCTCGACCTCGGGTACATGAGCACCCTGGCGTTCATACTCGTCATCGCCGTGCTCGTGCAGTTCGTCGAGATGTTCCTGAAGAAGTCCATCCCCTCGCTCTACACCGCGCTCGGCATCTATCTGCCGCTCATCACCACCAACTGCGCCGTGCTCGGCGTCGTGCTGCTGAACGTGCAGAACAACTACAACTTCATCGAGAGCGTCGTATACGGCATCACCGGCGGCCTCGGATTCATGCTGGCCATCGTGCTCTTCGCCTCCGTGCGCGACCGTCTCCAGTTCGCGGAGTATCCCGAGAGCTTCGAGGGCTTCCCGATAGCCCTTGTCACGGCGGGCCTGCTGGCTCTCGCCTTCATGGGCTTCTCCGGAATGCAGATAGGTTAAGGGGGGCGCGACATGCTGAACGTACTGTATGCGATACTTGTGCTCGGCATCATGGGCGCGATTTTCGGCGCGCTTCTTGCCTTCGCCGCCAAAATATTCTATGTTGAGCAGGACCCGCGCATAGACGAGGTCCGCGCCGCGCTCGCGGGCGCCAACTGCGGCGGCTGCGGCTACGCCGGCTGCGATGCCTATGCCGCCGCCGTCGTGGCGGGAGAGGCACCTCCCGACAAATGCGGCCCCGGCGGGAAAAAGACCGCCGAGGCGGTCGCCGCCGTCATGGGGCTGGACGCCGTGGCGCCAGTGAAATACGTGGCCTACGTCCCCTGCTCCGGCAGCTGTGGCACGGCGAAGGACTTCTTTGAGTACGAGGGCCCGGCGGACTGCATTGCCGCCATGCGCTTCGGAAACAAGGGGCCCAAGGCCTGCCAGTTCAGCTGCATCGGGCTCGGAAACTGCGTCAGGGCCTGCCAGTTCGGCGCGATGAGCATAGTCAACGGCGTCGCCGAGGTGGACCGCGAAAAGTGTGTGGCCTGCATGGCCTGCGCCAGCGCGTGTCCCAAGGGCATCATCCAGAAGGTGCCTTATGAGCAGTGGGTGCTCGTCGGCTGCCGCTCCAACGACAAGGGCGCGCAGACCCGCAAGGTCTGCGATGCGGGCTGCATCGGCTGCATGAAGTGCCAGCGCGAGTGCCCGCACGAGGCCATCAAGGTCGTGAACAACCTGGCCGTCATCGACTATGACAAGTGCACCGGCTGCGGCCACTGCGCCGAGACCTGCCCGAGGCACATTATCCACCCGCAGAAGATTTACGTGCAGGAATAATTCCGGCATAAAAACCGCCGAAGCGGCGCTCCCAGGCAAAGGAGCGCCGCTTTTTTACCCGGGAGGCAAAAAAATGCCGCCCGCCACTTGATTTTTGTCCCAAATAGGATATGATATCGCCGTAAAACTGTGAAAGCATATTTGACGACGGGAGAACGGACATGAACAGATCCGAAGCATTTCAGCAGTATCAGAAAGCCTATAAGTCAGGACAGAAGTATTGCAGGGCCTGCATGATAAGCGGGCGGTATCCCTACATAAGGGTGCTCGACGAGCTGATAGACGAGTCCACGCTCATCGGCCGCATGGATCTCGGCGTGATGGAGATCCCCACCGAGCTGATAGTCGGCACCAAGCACGCTGAGCGGCGGCTCGCTTTCGCGGCGAACTACATGCCGCTGCTGCCGTCCGACACGGAATTCGCCGCCAAGTGGATAAGCCTGTGCTCCGCGCACCTCGGCGACGAGGGCATAAACGACCCGATAAGCTGCTACGAGTACATGGGCGAATTCTATGTGCAGGAGGGGCACAAGCGCGTAAGCGTCCTGAGGAGCTACGGCGCGGCGGGCGTCTCGGCGCGCGTCGTGCGCCTGGTGCCGGCGTATTCAGACGATGTGCGCGTGCGTGTGTACTATGAATTCATCGACTTTTTCGCCCTCACGAAGCTGTACACGGTGCATTTCCGCCGCACGGGCGGCTACGCAAAGCTGATAGAGGCCCTCGGCTACGAGCCCGGCCACGTCTGGACGGACGCGGAGCGGCAGTCCTTTTCCGCTTCCTTCATGCGCTTCGGCGAGGCCTACCGCAAGCTGAACCGCGACCGCCTGCCGGTCACGGCGGCCGAGGCGCTGCTCGTCTGGCTGCGCGTGTATAAAATGCCGGACATGAAGCCGATGACCATGCCGGAGCTGACGAAGAGCATCGAGTCAGTGTGGGCGGACATCAGGCTGCTCGCCGCCGACGAGCCCATAGCCGTGGAGACCGAGCCGCCGGAGCCGACGGCCGAGGCCGCGCGGCGCGGCCTGCTCACGCGCATAATAGAGCCCCTGCCGGGGCACCTGAACGTGGCCTTCGTACATGCGTTCAGGCCGGAGGCGAGCCAGTGGACGAGCACGCACGACCTCGGCCGGCAGTACCTTGAAAGCCAGCTCGGCGAGCTGATAAGCGTAAAGACCTACGCGCCCGAACAGGGGCAGGACCCGGCCGAACTTATGGAAAAGGCCGTGTCGGAGGGGGCGGACGTTATTTTTGCCACCGCGCCGCCGCTGATCGGCCAGTGCCTGAAAACGGCGGCGCTGCACCCGGATGTCAGGGTGCTCAACTGCTCGCTCTCAATGCCCTATGCCAGCATAAGGACGTACTACTGCCGCACCTACGAGGCCAAGTTCATCACCGGCGCCATAGCCGGGGCGATGTGCCGCTCCGGCAGGATAGGCTATGTGGCGAACTACCCGATACTCGGCGTCCCGGCGAGCATAAACGCCTTCGCCCTCGGCGCCAAAATGACCAATCCGGACGCTCGGATAGACCTGCGCTGGTCCTGCGTGGACAGCAGCCCCGTGGCGGACTTCGTGCGCGAGGGGATCACGGTGATTTCAAACCGCGACGCCATAGCCGCCGGCCAGGCGAGCTATGTCTGGGACTGGGGCACCTATCTGCGCCGGGAGGACGGCTCGCTCTCCCCGCTCGCCTCGCCCTGCTGGGACTGGGGCAAGTTCTATGAGCGCGTGGTGCGCAGCATAATGGACGGCACCTGGGACCTTTCCGCCGAGCGCGCGGGAGAGAGGGCCGTGAACTACTGGTGGGGCATGAAGAGCGGCGTGATCGACGTGCAGCTCAGCCCTGACCTGCCGTCGGGTGTGCGCCAGCTGGCCTGGATACTCAAGCGAGGGCTGCGCGGGGGTGTTATAGACCCCTTCCACTGCGCGATAACGGACCAGTCAGGGAAGGAGCGGAACGACGGCTGGCAGTGGCTCAAGCCGGAAGAGGTGCTGCATATGGACTGGCTCTGTGACAACGTGGAGGGCTCGATACCCCGCTTTGAGGAGCTTTTGCCGATGTCGCACTCGCTCGTACGCCTGCTCGGTGTTTACCGTGACGACCTGCCGCCGGTGAAGGAGGAAAAGCTGGCGGCGAAGCAGGAGGAAAAGCAGGAGTGAAGATATTGCTCATGGCCGACGAGGAGAGTCCCCGCTTCTGGGACTACTACCAGCCAGGCATGTTAAAAGATATAGACCTCATGCTGTCCTGCGGGGATTTGAAGCCGGACTATCTGTCCTTCCTCGTGACCATGGGCCGCGCGCCGCTGCTCTATGTGCACGGCAACCACGACGGCAGGTATAAGGACCGCCCGCCCGAGGGCTGCGACTGCATCGACGGCAAGCTGGTGACCGTTAAGGGGATCAAGATCCTCGGCCTCGGCGGCAGCCGCATGTACAACCGGGGCGAGCACCAGTACACCGAGCGGCAGATGCTCGCGCGCGTGGTGCGGCTGCAGCCGCAGCTTCTGCTGCGCGGCGCGCCGGACATAATTCTGACCCACGCCCCGGCTGCCGGGCTCGGCGACGGGGAGGACCTGCCCCATCAGGGCTTTGAGGTTTTTGTGCGGCTGCTCAACCGCTACAAGCCCCGCTATTTCATCCACGGGCACAACCACCTGCGCTATGGGCACAACATACCCCGGCTTATGAAGTACGGTGAGACCACCGTGATAAACGCCTGCGGGTATTATATACTCGACTACCAGCCGTCGGCTGGGGAGTGAAATGCGGCGGGCCGGGGCCCTGGGCCCCGGCCCGCGCCGCTGTCCGGACAGCGCTCAAAATACTGTTGTAATGCAGGCGGCGCGCGTGGTATAATTATTTATTAAATCAAAGCACGCGAAAGCATGTGCCTTTCGGCGCAGAGGTGATACGATGAACAAAAAGATACAGCGCCTTGTGGAGCCGAACCTGAGGCTATATCTATTCATACTCGTGGCCTTTGCCGCCGCCACGCTGTTTTTCGAGCAGTACCTGCTCGCTGCCGTGGAGGGCGGGATAATCCTGCTGCTCGTGGTCTGGTCCCTGTTCATGGCGCGCAAGCGCCGGCGCGAGCTGATGGAGTATATCGAGTCCGTCACCTACGACGCCGATACGGCCAAGAACAACACGCTGATGAACTTCCCGCTGCCGATGGCGGTGTTCTCGCTGAACGACTCGCGCATAGTCTGGGCGAACCAGATATTCTTCGACATGTGCGGCGTCTCCGGCGCGCGGTTCGAGGCGCGGATAGACGACATGGTGCCGGGCTTCAGCGGCAAGTGGCTCCTTGAGGGCAAGACGCAGCACCCCGGGCTGATTGAAATCGGCGGGAAGAAATACCAGATTCACGGCAATATCATCCGCTCGACCGAGGAGGGCGAGGGCGTGGAGCGCGGCTTCATGGGCATCGCCTACTGGGTGGACGTGACGGACTACGACGACGTACGGATAAAGTATGAGGAGTCGCGCCCCGTCGTGGCCACGATAGTCATAGACAACTACGACGAGATGATACGCAACCAGCCCGAGCGCGTGAAAAACGAGCTGCGAGACGCGGTGGAGGACCGTATAACGCAGTGGAGCGAGGGCAAGGACGCGGTCCTGCGGCGCTATGACCGCGACCGCTACCTCTTCATATTCGAATCCCGCCACCTCGACAAGATGAGGGCGGACAAGTTTCCCATCCTCGAGCGCGTGCACGAGGTCGTGAGCCCGAGCGGCATCCACGCCACGGTGAGCATAGGCCTCGGCGTGGACGGCAGCGGCTTCGGGGAGGATCTGCAGTTCAGCTCCCTCGCAACGGAGATGGCCCTCTCCCGCGGCGGCGACCAGGCGGTCGTGAAGAACCGCTTCAACTTCGAGTTCTTCGGCGGGCGCGGCAACGAGGTGGAAACACGCACAAAGGTAAAGAGCCGCGTGATGGCCAACGCCCTCGCGGAGCTTATTGCGGACTCCTCGCGTGTTTTTGCCATGGGGCACAAATTCGCGGACCTCGATGCCGTGGGCTCGGCCGTGGCGGTCTGCTGCATAGCGCGGAAAAAGGGCAAGCCCTGCCGGATAGTCATAGACCCGGTGAAGAACTCCGCCGCGCTGCTCATCGAGCGGCTCAGGCGCGAGCCGGAGTACAAAAACGCCTTTATAACGCCGCAGGAGGCCATGCTACAGGCCGACAGCCGCACGCTGCTCGTGGTGGTGGACACCAACCGACCCGAGCAGGTGGAGGACCAGTCCCTGCTTCAGACCTGCACGCGCGTGGCAGTTATCGACCACCACCGCCGGGCCGCGACGTATATAGAAAACGCCGACCTGACCTTCCACGAGCCCTACGCCTCCTCGGTCTGCGAGCTGATGAGCGAGGTGCTGCAGGAGATAGTCGAGCCGGACGACATCCTGAGGTGCGAGGCGGAGGCCATGCTCTCCGGCATCGTGCTGGACACGAAGAATTTCACCATACGCACGGGCGAGCGCACCTTCGAGGCCGCGGCCTTCCTGAGGAGGGCCGGGGCGGACACCACGGAGGTGAAGAAGCTGCTGCAAAACGACATGGAGCACACCGTGGCGCGCTACAAGATACTCCAGAGCGCCCGGCTCTACCGGGGCAACATCGCCGTGGCGGTGCCTTCGGGGCAGCAGGACCGAGTCGTGGTGGCCCAGGCGGCGGACGAGCTGCTGAATATCTCCGGAGTGGAGGCCTCCTTCGTCGTCTGCCCTACGGAGGACGGCGGGGCGAACATCTCGGCCCGGAGCATCGGCGACATCAACGCCCAGATGATAATGGAAAAGCTGGGCGGCGGCGGCAACCGCAGCGCCGCGGCGGCGCAGCTCCACGACACGGACATACGCAGCGCGGTGAACAGCCTTTTCGCCGCGATAGACGAATACCTCGACGGCTGAGACGGCTCAAAGCGCCGCGGCAGGCCGCAGAAAGGAAGATTTTTTATGAAGGTCATATTCAACGTTGACGTAAGGGGACAGGGCAAAAAGGGCGACATGAAGGAGGTTTCGGACGGCTATGCGCGCAACTACCTGCTGCCGCGCAAGCTGGCCAGCGAGGCCACGGCAGACGCCGTGAACGCCTTCAAGCTCCGCGAAAAGGCCAAGGCGGCCCAGATAGCCCGCGACAAGGCCCTCGCAGAGGAGAACGCCAAAAAGCTCGAGGGCATCGTGGTCCAGGTGCAGGCCAAGGCCGGCCAGGGCGGCCGCCTCTTCGGCGCGGTGACCAGCCAGGAGATCTCGGACGCGCTGCGCGAGCAGCACGGCATTGAAATAGAGAAAAACCGCATAGTCCAGTCCGAGCCGATAAAGCAGTTCGGCAGCTATGAGGTAAAGGCCAAGCTCGGTAGCGAGGTAAGCGGCACGATAAACGTGCTCGTGACGGAAAAGAAATAAAATCCAAGAGGGAGCGGACATGAACGAACTTCTCGGCCGGCAGGCGCCGCACTCGGCAAGCGCCGAGCAGGCTGTGCTCGGCTCAATGCTGATAGACCCGCAGTGCATTTCCGAGGTCATAGACAAGGTAAAGGCGGACGACTTCTATATACAGCAGAACCGCGAGATTTTCGAGACGATGTTCGCCATGTTCGCGTACGGCCAGACGATCGACCCCGTCACCGTGCTCGACCAGATGCGCGTCCGCGGCGTGTACAAGGAGGGCTCCAGCCAGCAGTACCTGATGGAGCTCATGCAGATCACGCCCACGGCCGCGAACGTGCTCGAGTACGCCGCCATCGTGCGCGACAGGGCGCTGCTGCGCGGCCTGGCCCAGGCGGCCGACGAGATAAACAGCATGGTCTACGAGGGCGCCGGCGAGGCCGACGCCATGCTCGAAGCGGCGGAGAAGAAGATCTACGCCCTGCGCAAGGACCGCAACACCGGCGGGCTGACGCCCGTGTCGGTCGTGGTGCAGAACGTGTACAACCAGCTCTCCGAGGCCGCGGCGAGCGAGAGCGCCGTCCCGGGCCTGACGACCGGCATAGGCGACCTCGACCACACGATACTCGGCATGGGCCCGGGCGACCTGATACTTGTCGCCTCCAGGCCAGGCATGGGCAAGACGAGCATTGGGCTGAACATAGCCATGCACGTCGCAAAGACCTCGAAAAAAACCGTCGCCGTTTTCTCGCTGGAGATGACCCGCGAGCAGCTCGTAACGCGCCTGCTCGCCGGGGAGGCGCTGGTGGACAGCCAGAAGCTGCAGACCGGGCGGCTGAGCTCGGACGAGTGGCGGCGCATAAGCAGCGCGGCCAGCGTCCTCAGCGCGACAGACATGAGGATCGACGACAACCCGTCGCTCACCGTTTCGGACATGAACGCGCAGTGCCGGCGGCTTCAAAACCTCGGCCTCGTCATGGTGGACTACCTGCAGCTCATGCAGTCGGCCGGCAGCGGCCACTCCTGGTCGAACGAGAGCCGCACGCAGGCCGTGAGCGACATAAGCCGCATGATGAAGATAATGGCAAAGGAGTTAGGAGTGCCCGTGCTCTGCCTTTCGCAGCTCTCGCGAGCGAACGAGGCGCGCCAGAACAAGCGCCCAATGCTCTCCGACCTGCGCGAATCCGGCGCGATAGAGCAGGACGCGGACGTGGTCATCGGCCTCTACCGCGAGGGGTATTACAACACGGAGTGCGAAAACCCGAACGAGGCCGAGGCGATAATACTCAAAAACCGCCGCGGCTCCATAAAGACGCTCAAGCTCATGTGGCTGCCCGAATACACGACCTTCGCCGCCATGACGAGGAGGCAGGAGGATGACTGAGGGCTTCGACTTTTCGGCCCTGAGCGGCGCGGGAAGGGTGCTCTGCGCAGTCTCCGGCGGGGCGGACAGCGTCTATCTGCTGCACCGCTGCCTCGAGGGGGCGGAGGCGGGGGGCTACGCCGTCTGCGCCGCGCACTATAACCACTCCCTGCGCGGGGAGGAATCCGACCGCGACGAGCGCTTCGTCGCGGATATGTGTGCCGCCTTAGGCGTGGAGTGCATCACCGGCCGCGGGGACGTGGCCGCCTTTGCCGCAGAGCGCCGCCTCGGCACAGAGGAGGCGGCGAGGCAGCTCCGCTATGAGTTCCTCAGCTCGGCGGCGGACAGCCTCGGTGCGGACCTGATAGCCACGGCGCACAACGCCGGGGACAACGCGGAGACGCTGCTGCTCAACCTGACCCGGGGCAGCGGGCTGCGCGGCCTGGGCGGCATACCGCCCAGGCGGGGACGGATAGTCCGGCCGATGCTCGCCGTTACGCGCGCGGAGGTGGAGGAATACCTCTCGGCGCGCGGGATAGCGTACATGGAGGACAGCACGAACGCCCTTGACGACTACTCGCGCAACCGCATCCGGCACAGCGTGATGCCGGTCCTGCGCGGCATAAATCCGCGCTTTGACCTCGCCGCCGGCAGGGCGGCGGCACTGATGAGGGCCGACGAGGAGTTCCTCGAGTCCCTCGCGCGCTCTTTTGTGGAGAAAAACTCCGACTCACTCGGCCTCTCCGCCGCCGCGCTGGCGTCTGCCCCGCGGAGCGTCTCGTCCCGCGCCGTGAGGCTTCTCGCCCCGCGGGCGCTCTCCGAAGCGCATGTGGACGCCGTGCTCGCCCTCTCCGAAGGGACGGGGACCGCATTCGCGGACGTGCCGGGGGCGCGCTTCGTCCGGGAAAACGGCCGCATACGCGCCCTGACGGAAATGCCGGGCGGAATCACGGCGCGGGAGATCCCGATGAGCGGGGAAATAGAGCTGCCGGAGGCGGGGCTGGTGCTGCGCAGCTCGGACAGCGTGTACCGCGGTGAAATTAACAGTTCATTAAACACTTTTTTCTTCCCATATTCAAAGATTTGTGGTACTATATACTGCATGTCGGGCCAGCCGGGCGACGCGCTGCGCATTGCGCGCCGCGGCTGCACCAAAAAACTGTCCGACCTCTTCGCCGAGGCGCGCATCCCCGCGCTCAGCCGTCCCCTTGTGCCCGTGCTGCGCGACGGGGAGGGGGTGCTGGCTGTTTACGGCCTCGCGTCGGCGGAGCGCGCCGTCCCCAAACCGGGGGAGAGGACGCTTAAAATTGAGTTCGCAAAAATAAATTAATAAAATTCGGGAGAAAGATTATGGCAGAGCGCACAGGGATGGAAAGGGATGTGGAGCGCATACTCCTCACGGAGGAGCAGATAAGGGCGCGCATAAAGGAGCTTGGGGCCGAGATCACGCGCGATTTCGCGGGTAAAAACCCGATTTTCGTGGGCGTGCTCAAGGGCTGCTTCATGTTTATGGCCGACCTGCTGAGAAGCGTGGATATCTACTGCACGATGGATTTCATGGCCGTCTCCAGCTACGGGAGCGGCACCTCGACCACCGGCGCGGTTAAAATTAACAAGGACCTCTCGAGCGATATTGCCGGCAGGCATCTCATAATAGTGGAGGACATACTCGACAGCGGCGTGACGCTCAGCTATCTGACAAAATACCTCGAGGTCCGCCGCCCGGCGTCGATCACCCTCGTAACGCTGCTGGACAAGCCGTCCCGCCGCCGCGCGGACGTCCACGCGGACTACGCCGGATTCGAGGTTGAGGACGCGTTTGTCGTGGGCTACGGCCTCGATTACGCGGAGGAATACCGCAATTTGCCGTATATCGGCGTTCTCAAGCCCGAGGTGTATGAGCACCAGGGCGAATAAAGAGCAAACAACAGCAGCGCGAAGGAAGTGACGTTTTTTTGAAACCTCAGAGAAACCGGGCCCGTGACCTCGGTTTTTACATCCTGATAATGGTGATCCTGCTCGCCGTCATTTACAGCATGCTCTCCCCCTCGCAGGCCGAGCAGGTTGTTTATTCGGACGTTGTGGAGCTTTTCCGCACGGAGCAGGTGGAGTCGTTCTATATCGAGGGCTCCAACATCGTCCTTACGCTCAGGGACGTGCCCGCCGAGGAAGCCACAGTGACATACCAGCTGTACGACGTCAGCCTCTTCTGGTACGATATGAGCGACCTCATCATGCAGCAGCAGGAAGAGGGTATAATCACAAGCTATGAGCTCGACGTGGGCTGGGTGGCCCCGTGGTGGTTCAGCTTTGTGTTCTATATCTTCATCATCGTGGCCATGTTCGGGCTGTGGTACGCCCTGATGAACAAGTCCAGCGGGGGCGGCGCGCCCGGCGTGGGCAAGTTCGGCAAAGCCCGCACCCGCCTCGGCAGCGAGGAACAGAAGAAAGTCACGTTCAGGGACGTGGCCGGCTGCGAGGAGGAGAAGGCGGAGCTCGAGGAGGTCGTCAACTTCCTCAAGAACCCGAAATCCTATACCGACATGGGCGCGCGCATACCCAAGGGCGTGCTGCTCGTAGGCCCTCCGGGCACCGGCAAGACGCTCATCGCCAAGGCCGTAGCCGGCGAGGCCGGGGTGCAGTTCCTCTCCATCTCCGGCTCGGACTTCGTGGAGCTCTATGTCGGCGTCGGCGCCTCGCGCGTGCGCGATTTGTTCGACCAGGCCAAGAAGGTTGCCCCGGCGATAATATTTATCGACGAGATCGACGCCGTTGGCCGCCAGCGCGGCAGCGGCCTCGGCGGCGGGCACGACGAGCGCGAGCAGACGCTCAACCAGCTCCTCGTGGAGATGGACGGCTTCACCAACAACGAGGGAGTCATCGTCATGGCGGCCACGAACCGCGACGACATCCTCGACAACGCGCTTACCCGCCCGGGCCGCTTCGACCGGCGCGTGTATATCGGCCTGCCCGACATCCGCGGGCGCGAGGCCATACTGCGCGTCCACGCCCGCGGCAAGCCGCTGGCCGACGATGTGGACCTCAACTCAGTCGCGCGGGGCACGCCCGGCTTCTCCGGCGCGGACCTTGAAAACCTGCTCAACGAGGCGGCGCTCATGGCCGTTTCCAACGGCAGGCGCTTCATCACCAGCTACGAGATCGAGGAGGCCATCCGTAAGGTGCAGATGGGCCCGGAGAAGAAGAGCAAGGTCATGAGCGAGCGCGCGAGGAGGCTCACTGCCTATCACGAGGGCGGCCACGCCGTCGTGAGCGAGTTCCTCGAGCACACGGATCCCGTGCACTATATCACGATAATCCCCCGCGGCCCCAGCGGCGGTGCGACGTATTTCCGCCCGAAGGAGGACCTGGAGAACTTCCACTCCTACTCCGAGCTCTTTGAGAACATCGTCGTGTCCCTCGGCGGGCGCGTCAGCGAAAAGCTCTTCCTCGACGATATATCCACCGGAGCGTCCGGGGACATACAGCAGGCCACGCACCTCGCCCGGGCGATGGTCACCCAGTTCGGCATGAGCGAGCGCCTCGGTCCCATAAGCTACGACAGCTCCGGGCACAGCATCTTCATCGGCCGCGACTTCGGCATGACGAAGAGCTATTCGGAGGAGACCGCCGCCATCATCGATGAGGAGGTCAAGCGCATATTCGACGAGGCGAACGCCGCCTGCGAGCGCATCCTCACCGAGCACGCGGATACGCTGCGCGGAGTGGCGGAGTATCTGCTAAAGAACGAGAGCATGGACGGCGACGTGTTCAGCTATTACTGCCGCCACGGCGAGCTGCCGCCGAAAAAGGCCGAGCCGAAAATGCGCGACAGCACAATCGAGCCGCCCGCAAGGCGCATAAGCTACACCTTCGACGAGCCGCAGACCCTGCCGCCTGCGGAAGAGCCGAAGCCGGACACGGGCAGCCAGCCCGCGGCTCAGGAGCCCCCATCCGGCGCGGAAGAGAATAAGGGCGAATGATTGATTCAGACGGCGGGAGGCCAGGAGGCCTCCCGCCGTTTTTTTCAGTTCCGTTACAAAATCGAATAATAACCTTATGCGATTGAAAAAAACAGGGGCTTATGCTATAGTTTATTGTTGTATCGGAATAGGGCGCGCCGTGCGCGCGGCCGACTTGTCAGGGAGAAGTGAATACATATGAAATTAGGAATTGTCGGGTTGCCGAACGTCGGCAAATCGACCCTGTTCAACGCGATAACGAACGCCGGGGCGGAGAGCGCCAACTACCCCTTCTGCACCATAGAGCCCAACGTGGGCGTCGTGGCCGTGCCGGACGAGAGGCTCGATTTCCTCGCGGAGCTCTATTCGCCCAAGAAGTACACGCCGGCGACCATCGAGTTCGTCGACATAGCCGGGCTGGTAAAGGGCGCGAGCAAGGGCGAGGGGCTCGGAAATAAATTTTTGGAGAACATTCGCCGCACCGACGCCGTCATACATGTGGTAAGGTGCTTCGACGACCCGGATATCGTCCACGTCGAGGGCGGCTGCGACCCGGCGAGAGACATTGAAATCATAGACCTCGAGCTGATAATGGCGGATATGGAGGTGCTCGAGCGGCGCATCGAGCGCGTGAAAAAGGCGGCCAAGGGCGGGGACAAGAAGCTTCTGCGCGAGGCCGAAACGCTCGAGAGCCTGCTTGCCCACCTGAACGAGGGCAAGAGCGCCCGAAGCTGGGACGCTACGGAGGACGAGTTCGCCGTGGCGGCGGAGAGCGACCTGCTCAGCCTGAAGCCGGTCATCTACGCCGCAAATATGGACGAGAGCGGCTTCACAAACTATGAGAGCAACGGCTATTACCGCACGGTAAAGGCCATTGCGGACGGCGAGGGGGCGCTGGTGCTGCCCATCTGCGCCAAGATCGAGCAGGAGATCCGCGAGCTGCCGGCCGAGGACCGCGAGATGTTCCTCGAGGAGCTCGGCATGACGGAGGCGGGCCTTGAGCGGCTGATTAAGTGCTCGTATTCTCTCCTGGGCCTCATCAGCTTCCTCACCTGCGGTCCGGACGAATGCCGGGCCTGGACTATCAAAAGGGGGACGAAGGCGCCGCAGGCCGCGGGCAAGATACACTCGGACTTCGAGCGCGGCTTTATCCGCGCGGAGATAGTAGCGTTCGACGATTTGAAGAGCTGCGGCAGCATGGCCGCGGCTAAGGAAAAGGGCCTTGTCCGCAGCGAGGGCAAGGACTACGTCATGAAGGACGGCGATGTCACGCTGTTCAGGTTCAACGTCTGAGGAGAAAGGAAAAGTGCGATGAAAAAGCTGTTGTCGGCCGTCCTTGCGGCGGCGCTGGCTGTCTCGGCGGCCACCACGGCGCTCGCGGCCGGGGCCGTGCAGCTCAGCGACGTGCAGAGCGGCGCGTGGTACTATGAGGAAGTCAATGACATGGTGGCCGCAGGGTATATTTCCGGCTATGAAGACGGCAGCTTCCGCCCTGAAAACGAGGTCAGCGTGGCCGAGTTCGTAACCATGACGGCGCGCTGCGAGGGCCTTGAGACAGGCGAGGAGTACGGCCACTGGGCCGGGGTGCAGATGCGCAACGCCTACGACTCCGGCTGGCTGACCGAGGAGGACGCGGCCTGGACGGAGTTCAACACCCCGGTGACGCGCGAGCTGGCCTCGAAGATCCTCTGCGCCGCGCTCGGGCTCGAGCAGGGCGACGCCGCCTCGCTCAGCTTTACGGACGCCGCGGGGATAAACCCCGATTATGCCTC
>DVGA01000064.1 GCA_018712985.1 Candidatus Scatomorpha intestinavium
AACGCCATCTGGTTCTCCCCGCTCTACCCCTCGCCGAACGCGGACTTCGGCTACGACGTGGCGGACTACAGGAGCATAAACCCCGAATACGGGGACCTCGACATATTCAAAAAGGTGCTCGACGGGGCGCACGAGCGCGGTATGCGCGTGTTCACGTACCTTGTCGTGAACCACACGAGCGACGAGCACCCCTGGTTCGTTGCCAGCCGGGACCCGGAGAGCCCCTACAGGGACTACTACTTCTGGCGCGCGCCGCGCAGGGCCCACTCCGGCGCGCTCATGCCGCCGAACAACTGGGACAGCCTGTTCGAGGGCGAGGCCTGGGAGTACGACCCCTCGAGCGGCGAGTACTACCTGCACATCTTCGCCAAAAAGCAGCCCGACCTGAACCACGACAACCCCGCCGTCCGGCAGGAGGTCAAGGACATCATGCGCTTCTGGCTGGACATGGGCGTGGACGGCTTCCGCGAGGATGTGATAACCTATATCTCCAAAACGCCCGGCCTCCCCTCCGCCAAGGTGAAGCTCCCCGCCGCCACCGGCATGGAGTTTTACGACAACGGACCGAAGATCCACGAATACCTCGCCGAATACCGCGCCGTGGCAGAGGAGTACGACTGCATGCTCCTCGGCGAGGGGCCGCGCATGAAGCCGGAGACCGCCCTCGGCTATCTCGAGAGCGGTGAGCTCGACCTCATGTTCAACTTCGAGCACATGGAGGCCGACTGCTTCATGACGGACTTCCTCCAGCGCCCCTTCAGCCTGAAAAAGCTCAAGCGCGCCTTCAGCAAATGGCAGGACGCGCTGAACGGCCGCGCGTGGAACACGCTCTATATAGAAAACCACGACCACCCGCGCGTGATAAGCCGCTACGGCAGCGAGCGCTTCCGCACCGAGAGCGGCAAAATGCTCGCGGCCTGCTACATGCTCCAGCAGGGCACGGCCTTCGTCTATCAGGGCCAGGAGATAGGCATGACGAACCTCCGCCTGCCGAGGACGGACATGTACGTGGACGTGATGCTGAAAAACAACTGCCGCATCGCCTCGAAATACCTCCCGCGCTCAAAGGTGCTCTCGCTCGCGCAGCGCTCCTGCCGCGACTCGGCGAGGACGCCCATGCAGTGGTCGGCGGAGCCCTTCGCCGGCTTCTCCACCGTCCGCCCCTGGTTCTATGTGAACGAGAACTACCACGAGGTGAACGCCGCCGCGGAGGAGGCGGACCCCAACTCCCTCCTGAACTTCTACCGCGCGCTCATAGCCTTCAAGCGCTCGGACGCCGCCGCGATCTACGGCAGCTACGCCGAATACTGCCAGCAGAGCAATAATTTCTACGTCTACTCCCGCGAGTACGAGGGCGAAACGCTGCTCGTCATCTGCTCCTTCTCGGACAAGGAGCAGTATTTCACGGCGCCGGCGGGCTTCGACCTCGCCTCCGGCGAGCTGATATTCAAAAACTACGAGCTGAACGTGGTGGTGGGGAACGCCTTCACCTCCCGCCCCTACGAGCTCAGGGTCTACCGCTTCAACGCAGAAAGGAAGGAGGAACGGCTGTGAAAAAGCCCGCGCTCGTCGTAATGGCCGCCGGCCTCGGCAGCCGCTACGGCGGATTGAAGCAGCTCGACCCGGTGGGAGCCCACGGCGAGCTCATAATCGACTACTCCCTCTACGACGCCCTCAGAGCCGGCTTTGAAACCGTGGCCTTCGTCGTCAGGCCCGGCGCTGCTGAGGATTTCCACGAGGCCATCGGCCGCCGCGTCGGCGGCCATATGGAGGTAAAATACTGCGAGCAGTCCCTCTCCGACATACCCGGTCCCTTCTCCGTGCCGGAGGGGCGGGTGAAGCCCTGGGGCACCTGCCACGCGGTGCTTGCCGCCAGGCACGCGGTGGACGGCCCCTTCGCCGTCATAAACGCGGACGACTATTACGGCCCGTCCGGCTTCGCCGCGATATACCGCTTCCTGACGGAGAACACCTCCCCAGGCAGCTGCTGCATGGCCGGCTACCGCCTTGAGAACACGGTGACGGAGCACGGCTCCGTGGCCCGCGGCGTCTGTGAGACGGACGGCAGCGGCGCCCTCGTCAGCATAACGGAGCGCACCAGCATCACCCGCCGCGCGGAGGGTATCTGCTATGAGGAAGGCGGCGTGTTTCATCCCCTTCCGGCGGACACGGTTGTTTCTATGAACTTCTGGGGCTTCCAGCGCGGTTTCATGGACGCGGCGTGGGAGCGCTTCCCCGCCTTCCTCGAACGCGCCGCGCGCGAAAATCCGCTGAAGGCCGAATATTTCCTCCCCTCAGTGGTGGAGGAGCTGCTGAGCGAGGGACTCGCCTCCGTCCGCGTCCTCACCACGCCGGACCGCTGGTTCGGCGTCACTTACCGGGAGGATAAGCCCGCCGTCGTTTCCGCGCTTGCCGCCCTGACGGCTTCAGGGCTGTACCCCGGGCGGCTCTGGGCCTGACAGGCCGCCGCAGCACCGCCGAATTACCGCTGTTTCCCCGCCTAAAAACGTCCGCGCCCCGGGGAGTTCCGAGAGGGAACTCCCCGGGGCGTTTCGCCCTTTTGCCCCCGTTTTGTTATGAAAAATCGGGAAACTGTTTTCTTTAGTGCAGAGTATCAAGCGGCGTATAAAAACATAATTTTTCTATTATTTAGAAATTTTAACGTATAATATGCACAATTTGTAGATATATATCTTGTCATAATTGTTGGTATCGCCATGTATATTGCTTTCTCATTTTCGTGTTGACGCTCCAATTCGCCGATGCTAATATTGCCTCAGAGACGTTAAAAAACCACATGGAATGGAGGTCAAAACATGAAAAAAATAACCGCAACCCTCCTCGCCCTCCTGATGATTGCCTGCCTCGGCACAGCGGCCGCGGCGGATTCAGGGGACGCGGAAATGGTCACCGTCCTCGCCGACGTGCCGGACGGCTGGGAAAACCCCTGCGTATGGGCCTGGGCGGACGACGGCACGAACGCCTTTGCTGCCTGGCCGGGCGAGGCGATGGAGCCCCTCGGCGACAGCGGCTGGTACTACATATATGTCCCGGCCTTTGTCCAGAACGTCATAATCAGCGCCAACGAGGCGTCCGTACAGACGGCCGGCGACACGGTCGAGGCCGGGCGCGAGGTATGGATATCCGTGGCGGACGACCTTACAACAACCGTGAGCTACGACGCGCAGGCCGACGTTGAGATACCCGAATATGTCGAGACCTTCGCCGTACACGCCTACGTCCCCCTCGAGTGGGAGAGTGTGAGCGTTTCTGCCGACGGCGCCGAAAAACAGATGACCGGCGGCGAGGACGGCTGGTTCACGGCGAGTTTGCCCGTTACCGCCTCCTCCATTGTGCTCAGCGGCAACGGCGGCGAGGCCTCGACCGAGGCCATCTCAATCGACCCGCAGGAGGTCTGGGTGACGGTGTACAACGACCTGACTTACGAGGTCAGCTATGAGGACCCCGATGCTCCGGACGCCGAGCCCATCACCGTCTATGCTCAGGTGCCCGCCGACTGGGCCGGCCCGTGCTGCTGGGCCTGGTCCGCACCGGACGGCACCAATGCCTTCTCCGCCTGGCCCGGCGAGGCCATGGCCGAGGGCGATGACGGCTGGTACTCCATCGAGGTCCCCGGCTGGATTAACTCCATAATCATCAACGCGAACGAGGGCAGCGTCCAGACCACCGACATCTCCGTCGAGGTCGGGCAGGATGTCTGGATAACCGTCGCGGACGCCGAAAATGCCGCCGTCAGCTACGAACAGCCGGCCGGCGATGCCGCTGAGGCCACCCCCGAGCCCGAAGCGAGCGAGGCCCCGGCCGAGACCGCCGGTGACAGCGGCGGAAGCAGCGCCGTCGTCTGGATCGTGGTCATCGTCGTGATAGTCGCGGTCATCGCAGTGGCGGTTGTGGTGAGCAAGAAGAAAAAGAAGTAACTTTTTTGGCGTTTTCCTGTCACACTCAAAGAGGGCGGGCGTGCCTTGCGCGCCCGCCCGGCGGTAATTTTAGGAGGCATTGTATGAAAAAACTGCTTTCGCTCCTGCTCGCGGCGACAATGGTATTCGCCCTTTCCGCCTGCGGGGCGCAGGAGGTGGACACGGACAGCATCGTGATATGGCACGACAAGGAGGACGCAGTGGCGGAGGTGCTGCAGAACTACCTGAACGAGGCGCTGCCCGAGCTGAACATCACGCTCGAGAAAAAGACGAGCCTGACCGACTCGCTCAAGCTGGTGGGCAACGACCCGTCGAGCGCGCCGGACATGTTCATCTTCGCGCACGACAAAATAGGCGTGTTCGCCGAAATGGGCATACTCGCGCCCATCGAGGAGCTCCTGCCCGAGGGCGAGCTCGCAAACTACCTTGAAATGACCACCGAGGCCGCGACTTACAAGGGCACGGTCTATCAGCTTCCGCTCTATTTTGAGACGCTGCTCTTCATGTACAACCGGCGCTATATGACCGACGACATGGTCCCCTCCACCACCGAGGAGCTCTACTCCTACATGGAGGCCAACACCGGCCGCGACCGCTACGGCTTTGTGGAGCAGCACTCCACAGCCTACTACTCCGCGGCGTGGATACACGGCTTCGGCGGGGAGATAATCAGCGCGGACGGCGTGCCGTTCCCCGACGCGGACGCGGTGAAGGAGGCGCTGCGCTACCATCTGAAGTTCGTGCAGCTCATGCCGGGCGAGACGGAGTACTCCACCGTGAACACCCTCTTCCTCGAGGGCAAGGCAGACTCGACCATCGGCGGGCCGTGGATGGTGCCGAGCGCGCGCGACGCGGGCATAGACCTCGGCATAGCGCCTATGCCGACGGTGGACGAGACGGGAGAGCCGCTCGCGCCGTACTCCGGCGTGCAGGGCGTGCATGTGCTCACATTCGCCGCCGAGGACAAACCCGACTCCGTAAAGGCGGTGCTTGAGGCGCTCTGCGCGCCGGAGGTCGGGATAGAGCTCGCCCTCGCAAGCGGCTGCGCCCCGGCGAGGGCCGAGTGCTACGACGACGAATCTGTTGCCAACGACGAGCTCGTGCAGGCCATGCGCTCCACGGCTGAGATCGCCGTGCCCATGCCGAACATCCCCGAAATGGACGTCATGTGGACGGTGATGAGCACCCTCCTGACGGACGTGAACCTCTCCGGACGCGACGTGGACGAGAGCTTCGACTCCGCGCTCTCAAACGCCGAGAGCCTCATCGCCAACATGCAGTGACCATGAAGAAACGCACAAAAAGCATACTGAAAAGCTACCTCGTATCCGGCCCCTCGCTGCTGCTCATCGCGCTCATAGTCGTATTCCCGATACTCTACACCTTTTTCATCTCGCTCACGAACATGAGCGTCTACCACTGGTTCGACTTCACTGTCATCGGCCTCGACAACTATTGGCGCGCGCTCTTCGTGTTCGACTCCGGTTTCCTCTCCGCTCTGCTGGCCACCGTGCTGTGGACGGCCGTGAACATGGTCATACAGCTCGTCATAGCCTTCGTGCTCGCGAGTCTGCTGAACGTGAAAAAGCTCCGGCTGCGCAAGCTCTATAAGACGCTTTTGATGTTCCCCTGGGCGATGCCGGGCTATGTGTCCATCCTGCTCTGGAAGACCGGCATGTTCAACAGCGAGTTCGGCCTCCTCAACCAGTGGATGGAGGCGCTCGGGCACGAGGCCGTGCGCTGGCTCTCCACCGACGTGTCGGCCTTCATCTGTTGCACGGTCGTGAACCTCTGGCTCGCGCTGCCCTTCATGATAATGATAATGGACGGAGCGCTGCAGAGCATCGACTCGAGCTACTACGAGAGCGCGCTGCTCGACGGGGCAAGCTGGCTCGAGCGCACGAGATATATCACCATCCCGTCCATAAAGCCCATCATCGCCCCGGCGGTGATAATCACGGTGTTCACCACCTTCAAGCAGTTCGACGTGGTCTATCTGCTCACGCAGCAGATGGGCGCGCGGACGGGCTCGAATTTCCACACGATACTGACCTACGCCTATGAAAACGCCTTCGTGACGAACAACTACGGCTACAGCTCGGCCATATCGATCATCATATTCCTGCTTATGCTCGCCTTTTCGGCGCGCTTCAAGCTGGCTGGGGAGGAGACGCCATGAAAAAGCGCACACGAGAGCGCATCGGCCTCACGGCGCTGAACGTCTTTTTCATCGCCGTCTGCTTCGTGACGCTCATACCCATACTTTACGCGCTGAGCGTGTCCTTCTCCGGGACGAACTCGCTTCTGAGCTCGGATTTTTCCTTCATACCCAGAGACTTCACGCTCGACAATTACATCGCGGTGTTCACCGGCGAGGACATCATGACCTGGTTCGGCAACAGCATCGTGCTTGCGGCGGCCACGGTGGCGATCTCCCTCCTCGTGAGCGTGCCGGCGGCGTACTGCTTTTCCCGCCGGCGCTTCCCGGGCCGGAAGCTCGTGCTCCGCTGGCTGGTGCTTTTGAACTCCTTCCCCGCCATCCTCAGCATGTTCGCCGTGTACCGGCTTTTGCAGCCGATGGGGCTCATCAACCACCGGCTGGGCCTGATCATAGTCTACACGGGCACGATGGCGGTGTTCTCGCTCTGGAACATGAAGGGTTATTTTGACACCATACCCCTGGACATCGAGGAGGCCGCGCGCATCGACGGCGCGACGGATCTGCAGGTCGTCACGCGCATCGTGATGCCCCTCGCCAAGCCGAGCGTGATAGTAACGGCGCTGATGGTGCTCATCTACGTCTGGAACGAATACATTTACGCCACGACCTTCATGACCGGCGAGGCGAACTACACCCTCGCCGCCGGGCTCTACGCCCTGCAGGCCACGGAGATGAGCGGGAGCTGGCCCATATTCGCCGCGGCGAGCATAGTCGTGTCCCTGCCCGTGCTGATAATCTTCTTCCTCTGCCAGAAGCACATGACTTCCGGCCTGACGGCGGGAGGTGTGAAGGGATGAACCTTTCCGCGGTGCTGCACCTGCCCATGAGCGAATACTGCCACGGCACGGACGAGACGCACATAGCTTACCGCCTGCGCTGCGCGCGCGGGGATCTCGAGCGCGTGACGCTCTCCTACGGCGACACCGCCTGCCGCGTGACGCCGATCATCTTCACGTCCGTGGAGATGGAGCTCGCGGCGAGCGACGAATACCACGACTACTGGCAGGTGGTCGTGGAGAGCGAATACAACCGCGTGTATTACTATTTCACGCTCCGCGGCGCGGACGGGGACTGGACCTACTACTACGGCGATGTCTTCACAAAATCGCTCGTGGACGACCGCTCCGAGTACTTCAAGCTGCCCTTCAACCACCGCGCGGACATCGCGCGCGTGCCGGACTGGGTCCACGACGCCGTGGTGTACAACATTTTCCCGGACAGCTTCGCCTCCGGGGAGGGGGCCATCTCCGGCGAGGGGGCCGAACTCACCTATGACGGGCAGAGCGTCCGCGGCCGCCTCGGCGGCACGCTTGCCGGCGTGGCGGCGAACGCGGAGTACATACGCTCCATGGGCTTCAACTGCGTGTACCTAAACCCCATCTTCGCCGCCGGCGAATATCACAAGTACGACACCATAGACTACATGCACGTCGACCCCTGCTTCGGCGGGGACGAGGCGTTCCGCGCCATGGTGGACGCCCTGCACGCCAGGGGCATCCGCGTTATAATCGACGGCGTGTTCAACCACTGCGGCTGGCACTTCCGCGCCTTTGAGGACGTGATAGCAAACCAGGAGCGCTCGCGCTGCCGCTCGTGGTTTTACGGCCTGAGCTTCCCCGTGGAGCGCCCGGAGGACCGGGAGGCCTATCCCACGTATTCCTGCTACGCCTATGAGCGCATGATGCCGAAGCTGGACACGGCGAACAGCGAGGTCCGGGACTACCTCTGCTCCGTGGGCCGGCACTGGGTGCAGGAGTTCGGCATAGACGGCTGGCGGCTCGATGTGGCCAGCGAGGTGGACGACGGCTTCTGGCGGGCCTTCCGCAGCGCCGTAAAGGCCGTAAATCCCGACGTCCTGCTCGTCGGCGAGGTGTGGGAGACCGCGCGGCACTGGCTGGGCGGGGACATGTTCGACTCCACGATGAACTACGATTTCCGCAAGCATTGCAGGCTGTTTTTCGCGGAGGGCTCCATCGACGCCATGGCGTTCGCCGGGCGCTGCGCGGACATGCTCATGCGCTACCGGCTGCAAATGCTCCCCGCGCAGATGAACCTGCTCGACAGCCACGACGTCCCCCGCTTCCTCTCGCTCTGCGGGGGCGACCGGCGGCGCTACAGGCTCGCCGTCCTGTTCGAGATGGCCTTTGTCGGCATGCCGACGGTTTTCTACGGCGACGAGCTCGGAATAGAGGGCATATCGGAGCTCGACTACCGCGCCCCGATGCCCTGGGGCGGCGGCGATGGGGAGCTGCAGGGCTTTTTCCGCCGCGCGATCGCCCTGCGGCACGAGCGCACGGAGCTCCGCCGCGGCAATTTCCGTGTTGTGAGCGCGGAGCGCGGCAGCGGCCTTTTCGCCTTCGAGCGCCGCTTCGGCGGCGGGAGCGTCACGGTGTGCCTCAACGCCTCGGAGGAAAGAGCGCGCATGCCGGAGATAGGCGGCGCGCCGCTGTGGGCCGAGGGGCTCGGGGGCGGCGTGCTGGGATCCTTCGGCTTCGCCGTTTTCGGGACATAAGGAAAAAAATTATACCGCCGCGGCAGCCGCCGCGGTGGTATAATGGCGTAAAGAGGCGAAGGGAGGCTCAAAACATGGCTGTGACGATAAAGGACGTGGCGCGCGAGGCGGGCGTGTCCGTCTCCACGGTGTCAAAGGTCATAAACGGCCACTACAGCATCTCGGAGGCGACGGCCGCGCGCGTCCGCGAGACCATGCGCGCCCTCTCGTATTACCCGAACGCGAGCGCGCAGAGCTTCGCCCGCGGCGCCACGCAGCGCGTCGTGCTGCTTACCGACCTCGAGCGGAACATAGCCTTTTCAAACCCGCACATGTTCGAGATCATCGCGGGGGTCGAGGAGGCGCTGCGCCGCAGGGGCTACGCGCTCGAGCTGCGCGGCACGGACAAGACGGACGCCGCCGGCGCGGCGCGCGACGCGATAGCCCGCCGGAGCGCCGACGCGCTGATAGTTCACGTCTCCGTCATGTCGCACGCGCTCTCCGCCCTGCTCACCGAAACACACTTCCCGCACATGGTTTTGGGCGTGCCGGGGTTCGACAGCCAGGTCTGCTGGGTGGACATCAACCACGTCTACTCCGGCGTCCTCGCCGCGGAGCACCTTGTGAAGCGCGGCTACAGGCGCATCGCCTTCGTCGGCGGGCGGGATTACGATTTGAGCTCCACCAACCGGCTCGAGGGCGTCCGCCGCGGGCTGAAGGACCTGAACTGCCCGCTTAGCGAAAACATGATATGGCTCGGCGACTCCACATTGGCGGACGGCGCGCGCATGACTGTCCGCCTGCTCGAGCAGTCCCCGCGGCCGGACGCCATAGTCTGCGCCAACAACTACCTCGCCCTCGGCTGCGTTTCCGCCATACACGCCGCCGGGCTTAAAATCCCCGGCGACATTGGCGTTATCACTTTCGACGACAACCCATTTTCCCACATGACGGACCCGCCGCTAACTGCCGTGGACATAGACGTCCGCGACATGGGTAACCAGGCCGCGGACTTCCTGCTCGGCATCATCCGGCACCCGAACAAGCAGGTGCAGACCTATATAACCACCTCTAACCTGATCGAGCGCGAATCCACCGCCCGGCCGCGCCGCCGCCCCTGAAGCCGCGGCCGCCGCACGGGGATTTATACGTGAATACGGCAAAAGCGGCGCGGCCAGATGGCCGCGCCGCTCCGTTCAATGGAATAAGAGGAAGAGAGAAAATGAGAGGTTGTTATTCGATTGCGATGGAGCGGTTGTCGGGTACCAGCTCAGGCCTCTTCGGCAGGGTCAGCGTCAGGACGCCGTCCGTATAGCCGGCCTTGATGTTTGCGGTGTCGATGCCGGAAACGTCGAAGCTGCGCTCAAAGGAGCCGAAGCTGCGCTCGCGGCGGACACAGCCGTTCCTGTTGTCCTCGTGCTCGCTGCGGCGCTCGGCCTTGATGGTCAGGCGGTCGTTCTCAAGGTCGATCTTGATGTCGTCCTTCTTGAAGCCGGGCAGGTCGGCCTCGAGCACAAAGGCGTCGCCCTTGTCGGTGATATCGGTGCGCAGTTCCATCGGCGCGTTGTTGGTGCCGAAGAAATCGCTGAAGAAATTGAACGGATCCATAATGCTGCGGCGGGTGGAATAAGGTGTAAGCTCAAACATGATTAAAACCTCCATGTATTATATACGTTATATGTTCCGCAAACTCCGTAGATGTTATTCACATCTCTCGTCTGCTTACGTATATAAAATACAACACGGATTTTAACAAATCATGAACAGTATATGTCCTAAGTGTAAATATTAGCACTCGCCATTGGCGAGTGCTAATATCGTCTCTGTTATATTGCCACAGGCAGGGCGTCCGGCTCTATGGGGCAGGTATAGCCCCCGGCGGTGCGCTTTTCAAACTCCGCGCGGGCCTTTTCCAGCGTGTCCGGGTCGTCTATCAGCTCTATGGCCGCGCAGGCGAGCACCTTCGCCGCGGTGAGAAGGCCCTTGTGGCCGATGCTGCTGCCGCCGCAGCTCACGTTCTGCCAGGAGTGTCCCGCCGCGCCGAAGGGGAAGGCCACGCAGTGTATCTGCGCGGCCGGAGTCTGCCAGCTCACGTCGCCCACGTCCGTGCTGCCGGGCACAAAGCCCGTGCCGTGGTATTCGGGCAGTATGAAGCGGCAAAGCCCGTCGGCAAGGCCGTGCGTGCGCTCCTCCACCTCCCGCGCGATGTCCGCGTCGAAGCTCGGGCCTATTCCCGGCGCGGTGCGCACGTCGTAGGTGGCACGGAGGGCGGAGGCGAGGGCCTCTTCCTCCGGCGTGTACTCCGGCAGCCCCACCTCTCCGAACACGCGGTAGAGCAGCCCCTCGAGCGTGTAATTCGGCACGAGCTCGGCCGTGCCGTCGATGAAAACTCTGTCGAACGTGGTCTCCGTCATCAGCGCTGCTCCCTCGGCTATCTTGTCCAGGCGCGCCTGGAGCGCCACGCTGTCGCGCACCTTGTTCGCGCGGACCATATAGAGCACGCTCGCCTCTGCCTGCACCACGTTGGGCGAGACGCCGCCGGCGTCCGTTATCGCATAGTGCACGCGGCAGTCACCCGCCATGTGCTCGCGCAGGTACTGCGCGCCGGTGTTCATGAGCTCGACGGCGTCGAGCGCGCTGCGGCCGTTTTCCGGGTCGCCCGCCGCGTGGGCGGAGACGCCGTGGAACTTGTAGAGCACCTGTATGCAGGAGTTGTTCGTGCCGGTGACGACCTCGTTCACGTCGCTCGGGTGCCAGGTCAGGGCGAAGTCAAGGCCCCTCCACAGCCCCTCGCGGGCCATGAAGGCCTTGCCCGCGCCGCCCTCCTCGCCCGGGCAGCCGTAAAAGATGACCGTGCCGCTCTTGCCGCTGCTCTCGAGGAAGTCCTTTATGGCGAAGGCAGCGCCCAGCGCGCCCGCACCGAGCATGTTGTGCCCGCAGCCGTGCCCCGGCCCGCCGGGGACGAGCGGCCGCTTTTGGGCACAGGCCGCCTCCTGGCTGAGGCCGGAGAGCGCGTCGTATTCGCCGAGGATGCCGATCACCGGCTTCCCCTCGCCGAATTTGCCGCAGAAGGCGGTCTTTATGCCGCAGAGGCCCTCCGTCACCTCGAACCCGTGCTCGCGGAGTACGGAGCAGTAGAGCGCCGCGCTCTCGAACTCCTTCAGCGAAAGCTCCGGCCTGCTCCAGACGGCGTCCGAAACGCCGGTGAAAATACCGGCGTTTTCGTCTATGTACTCTATCGCTTTCTTCTGGAAATCGTTCATATCAGCACCTTGCTCAAAAAGTCCTGCAGCCTCGGGCTCTCGGGCTTGTCGAAAATCTTGTCCGGCGCGCCCTGCTCGACGAGCTTGCCGTCGGCGAGGAAAAGTATCCTGCTGCCCACCTCGCGCGCGAAGTGCATCTCGTGCGTGACGACGACCATGGTCATGCCCTCATGGGCGAGCTGCTTCATGACGTCCAGAACCTCGCCGACCATCTCCGGGTCCAGTGCGCTTGTCGGCTCGTCGAAGAGCATGACGTCCGGGTCCATGCACAGCGCGCGGACTATGGCCACGCGCTGCTGCTGCCCGCCGGAGAGCTGTATCGGATAGGCGTCCGCCCTGTCGCCGAGGCCTACGCGCTCGAGCAGCTTCTGCGCCTTGGCGCGCGCCTCGTCCTCCTTGAGCCTGCCCAGCTGCACGGGGGCGAGAATCATGTTCTCGATGACCGTCTTGTGCGGGAAGAGGTTGAACTGCTGGAACACCATGCCCATCTTCTGGCGCACGACGTTGATGTCTATCTTCTTGCCGCGGACTTTCTGCTGCTTTCCGTCCGGGCCGGTCTCCACCTTGTCAGGCTCGCGCTTCTTGGTGATGTCCACGCCCTCGAAGAACACGGCTCCCTCGGTGGGCTCCTCGAGCAGGTTCAGCGAGCGGAGCAGCGTGCTCTTGCCGCCGCCGGAGGGGCCGATTATGACGACGACCTCGCCCTGATGTATGTCCACGTCCACGCCGTCAAGGGCCTTTATCGCGCCCTTGTTGTAGTACTTTTTCAGCCCGCGGACGCTGATAAGCGCGTTCGGGTCCGCCGGGTGGGCGGCGAGGTAGGCTTCGGTCGTGGAAACCATTGCGCGGCCTTTATCTCTTGTCGCCACGGCGCATCCTCCTTTCGAAGTAGGCAATTATCTTGGAGGTGGGGAAGCACAGGCAGAAATAGAGCAGTGTGGCAATGACCAGCGGCTCCGCTATCGCCCAGGCCGAGCCGCGCACCACAGTTACGGCGTACATGATGTCCTGCACGCCGATCGTGTAGGTTATCGAGGACTCCTTGATTATGGTGACAAACTCGTTGGCTATTGCGGGCAGGATGTTCTTTATTGCCTGAGGCAGCACGATGAGCCTCATCGTTTTCCCCTTGGGCAGACCCAGCGAGCGCGCCGCCTCCGTCTGGCCGAGGGGCACGCCCTCTATGCCGCCGCGTATGATTTCGGAGAGGTAGCCGCCCGAATTGAGCGCCAGCGCCACAACGCCGGGAACAAAGCGGTCGGAGGTGACTCCCGAAACGATGTTGAAGTAGGGTACGTCGATGTAGCTGAAAACCACATAGTAGATGATAAACAGCTGCACCAGCATCGGCGTGGAACGCACGAACTCAACGTATACGGCCGCGATAAAACGAAGCGGATTGAATTTCGCTATAACGCGGAGCGTGGCGTGAAGCTTTTCCCCGCGGGCCGGGAGCCTCTCGAGGAAGGCAAACGGGCGGAAGTTGGAAAGGCGCATCAGCGCCAGTATCATAGCTATTATAAAGCCGAAGAAAACCGTAAGAGCCGAGAGCAGCAGCGTGCAGATAAGGCCCTGTTCAAAGAGGTTCCAATACTTCAGCGTTGTTTCGAATCTCTCTGGGGATAAAAGCTGACCCACGGGGCTCGCTCCTTTCAGATTGGACTACAGCAGGGAATCTCCCCCGCGTTGCGGGGGAGATTTCCCTGAGATATCAGAGCCGCAGCTCAGCCGGCAAGGCCGCCCTCGGCGGTCCACTCGGCCTGCTCGCCCTCAGCGAGGGTGTTGGCCTCGGCTATAAACTCATCCATCGTGCCGCTGTCAACGCACTCATTAATGATGATGTTGACGGCTGCGAGCCAGGCGGCGTCGCCGTCCTGGACAGCAACACAGGAGCCCTCTGCGTCATACTCGACGTCCCAGGCGATCATAAGCTCGGGGTACTGCTTGACATAGCTCTCGGCGACGGCGGTCTCAATGAAGGCGCCCTCAAGGTGCCCGGAAACGAGCTCGGCAATTATGTCGGTGACCTTGGTCAGGCCCATGATGTTGGCGTTGGGGGTGTTTTCCATCGCGAGGTCGTACTGAATGGAGCCCAGCTGGGCGCCGACGGACAGGCCGTCAAAGTCCTCATAGCTGGTGTATTTCTCCGCGTCGGCGGCGCGGATCACAAAGGACTGCCCGCCGAGGTAATAGGTGTCGCTGAAGTCGGCGGAATCCTCACGGGTCGGGTCGGGGGAGAATCCGGCGATGCCAAGGTCGATGTTGCCGGTCATGAGCTCGCCGATGATGCCGTTGAAGTCCATCGGTACGACGTTGAGCTCAACGCCGAGGGCGTCGGCTATGTACTGAGCCAGGGACATATCGAAGCCGGCCAGCTGGGGCTCGCCGTCAATGATGGCATAGAACTCATATGGAGCGAAGTCCGGGCTGGTGCCTACAGTGAGCATGCCATCAATTGCGAAGTCGAGATCGGGGATTATCTCCTCAAGGCTCATGCCCTCATAGGGATTCGCGGCGGGCTCTTCGCTTTCAGCGGGGGCCTCGCTCTCGGCGGGGGCGGCGCTCTCTTCGGCGCCGGGGGCGGTGCTCTCGGCGGCAGGCTCCTCGCCGCAGGCGGCGAGCGCAAACACCATTACGAGCGCAAGCAGAAGTGCAGTCAGCTTTTTCATTTCAGATTCCTCTTTCCATTTCCATAATCCAGCGCCCGTGCGGCGCTTTTGGCTGTGGTGAAAATATAGCACTCCCGCGCCGCTTTGTCAATATGTAAATGCAAATTTATGCGAAATTTATGTGAAAGTTCCGTTTATTCACGTCTGTATATACATTATTCATTGAATAATCGCTGAAAAAATGAATATTATCGCTTTTGGACGGCCTGCAGCCCGTCATTGTGCACAAGCGCCCTATCTGCGCAGCAGCTTCCCCGCGAGCGCGAAGAGGCCGAAGGCGAGGATGTTCATGGCGACGACGCTCGCGCCGGACGGCGTCTCGAGCGCGTAGCTGGCCGCCATGCCGATGGCGAAGCAGGCCACGGAGAGCGCCGCGGAGCAGACTGTGACGGATTTGAAGGTCCTGAACACCCGCATTGCGGACAGGGAGGGGAAGATGAGCAGCGAGGAGATAAGCAGCGCGCCCATCATGCGCATCCCGAGCACCACCGTCACGGCGGTGAGCACGGCGAGCAGCGTGTTATAGAGCTGAGCCCTCGTCCCGGTGGCGGCAGCGAAGGTCTCGTCGAAGGTCACGGCGAATATGCGGTTATAGAGCAGAGTGAATAGCGCTATCACCGCCGCGCAGAGCACGACGGAAAGCACGGCGTCCGCGCGCGAGACCGTGAGTATGGAGCCGAACATGTAGTTCGACACGTTCATGTTCATCCCGCTCGTGAGCGAGACCACGATGACGCCCACGGCGAGCGAGCCGCTCGAAATCAGGGCTATCGCGGCGTCCCCGCGTATTTTCCCGCTCTGCGATATCCTGAGCAGCAGCACGGCGGCGAGCGCCACCACCGGCACCGTGACGGCCAGCGGCGCGAGGTCCAGCGCCGTGGCTATGGCGAGCGAGCCGAATCCGACGTGGCTCAGCCCGTCGCCTATCATGGAGTAGCGCTTGAGCACGAGCGGCGTGCCGAGCAGCGCCGCGCAGAGCGATACGAGCACGCCCACGAGCATCGCCCGGGCGAGGAAGGGATAGGAGAGCATCTCTATGAATATCATCTCAGGCCCCTCCCCTCAGCCGGCGCAGCGCGCCGCTTTTTTCATATTCCGCCACCGTGCCGAAAAAGAGCTGTTCATGTCCGAGGTGCAGTATGCGCGTGGCGTAGCGCAGCGCGGCGTTCACGTCGTGCGACACCATGACCACGGTGACCCCGTCGCAGAGGTTGATGAGCTTCAGCAGGTTGTACATCTCCGCCGTGGCGACCGGGTCGAGCCCCGCGACGGGCTCGTCGAGCAGCAGCAGCTTTTTAGTGGCGCAGAGCGCTCGGGCGAGCAGCACGCGCTGCTGCTGCCCGCCGGACAGCTCCTGGTAGCAGCGGTTCGCGAACTCGGACATGCCCATGCGCTCAAGGTTGCGCGCGGCCTCGGCCTGGTCGGCCTTTGAGTAAAAGCACCTGCGGCCGAGGGAGTTGAGCCGCCCTGAGAGAACTACCTCGAAAACCGAGGCGGGGAAATCCCGCTGCAGCTCCGTCTGCTGCGGAAGATAGCCGATCTCCCGCCGCTCGAGCCCGTCTCCTAACTCTATCGAGCCGGAGCGCGGCTCCTTCAGCCCGAGCAGGCCCTTCACAAGGGTCGATTTGCCGGAGCCGTTCTCCCCGACTATGCACAGGTAGTCCCCGCTCTCCACGGAGAAATCCACCCCGGAGAGCACCGTGTCCGCCCCGTAGGCGAAGGAGAGGCCGGAGCAAGTGATAAGCGCCATCAGCCCAGCGCCTCCTTCAGCACGCCCACGTTGTCCCACATGAGCTCAAGGTAGGTCACGCCCGCGTCGAACTGCGCGCGGGTGACGTTGTGGCAGGCGTTGAACTGCCGCTTCGCCGCTCCGGTCTCGTCGCAGACCGTGTCCGCCATCAGCTCGTTGGAGAGCTCTATGTGAAACACCACGGGTATGTCCTCCTCCCTCACCTTGTCGATTATAAACGCCACCGTTGCGGCGCTCGGCTCGGCGTCCTCGCTGCAGCCCGGGAAGGCCGCGTAGTATTCAAGCCCGTAGGCCCGGGCAAAATAGAGCAGCGGGAAGCGGTCCGCGAAAATAATCGTTTTCCGCACCCCATTGCCGACCACATCCCAAAAGGCCGCGTCGAGCTCCTCGAGCCTGTCCGTGTACGCCCGCAGGTTGGCCTCGTACTCCTCCGCGCCCTCCGGGTCCGCCTCGCAGAGCGCGGCGGCGATTTTTTCGCAGATGAGCACGGCGTTCCTCGGGCTTGTCCAGACGTGCTCGTCGTATTCTTCCCCATCGCCGTGATCGTGGCCCTCGTGGGCGTCTTCGCCGTCCGTCTCCATGCCCTCCACGGCCTCCTCTTCGAGCAGCTCCACGCAGTCCATGAGCGTCACCGTGGATACGCCCTCGCCCACGCTCTCGATCACATCATCCACCCAGGCCTCGCTCTCGCCGCCGGTGTAGATGAACAGATCGCAGTTTTGTATGTCTATTATGTCCTTCGGCGTCGGCTCGAAGGAGTGCGTCTCGCTCCCCGGGGGTATCAGCAGCTCCACTGAGCCGCGCTCTCCAAGGAGCGTTCGCGCGAAATCATATGCCGCGAAGCCCGTCGTAACGACCGAAACGCCTTCGCCCTCCTCCGCCGGCGCCGCGGAGCAGCCGGTGAGCGCCGCCGCCGCTGCCAGCGTCAGGAAAAGCGACAAAAAACGCCTTAGCATGCCCTGTCCGTCATCCTCTCGCTGAAATCAAATAATATTACCATATCGCCGCGCGCCTGTCCAGAAAAACGGCCGCGGCGCCCATATTTCCCGCCCCGCGCGCCGTCAAAGCTCCGCGCGCAGCGCATACTTCCCGCCCTTTCCCGGCAAAATAGGGCCGAGGGGTGATACTTTTGTCCGAAAAAGCACAGGCCGTACGCACGGTCTTTCTGAAAAACGCGCCCGCCGTCGCGGGCTTCGCCTCGATAGTTGGCAAGAAGGAGGGCGACGGCCCGCTCGGTAAGCGCTTCGACGCCGTGGAGCCGGACGCCCGCGCGGGGCAGGACAGCTGGGAAAAGGCCGAGAGCACGATGCTTCGCCGCGCCATCGACCTCGCGTGCGAGCGCGCCGGCGTCACGCCCGGCTGTGTGCTCGCCGGGGATCTGCTGAACCAGTGCGCCGGCTCCGCCTACGGCGTCCGCGGCGTGGACGCGCCGTTTTTCGGGCTCTACGGGGCCTGCTCGACCATGGCCGAGTCCCTCGGTCTCGCCGCGCTGCTCGTGGACGGAGGGCATTTCGAAAGCGCCGCGGCGGCCACCGGCTCGCACTTCTGCTCCGCCGAGCGGCAGTTCCGCTTCCCGCTCGAATACGGCGGCGTGCGCACGCCCACCGCGCAGTGGACGGTCACCGGCGCGGGCTGCGTCGTGCTCTCGGCGGAGGGCAAGGGGCCGTATATAACGCGCTTCACGCCGGGGAAAATAGTCGACGCCGGCATAAAGGACATGGGCAACATGGGCGCGGCGATGGCCCCCGCGGCCTATGACACGCTCAGCGCGCACTTCGCCCTGACCGGGCGCGGCCCGGAGTATTACGACGTCATACTCACCGGCGATCTCGGGCGCCTCGGGCAGGAGATACTCCGCGACCTCTTCGCCGCCGACGGCGTGGACCTCGGGGCGAACTATATGGACTGCGGCGTGCTGGTATACGACATCGGCCGGCAGGACGCGCACTGCGGCGGCTCCGGCTGCGGCTGTTCGGCCAGCGTGCTCAGCGGGCACTTCCTGCGCGGGATGCGCGACGGGCTGTGGCGCCGCGTGCTCTTCGCCGCCACGGGCGCGCTGATGAGCCCCACGACCTCGCTGCAGGGCGAGAGCATACCCGCCATCTGCCACGCCGTGGCCATAGAAGCTGAGAGGTGCTGAAATGGAAATAGTAATAAACTGCGTCAAGGCCTTCCTCGTGGGCGGGGCGATCTGCTGCCTCGCGGAAATCCTGATAGACAAAACCGGGCTCACCCCCGCGCGCATACTCACCGGCTGCGTGGTGCTCGGCACGGTGCTGGGCGCCCTCGGGCTCTACGGCCCCTTTGCCGACTGGGCTGGCGCCGGGGCCTCCGTGCCGCTGCCGGGCTTCGGGAACCTGCTCGCCAGGGGCGTGCGCGAGGCCGTGGCGGAGCGCGGGCTGCTCGGGGCCTTCACCGGCGGGCTGACCTCCGCCGCCGCAGGCATAACAGCTGCGATGTTCGCCGGCGCGCTGACAGCGGTGCTGTTCAGGCCCCACGAAAAATGAACCCGCCGGGGGCTGCGCCCCCGGCGGGTCTTTTTGCCCGCGCGCGATCGGCGCCGGGGCAAAAGCGCGTCCATATCTGCCCCTGCCTCAGCCAGCAGAAACATAGCCGTTTGGATGCTCCCTGTGCCAGCGCCAGGCAGTCTCTATTATTGCGCGTATGTCCGTGTACTTCGGCCGCCAGCCGAGGACGCGCTTCGCCTTCTCACTCGACGCCACGAGCCGTGCCGGATCCCCCGCCCGCCGTGCGGCCGTCTCCGCGGGTATGGCGTGCCCGGTGACCTCCCGTGCGGCGTCTATTATCTCCTTTACAGAGAACCCAACGCCGTTCCCGAGGTTGAAAACGTCGCTCTCACCGCCGTCCATAAGGTAGTCGAGCGCCAGGATGTGCGCCGCGGCGAGATCGGTGACGTGGATGTAATCGCGCACGCAGGTGCCGTCCTCCGTCGGATATTCTCCGCCGAAAATGCTCACCTTTTCACGCCTGCCGAGCGGCACCTGCAGCACAATTGGTATCAGGTGCGTCTCAGGGTCGTGAGCCTCGCCTATTTCGCCGGAGGGGTCGGCCCCGCTGGCATTGAAATATCGCAGCGCAGTGTATTTCAGCCCATGCGCGCGGGACACCCAGGCCATCATCTGCTCCATCGCGAGCTTGGTCTGCCCGTAGCAGTTCGTCGGTACTGTGGCGTCACTCTCAAGTATAGGCACGCGTTCAGGCTCGCCGTATACGGCAGCAGTGGATGAAAACACGATGTTGTTCACCCCATGCCGGACCATGCTCTCAAGCAGAGACATCGTCCCGCCGAGGTTGTTATCGTAATACTTCAGCGGGCGGGACATGCTCTCCCCCACCTGGGAGAATGCGGCGAAGTGCACCACCCCGTCGATGCGCTCGCGCTCGAACAGGGCGTCAAGCGCGGCTCCGTCGCGGATATCGAGCTCGTAAAACCGCGCCGCGGGGTGCACCGAGGCGGCGAAACCGGTCACAAGGCTGTCCGCCACTACTACGTCGCGCCCTGCGGCTACAAGTTCGCGGACGGCGTGCGAGCCGATGTAGCCCGCTCCGCCGAGGACAAGAATTGCCATGTCAAATCACCTTTCAGATATCTATAACCGCTGCGCCCGAGGGCCTTACGCTCAGCGCGCGGCAGCTCCCCGGGCCGAAAACGGCCTCCATTCTGGCTGAAAACTCGCCGTACAGCCCCTCCGGGACGAAGGCGAGCGCGGTCCCTCCGAAGCCGCCGCCGTGCACGCGGCACGCGCCGGAGCCGGCGAGTATGTCCCTGGCGAGCGCAACGGCGAGCATCAGCGGCTGCTCCCCCGCGTCCCGCCCGGGCCAGAGGTTCTGCAGCAGCTCGGCCGAGGAGCGCCCGGACTCGTCCACGCAGCGGAGGAACTCCCCGAAGTCCCCGCGCCGCAGCGCGGTGGCCTCGCGCACCACTCTCTCGTTCTCGGCGAAAAAGTGCATCGCGCGGAGCACCGCCCTGTCCCCGAGCGCCCGCCGGAGCGCGGGGATCTCCGCGAGGAAATCCCGGCTGTCCACCTCCCGCAGGACCTCCGCGCCGAAATGCCCGGCCACCGCCCGGCACTCCGCAGTAATCGCGACGTAATCCGCCGTCAGGTCCCCATGCGGCGCGCCGCAGTTCACCACGCACATACGATGTCCGCAGCGCCCGAAGTCAAAGCCCACCCCGGAGGCCGACGGCCGGGCCGGGTCCGCGAAGTCTATCTCCTGCACGCCGCCGAGCGCGCTCGCCGCCTGGTCGAGCAGGCCGCAGGGCTTGCCGAAATACTCGTTTTCCGCCCTTTGGCAGACGGACGCGAGCCGGAGCGCGCCGAGCGCATCTCCATCTCCGGAAAAGGCGGCGCACATCACCGCGATGAGCAGCTCAAACGCCGCCGAGGACGAAAGCCCCGAGCCCGGCGGCACGTCCGAGAGCACATAGGCGTCGAACCCCTCCGGCCGAAGGGCCGAGGCTATGCCGCGTATCAGCGCGGCGCTGCCGCCCCGCTCTTTCTCATCTGGGCCGGCGGCGGGCAGGGCCAGCTCCGTCAAGCCGAAGCCCTCGGAGTAAACGCGCACCCTGTCCAGCCCGTTCCGCGCGGCGCAGCCGAGGGCGTCGAGCCCCACCGCCGCGCAGAGCACCCGCCCGCGCTGGTGGTCCGTGTGGTTGCCGCCCAGCTCCGCGCGGCCGGGTGCGCTGGCAAGCAGCGCCCCGTCCCCCGGCGAGCGGCCGAACACGCCAAGGCAGCCCTCCGCCGCGCGAAGCGCCCGTGAGCGCGTCCGCTCCGCGCCGCCCTCGCCGCGCAGCGCCCCGAGCGCCGCGTCCGCCTCCCCGGAGGAGAGCGCCGCGGCAATTTCACCAAGCGAAGGCATGGCTCTTCTCAGTTGCTCTGCGTGGGCATGAAGGGCGCGAGCACGGCGGCCAGGCCGCTCACCGGCATGGACTGCAGCACAACGCGGCCCGGCCCGGTGACGACGGTGTTGAAAAGCCCCTCGCCGCCGAAGAGCACGTTCTTCATGCCCTTTATCGTGCGGATATCCACCGAGCAGGTGGCGTCCATCATGGCAAGGTTGCCGCTGTCGACGATTATGCTCTGCCCCCGGCCGAGCTCATATTCCACCGCGGCTCCGTCTATTTCGAGGAAGGCCGTCCCGGAGCCGGACAGCTGCTGGAGTATGAAGCCCTCGCCGGAAAACAGCCCCGCGCTGAAGCGCTTCTGGAAGAATACAGAGAGCTCCACCCCCGCCTCGGAGGCGAGGAAGGCGCTCTTCTGCACTACGACCGGCCTGTCGGGGCTTATCTCCACCGCCCTTATCGCGCCGGGGAAGCTGGAGGCGAAGGCTATCAGCCCCCTGCCGTTTTCGGCCGTATAGGTATTCTGGAATATGGATTCGCCGGAGAAAAGCCGGCCGAAAGCCTTGCCGAAGCCGCCCGCGCCTGTCTCCATGCGCATGTTCGGGCTCATCCAGGCCATCGAGCCGCGCTCGGTTATCATCTGCTCGCCGGAATTCAGCTCGCATATCACCACGGGAGTGGGTTCGCCGATGATCTCGTAAGTCATGTCGTTACCTCCGTTTATTATTGCTCCCCGCGCCGGGGGGGACAAAGGGGCGTCCTCCGCGCCGCGGCCCGATGGCAGGGCTTTCGCGCAGCGCCGCAGCACGGAAAAATGATATCATCTTTCCCACTGGCGGTCAACCGCCAATGCCGCTTGCCGCCCAATCACGGCTGTGCTATACTTAAATAAAAAATAACTTACCGGAGGGATACCCATGAAAATAACCTACTACGGCCACTCCTGCTTCAAAATCGAGTCCCCCGCCGGCAGCATAGTGTTCGACCCATACGCCGACGGCTTCCCCCGCGGGCTGAAGCTGCCGGACGGCCTCACGGCGGACCTTGTGCTGTGCAGTCACGGCCACGACGACCACAACGCCGAAAACAAGGTCGCCGTCACCGGCGGGCAGACGGACTACACGGTGGAAACGCTCTTCTGCTGGCACGACGACGTCCAGGGCGCCAGGCGCGGCGACAACCTTATCCGCATCGTCTCCGGCGGCGGGTTCCGCGTGGCCCACCTCGGCGACATCGGGCACATGCTGCCCGAGACCCAGCTCAAGGCCCTGCACGGCGTGGACGCGCTCATGATCCCCGTCGGGGGGTACTACACCATAGACGCCGCCGCGGCCAGGGCGCTCGTGGACAGGATAGAGCCCGCCGTCACCTTCCCGATGCACTACCGCGGCGAGGGCTTCGGCTTTGACGAGATCGCCGCGCTGGACAGCTACACCTCCCTGTGCTCCGACGTGGAGTATGTGGACGGGGACAGCTATGAGCTCACAAGCGGCGAGGGGCCCAAGACCGTGGTTTTCAACAGCTTCAGATGAAGTTCGAGGGCATAACCAAGGTCGGCGGCGGGGAGTATCTCAGCCGCTACGACGTGCGCTACCGCACGCCCTCCGGCGGCGAAAAGGTGTATGAGATGTTCTCGCGCGACGGCGGCATAGACAGCGAGGAGCGCCTGCGCTGCCCTAAGGCGGACGCGGTGATGATAATCATGACGGACGCGCCGCGCGAGCACCTGCTGCTGATACGCGAGTTCCGCCTTGAGCTCGACCGGGAGATTTTCGGCCTCCCCGCCGGGCTGATAGACGCGTGCGAGACACCCGAGGAGGCCGCGCGGCGCGAGCTGAAGGAGGAGACGGGGCTCGACATTGCGGAGATCATCCGAGTCCTGCCCCCGGCGTACAGCGCCGTGGGCCTCTCGAACGAGCAGTGCATCTGCGTTTTCGGCGTCGCATCTGGCGAGATTGCCCCCTGCCGGGAGACCGGCGAGGAGATAACCGCCCGGTGGTACTCGCGCAGGGAGCTCCGGGAGATGCTGAAAAGCTGCACCTTCGGCTCCTGGGCGCAGGCGTACAGCTACATGTGGACCGAGGGCTTTTAGCCCAGACAAAAAGGAGAAAAATGGACCTGCATCTTGAAATGTCCGATTCCGAGGCGCGGATACACGCGCGCGTCTCGCTCACCATGCGCGGCGAGGCCTTCCGCTTCGCACTCGCCTCCCCGCTCAAAATAGAATCCGCCCGCTGCGGAGGGCGAGAGCTGCCCCTCCCGGAGGGGGGGGACTACCGCATGCCGCCCCTCCCGACGGAGCTTAGGGCCTACACCTTCGCCGGGCACCCGGGCGCGGAGCTCGAGTTCGAGTACTCCGGCGCTCTCAGCGGCCCGCTGCTCTACTACCGGCGCGAGGTGCGGCATTTCTCGCTCTATAACTGCTGGTACCCCGTGGCGTTCGACGCGGAGGCCGAGCCTGTGGACGTCACGCTGCCCGACGGCGGCGAGTGGGAGCTCGTCCAGGGCGAGCGGGACGCCGAGCGCGGCCTATGGCGGTACACCACCCGCGGCCGGACGATAAAGGACTGCAACATACTGCTGCTCCGCCGCGGCGAGTGGACGCGCCTTGAGAGCGGCGGCGTGAGCGTCCTCTACTGCGAGCCCTCCCGCGCCGCGGCGGCGGCGGAGGAGGCCGTACGTCAGTGCTCGGAGATACGCGCATTTTACCGCTCGCTCTACGGCCATGACGGCGAGCTGCGGGATCTGACGCTGGTCTACCTCCCGGAGGGACCGGGCAAGGCGGCATACATGCGCGACGGGCTTGTGGTGCTTACGATTATCCCCGACGATTTCCGCCACCTCCTCGCCCACGAGCTCGGCCACGCCCACGCCTGCCGGGCGGATTTCGGCAGTTGGGAGGACTGGCTGAACGAGGCCGGCGCGGAGTGGTCCGCCCTGCTCTATGAGCGCGAAGTTGACCCGGAGGGCTTCGAGCAGCGGCTTGAAGTGCTGCTGAAAATCGCCGGGTGGCGCTCGCTCCGCCTCCGCCCGGAGGACGGATCGCACCCGGACGATGTGCACGAGACGGGCGTGCTGCTCTTCGCCAAAATCTGCGAAAAATACGGCCCCGACGCCGTGCGGCGGATTCTCCTCTCCCTCGACTCCCTCGGGCGGCAGGACACGGCCGGGCTCCTCGCCGAGCTGCGCCGGCGCGGGGATAAAGAGCTCGCGCGGGAGATCGAAGCGCACATAGACGTCTGATTTTGGCGTACAAAAGGGCCGGGAGGCGAAAATTTCCGCCTCCCGGCCCGGCTTACACCTCCGAAATGCATTGCCGCTCCCCGTTCAGGTAGGTGCCGTACAGCCTGCCGCCGGGGGTGTAGAAGACTATCAGCACGTCCCAGCCCCCGCCGAGCGCCGCGCGGAGCTCGGAATCCAGCTCCCGCGCCATATCCGCCCCGCGGGGCAGCGCCGCGGCGGACTGGCCTGAGCCCAGGGCTCCCGGCCGCGCCGTTCCGCCACCGCCCTCCGCCCGCGGGGAGAGGGCTGGCCCCGCCTCCGGCGCGCAGCCCCGTATTGAGAGGACGAAGAGCGAGCCGGCGCAGGCTGCCTCGTACCTGCAGCCCCACAGCCGCTCCTCGTCCCAGCTCCGGGCCAGCCGCAGCGCGCCCTCCGCCCCGCCGCCGCAGGCGGACAATCCCAGCAGCAGCCCGGCAAGCAGCAAAAGCGCCGCGGCCCTCTTCATCTCCTCATCCCCTTTGCGTATATTATAAATATATAGTCATTATAGACTACATTATTATAGTATACTAAAACTACGCCTGTCAAGCTAAACTGAGTATTGAAAGGGACGAGGTGATTGCATGGCAGGCGAGATACGCATCACGAAAAAGCAGCCCCGCCGCGGGGACGACGGGCACAAGGTCATATCCGTGCGCATGCGCGACGAGACGATCGAGCGCCTGGACGAGCTGTCCGGCCGCACGAACTGCTCGCGCAACGAGCTGATAAACATTCTCCTCGAGCGCGCGCTGGACATCGTGAAAATCGAGGAATGAGGGCGATTGCGCGCCGCGCCGCGGCGTGGTATGATATCCTAAAATGCTTTGGAGGCGGAAAATGAACGGACACGCAAAAATAATCGGCTTCACGCCGGAGCCCGACCGCATAGTCTCCTGCGCCGGGCGCATCTCATCAACGGAGGGCTCCGCCTGCGCGCTGTATGAAAACTCCGCCGGGAACGGCGAAAAAAACGCGCGGCTGATCGGCAAGATCCTCTCCTCGGGCCACACCTCCGTGACCGAGCATGCGGTGGTGAACATAGCCTTTGAAAACGTCTCGGTCTTTGCCGAGCAGTTTATAATCGAGTTCCGCCTCGCCTCCTTCACCGTCAAAAGCCGCCGGTACGTCGACTTTTCCGGCGCCGGGGTGTACGAGCCGGACTTTGCCGGGTGCAGCGGGGCCGGGGAGGTTTTCCGCTCGGCAGTGGACAGCCTGTTCGCGCTCTACGGCAGGCTGGTTTCCGCCGGGGTGCCTAAGGAGGACGCGCGGTTCGTCCTGCCCTACTGCTTCCACAGCAACTTTTATTGCACGCTGAACATCCGCGAGCTCATGCACATGCTCAACGAGCTCACTTACGGCCGCGGCGCCGCATACCCCGAGCTCGCTGCCCTCGGCGGCGAGCTGTTCGCCCAGTGCGAGGAGCTCTTCCCCTATCTCGTCAGCCGCGAGCCGGAGCGCTATTCGAACCCCGCCCCGCGCATCCCCGGTGAGAGGGCGCGGAGCGGCGGCGCTTCCCCTCTCGCCGAGGTCCTCTCCGGCCCCGAAAGCCCGGAGCGGGACATCTGCCGCGCCGCGGCGCTCATGCGCGGTTACGAGCCCGCCGAGCTGACCTCCGGCGAGACGCTTGAACTCCTCCGCTCCATCCTGTCCGCGCCGAGGGCGCGCGAGCTGGAGCAGGCGGCCTTCACCCTCCGGTTCGGCCGCCTTTCGCTCGCCGCGCTCACCCACCTGACACGCCACCGGATGCAGTCGCTCTGCCCGCCTGAGCTGCTGAGCTGCTGCGGCTATGAGCGCTACGTCCTGCCGGAGAGCGTTGTTGCCGCGGGGCTCGAGAGCGAATACCGCTCCGCCTTTGCCCTCGCCGCCTCTGCCGCAGAGCGGCTGCGCGCGGCCGGGATGCGCCGGGAGGACGGGGTCTATCTGCTCCTCGCCGGGCAGACCGTGAGCGTGGTCACCACTATGAACGCGCGCGAGCTGGCCGTGTTCATGAAACTGCGCTGCTGCAGCCGCGCGCAGTGGGAGATACGCGAAAGCGCCGACGCGGCGCTCTCCGCCCTGCGCGGGCGCTGGCCGCTGCTGTTTTCGCTCTATGGCCCCACCTGCTACATGACCGGGCGCTGCCCCGAGGGCCGCATGTCCTGCGGCCGCCAGCAGGAGGTGGCCAAAAAATACGGCTCGGGAACCGGGCTCTGACGCGCGCGCCAAACAAAAGCCGCCGGGGACTTTCCGTCCCCGGCGGCTTTATTCTCGTTATTCTTAATTTCAGCTGCGCTGACCCGCCGGCTCTATCACGCGCACCTTTTCCAGCGCGAGCAGCAGAGCGGGGATGACCACAAGCTGTATGGCTATGCCCGGCAGCGCGGTGGTGAAGGCCGCGGAGAGCCAGATCTCCATGGAATAGCTCCCTGCCTGGAAAATCAGCGCGTTGAGCGCGCCGCTGACTATGCGGCCGCAGATCATGGCGGCTATGAGGGAAATATAGATGTTCGCCGTGCTGGAGCGGGTGTGCACCCTCCTGAACAGCAGCCCGGTGACGAGGCCGTACACCGCCAGCTCACAGGCCATGCCCGGGAGCATCGCCGCGGGGGGCATACTGGTGAGCAGGCTGGAGAGCACGGGGCCGAGCACGCCGCAGACAAGCCCGTACGGCCAGGAGCATATGAAGCCGCAGAGCAGCACGGGTATGTGCATAGGCAGGAAAATCGAGCCCGCGTTCGGTATGGCGTGAAACGCCATCGGCAGCACCACGCACAGCGCGGCACACATGGATGCAACTATCATATTCTTCGTCTGTCCTGCCTTCATCGGCGCAAACCTCCTTCGTACTCAGCTTATCAGCGTCCCGGAGACCACAAAGCGGTCGTCCCCGTCTATCACAGTGTCCACGTCCAGATATTCCCGGCAATAGGCCGCTACCGTCTCCGCCGGGGGCAGCCCGAGCGAAACGGCGCTCGCCGTCTGTTCATGGTGGCCGTTTATCGATTCACGGCTCCGGTCGTGGGCTATCGTCAGCCTCCCGCCGGGCCTGAGCCTGTCGGAGAGCGAGGATATCAGCCTCCCCGGCTCCGGGAAGTGCGGCAGCGCGTTGAACACGACCACGCAGTCAAATCCGCTCCCGCCTATCTCCTCGGCGTCCGCGCATATGAGCTTTATGCGGCTGTCTTTGACCTTTTCGCCGGCAATGCGTATCATCTCCGGCGAGAGGTCCACCCCCGTGACGCTCTCCGCGCCGAGCTCGAGGTAATACGGAAAGAGCACTCCGGTGCCGCAGGCCACGTCGAGGACTTTTGCCCCCGGGCACACGCCCGCCAGGCGGAGGATGTCAAGTATCTTTGCGCTGTCGGGGCAGCGCTCGGCGTCCCAGCTCCCGGCCAGGCCGTCGAAGAAGCTGCGCACCTCCTCGCGGCGCACGGTCATGCTCCCACTTCCTTTCTGCTTTGAATTTTATCACCCGCCCCCGGGGCGTACAAGCCGGGTGGGGGGATGTTTTTTCACGGCTTGACATGCGCGGCACGCTGTGGGAAAATATGCTCACCCGAGCCGGGAGGAGCCCTTCCGGCGAGGCCGCCTGTGCCAGCTGACGCCTGAAAGCCTTTTTGGGCGGAAGAACAGCGCCGCAAAATCGGAAGGACGCCGCCGGAATCCGTTCCCGACGGAAGAGAGCCGTAATCGGCGCAGCCATGCCATGGGCATGGCATTTTTTGTTATAGGAGGAGCGAACATGGCAGACAGCGTACTTGCGGCGATATCCATAGTGGTCGAGGACCCCGGGTCCGTCGAAGCTCTGAACGCCATACTGCACGACTACGCCCCGTGTATAATCGGCCGGATGGGCATACCCTACCGGCAGCGCGGCGTGAGCTTCATCTGCGTTGCGGCGGATGCTCCGGCGGACAGGATAAACGGCCTCTGCGGAAAGCTCGGCAGGCTCAGGGGAGTCACTGCCCGCGCGGCCTATTCGTCCGCCAGCGCGAAAAAGAAGGAAGAGAGGGACAAAAATGAGGAATAAACGCCTTTTGGCCGTGATTCTATCGCTTGTGACGCTGCTCGCGCTCGCCGCCTGCGGCGCCGAACCGGCGGAGGAGAGCACAGCGCCCTCCCCGGCCGGCTCGCCGGAGAGCCCGTCCGCGGAGGAGAGCCCCGAGGCGGTGGGGCCCGACACCGGGCTTGAAATAGACATCATGGTGCTCAACGGCACCACCGGCTTCGGTATGGCGCCGCTCATAGCCTCGGCGGAGGCCGGTGAGGCCGCGCTGAATTACAGCTTCAGCGTTGAGACGGATGCGAGCATAGTCTCCGCCGCCATGATAAACGGCGACGCCGACATAGCCGCCCTGCCCACCAACGCCGCCGCCACGCTCTATAACCGCACGGAGGGGGATGTGCAGCTCCTTGCGCTGAACACCCTCGGCGTGCTGTACCTCGTCAGCGACGGGAGCGTGGAGGTGTCGTCGGTCGAGGACCTGCGCGGGCAGACTGTGTACGCCCCGGCGCAGAACCCGACGTTCATTTTCCAGTACATCTGCGAGCAGAACGGCCTCACCGTGGGCGAGGACGTGATAATAGACAACACCTACGCCCAGCCGGCGGAGCTGAACGCCGCCGCAGCCTCCGGGACCGTCTCCCTGGCCGTGCTGCCGGAGCCGATGGTGACGATAGCGCGCAGCCAGAACGAAAGCCTCTCTGTCGCCCTCGACCTGACCGCCGAGTGGGACGCCGTGGCGCCCGAGGGGAGCCTTGTGCAGGGCTGCGTGGTCGTCAGCCGCGCCTTCGCCGAGGAGCACCCCGCCGAGCTCTCGCAGTTCCTCGCCGACTACGGCGCGAGCGTCGAGTCCGTCATAGACGACCCCGAGTCCGCCGCGGCGGACATCGCCGCCGCCGGCGTATTCGCCCAGGAGGCCGTGGCCGCGAAGGCCATACCCAACTGCAACCTCTGCTTCATAACCGGCGAGGAGATGCGCTCCGCCATGGAGGAGTTTTTAAACATCATGTACGCCGTCGCGCCCGAGAGCATCGGAGGCGCCGTGCCGGACGGCGGCTTCTATTACCTCGCGTGAGGCGGCGGGTACTTCGCGCGCTTGCCGCCGCGGCCTTCTATCTGGCGCTCTGGGGCGCGCTCGCGCTGCTGCTCCGCTCGCAGGGGCGCTCGCTGCTCCTGCCCGGCCCGGCGGAGTCCTTTACACGGCTCGCGGAGCTGATGGGCTCCGCCGCCTTCTGGAGCTATACCTTCGCGTCCCTCGCTCGCGTCACGCTCGGCATAGCGACAGCCGCCGCGGCCGGCGTCGCGCTCGCGGCGCTCTGCACGCGGTTTCGCGCCTTCGACGCGCTGCTCGCCCCGGCGATGTCGGTCGTGAAGGCCACGCCGGTGGCCTCCTTTGCAATACTCGTGCTCATATGGCTACCGCGGGACGCGGTGCCGGTCTGCATCTCCGCGCTGATGGTCATGCCCGTCGTCTGGGCGAACGTGCGCGGCGGCATCCTCGGCGTGGACGGGCAGCTCCTTGAGCTCGCCCGGGCCTGCCGCCTGCCGCGCCGGCGGGTGCTCAGGCGCATATACGTCCCCTCCGTGCTGCCGGACTTCGCCGCGGCGCTCCGCTCCGGCATCGGCTTCGGCTGGAAGGCCGGCATCGCCGCTGAGGTGCTCACGGTCCCGCGCGAGTCCATGGGCAGGATGATCTACGAGTCGCGCTACTATTTGCAGACCACGGACCTCTTTGCCTGGACGCTCGCGGTCATATTTCTCAGCGTGGCGATAGAAAAGCTGCTGCTTGCCGCCCTCGGGCGGCTCGGGCGGACAGGGGGGCGGGAAAATGCTTGAATTTTCGCACGTCTCCTTCGCCTTTGGCGCCCAGGAAGTGCTCACTGACGTCAGCTTCACCCTCCCGGAGGGCGGCGCGCTCGCCGTGACGGGCCCCTCGGGCTGCGGCAAGACCACGCTGCTGCGCCTTGCCGCCGGGCTGCTCGAGCCGGGCTCCGGGCAGATAAGGCGCCCGGCCGGCGGCGCCGCGGTGGTATTCCAGGAGCCTCGGCTGCTGCCCTGGCTCACGGCGGAGGAAAACGTGAACCTCGTCCTCTCCGACCGCCGCGAGACCCTGCCGCAGGCCCGCGAATGGCTCGCCGCGCTCGGCCTGGGCGGCGATGCGGGAAAATACCCCCGCGAGCTCTCAGGAGGGATGCAGCGCCGCGTGGCCATCGCCCGCGCGCTGGCCATGCGCCGGCCGCTGCTCATCCTCGACGAGCCCTTTTCCGGCCTTGACGGCGAGCTGAAGGCCAAAACCGTCCGCCTCATAGCCGCGCAGGGCTCCGCCGTGCTCCTCGCCACTCACGACGGGGGCGACCTGGCTGCGTTTGGCTGTGCCTCACTGCGTTTGGAGGCCAAGCTGCGCTTGGATGCATAGCGCGCCGCTTTGCGGCGCGGTGGTATCTATAAACTTAGTCATCCCGTAGTGTGAATAGTGTCAGCCACCAAAACCGTGCTTTGCTCCCTGCGGTCGCGGCACTAACGGGAAAATTGATGAGGCCCTCGCCGCGAAGCGGCGCTCTGTCTCCACACGCAGTGTGGCCGCGAGCGAAGCGAAGCCTTGCACGGTCGGCGATGCGGCAACTCATTCACCATTCGGGATTGAAGCTTTTGCCTTTTCGCGGCCCTTTGGGCCGCGCTATGCGTCCAGGCGCAGCCTGGTCTTTGGAGTCTGAGGGGTTTCTTTTTGACAAGACAAAAAGAAATCTCTCAGAAAAAGTTTGCAGGGACTTTTGTCCCTGCAAAAAGCAATGCAGGGGCAAAGCCCCTGCAATCGTCTTTATTCCCGCGCCAGGTCAAGTATGGCATAAATCAGCGGCTTCGCCTGGCAGCGGTATGCGCGCCCGTTGACGAGCACCTCGCCCGCGTCCGTGAGCATGACCATCCAACCGCTGCCGGACGTGATTGTCATCGTGCTCTGTGCGCCATCGGCGCTGTCCCGGCCGAACAGCGTGCCCAGCGTGCGGCGGCAGCGGCTTATCTGCAGCAGCTCGAGCGTTTCATCATACTCCGGAGTCCCTGGCTCGAGGCTGTACTGCTCCGTAAGATAGTCAACCTGCACCGCCGCGTGGAGCGACTCTATGTACGTCACACGCAGCCCGCCGGCGTCCTCCTCTGGCACCAGCCGGACGGGCAGGCAGAAATATGCGCCGACGGCGGCAATCAGCAGCAGCGCGGCGGCTATGGCGAGCTTTTTCTTCACAGCCGCATCCGCTCCTTCGGCGCGCGGTCGTAGGCGGCCATGAAAAAGCCGTATACCGGCGCCATGGCGCGGAAATCGTCCGAGAGGCGCTCCGCGAGCGCGCCGTCGAACAGCGCGTCTATGTCGCCCTCATCGCGTATGAGGCACAGGCTGCGCTGGTCGAGCCAGAGCCGGTCGTCCTCCGGCGCGTCCGGGTGGCGGCTGCGCTTGTAGCGCGTGTCCTCGAGGACGAAATCCGGCCGCTTTTTCGCGGCGCGCTTCGCGGCCTGATAGGCCCGGGAGCCCTCTTTGACCAGCGTGCGAGCGGCGTCCATCACCTCCGGCGGGGTCTGATACCAGCCGCAGCCCCAGCGCAGGGCGCGTGGCGAAAACTCGAACCAGAAGCCCGGCAGAGCGGCGTATTTCTCGCGCAGGAAGTTGAGCCACATCACGTCGCGGTATATCGGCAGCTCCGGGCCGCGCCGCGTGTCCCGCCATATGCGTGATATGCTCTTGCCCACGCGGGGGTCGCAGATAAGCGCGGGGTCTATCTCCGCCATCACCGGCGCGAGAGCGTCAACCAGCTCCGCCATCGGCGCCACCACAAGGCTCTCATACTCCGCGCGGTGGGCGTGGAACCACTCGCGGGAGTTCATCGCGCGGTTGAGCGAGAGGAAATCAAGGGTCTCTATGCTGAACGGCATGTTCTGCCTCAGTTCAGGAAGTCGCGGAGCTTTTTGCTGCGGCTTGGGTGACGGAGCTTGCGCAGGGCCTTTGCCTCTATCTGGCGGATGCGCTCGCGTGTTACGTTGAACTCCTTGCCGACCTCCTCGAGCGTCCTCGTGCGGCCGTCCACAATGCCGAAGCGGAGCTCGAGCACCTTTTTCTCGCGCGAGGTAAGGGTATCCAGCACGCTCATGAGCTGCTCTTTCAGCAGGGAGAAGCTAGCGGCCTCGCTGGGCTCGCTGGCGTCCTCGTCCGGGATGAAGTCACCGAGGTGGCTGTCCTCCTCCTCGCCGATAGGCGTCTCGAGGCTCACCGGCTCCTGAGCGATCTTGAGTATGTCGCGCACCTTGTCGACGGGCATGCCCATCTCCTCGGCTATCTCCTCCGCACTCGGGTCGTGGCCAAGCTCCTGCAGGAGCTGGCGCGAAACGCGGATGACCTTGTTTATCGTCTCCACCATGTGCACGGGGATGCGGATGGTGCGCGCCTGGTCGGCTATGGCGCGGGTGATGGCCTGGCGTATCCACCAGGTGGCGTAGGTGGAGAACTTGTAGCCCTTAGTGTAGTCGAACTTGTCCACGGCCTTTATAAGGCCGAGGTTGCCCTCCTGGATGAGGTCGAGGAAGAGCATGCCGCGGCCCACATAGCGCTTGGCTATGGACACGACAAGGCGCAGGTTGGCCTCGGCCATGCGGCGCTTGGCCTCCTCGTCGCCGTCAGCCATGCGCTTGGCGAGGTCCTGCTCCTCCTCGGGGGTGAGCAGCGGCACCTTGCCTATTTCCTTCAGATACATGCGCACGGGGTCGTCCGTGGAGAAGGTGTCCACCAGGCTGTCCGTATCGGCCAGCTCCTCCTCGGTGACCTCCTCGATGTCCTGCAGCTCCTCGATCTCCGGGAGCACCTCGTCGTCAAGCGGCGGCACGATGTCCTCGCCCGCGGTGTCTATACCGAGGTCTTCCAGTTTATCATAGAACTTGTCGAGCTCCTCCGGCTCGAGCTTCAGGTCATCGAGCGTGTCCATGAGCTCCTTGCTGGTGAGCTTTCCCGCTTTTTTGCCCTTTTCAATCAGCGCGTTCAGCTTTTCCTCCTTGAGCTTGGCGGCAGCCGCGGGGTCGAGCTCCTCGACCGTGGGCTCGGCCGGCTTTGATGCCTTTTTCTTCTTCGGCGCGTGTGCGGTTTCCGTCGTCGCGGCGTTCTTCTTGTTGTTCTCTTCCATGCTCATCTTAACCCCTTTTTTCTTTCTTCATGCGCTCCCAGAGCTCCATAACGCCCTCTTCGGAGGGCTCGGGGGCGCTCCGGCTGCCACGCATGATGCCTATGTAGTCGCCGAGCGCCCGCGCGCCGTTGGCGGCGGACTCCGGCTTTTGAAGTATCCCGGTCAGCAGGCTGAGCTCTTCCGGCTTCAGCTCGCCGCTCATTGCGGCGGGGGACAGGCTCTCGCCCGCATCTATTCTTCGCCTCAGGGCGGAATATATGTGATAGAGCTCCTCAGAGGAAAAGTCCTCCTCCCCGAGCCCCTCCCGCCCCGCAAAGAGGGACGGGTCCAGGCAGAGCAGCCTTATTACCCCCTCCTCCGCGGCGGCGGAGCGCGGGTCCTTATAGGTTATGCCCTTCACCTGCGGCTGTGAGGCCCGGACGGGGCGCAGCTCGCGCTCCAGCGTCCGCCTCTCGCGGCTTGAGCGGCGGCGGCGCAGACGCTCAACCTCGCTCTTCACCGCGCCCTCGGAGACGGAGCAGAGCTCCGCCACGCGCGCGGAGTAGACCTCCCGCTCCACGGCGTTGGGCAGCGTGGACACGATGTCCGTCGCCTCCTTCAGGAAGCCGAGCTTGCCCTCGTCGCTTTTCAGGTCGTATTTCGCACGGGCGGTGTCGATCCTGTAGTCGATGTGGTTCTCGCTCGACTCGAGCAGCGCCCGGAAGGCGTCCGCCCCGCGGGATTTTATGAACTCGTCCGGGTCCTTCGCGCCCCGCACAGTGAGGACGCGGACGCGCAGCTCGAGCTTGTCCAGCAGCCCGATGGCCCGCTGCGCCGCCTTGCGCCCGGCCTCGTCCGCGTCGTAGGAGATCACGATCTCATGCGTATACCTGCTGAGCAGCCTTGCCTGCTCGGGCGTCAGCGAGGTGCCGAGGGACGCCACGGCGGAGTCGAAACCCGCCTGATGCAGTGAAACCACGTCGATATTGCCCTCCACAAGGATAATGTATCCGCTTTTGGACTTTTTAGCCAGATTCAGGCCAAAAAGATTGTGACTTTTGCTAAAAACAGGCGTGTCCGGCGTGTTGAGGTACTTCGGCTCGCCGTCCCCCAACAGCCGCCCGGAAAAAGCCACGACCTGCCCGCGCACATCTATCACCGGGAACATGAGTCGCCCGCGGAAGATGTCATAGACCCCGCCGCGCTTGCCGTGCTTTACCAGCCCGGCCTCGGCGAGCTCCCGCTCCGTGAAGCCCTTCTCCTTCATCGCATTCGTCAGGCTGTCCCAGCTGTCCGGCGCGTAGCCGAGGCCGAAGCGCCTGGCGAACTGCGGGCTTATCTGCCGCCGCTCGAGGTAGCGCTGCGCGCTCTCCCCGCCCGGCTCCACGAGCCGCGAATAGAAAAACCTCGCCGCCTCCCTGTTCAGGGCGTACAGCCTGTCCCGGCGCGGCCTGCCGGGGTCCAACCCGTCGTCCGGCACCGTCATGCCCGCGCGGCGGGCCAGGAACTCCACCGCGTCCCGGAACGACAGGTTCTCTATGTCCATTATGAAGTTTATTACGCTGCCGCCCTTCCCGCAGCCGAAGCAGTGGTAGATCTGCTTGGACGGCGAGACGGAAAAGCTCGGCGTCTTCTCGCTGTGGAACGGGCAGAGCCCGAAAAGGTTCTGGCCGGAGCGCTTGGTCAGCGGGACGTACTCCGCCACGACCTCTTCTATCGGGTTCCTCTCCGCCAGCTCCTGCAGGAAGCTGTCAGGTATCGGCACGGCAAGTCCCTCCCTCCGGAAACTATCTCACCGCCCAGCTCTTCGGGATGAAGAGCTCCGAGTAAACGTCCATCACGTATTTGTCCGTCATGCCGGAGACGTAGTCCGTCACGGCCCGCTCCAGCCCGTCCTCGTCCGCCAGGCTTCTGTAGTCGTCGGGAAGGGCCTCAGGACGGTTGACATAATATTCCCATATGCTTCTGAGGATATTCCCCACCTTGCTCTCCTCGCCCTTGGCGACGGGGTTGCGGTACACATGCGAATACATGAACTCCGTGAACTCCTGCACGGCCTCGCTTATATCCGGCGACATCAATATCACGTCGAGCTCCGCGCTCGTCTCTATAACGTCCGTGACCACGGAGTTTATGCGCTGGCTGTTGCGCGTCCCGAGCCGCTCGCGGACTATCGCCGGCTCGTCCCCGGGCAGGATGATCCCCGCCCTTTCGGCGTCGTCGAGGTCGTGGTTTATGTAGGCTATGCGGTCGGAGAGGCGCACTACGTCGGCCTCGAGGCTGCCCCTCGGCTGCCCGGTGGTGTGGTTGAGGATGCCGGTGCGCGTCTCCTCGCAGAGGTTCAGCCCTCGGCCCTCCTTCTCGAGCCTGTCCACCACGCGCAGGCTCTGCTCATAGTGCCGGAAGCCGCCGGGGTATATCTCGTTGAGCGCCCGCTCCCCGGCGTGCCCGAAGGGCGTGTGGCCGAGGTCGTGGCCGAGGGCGATGGCTTCCGTCAAATCCTCGTTCAGCCGCAGCGCGCGCGAAATCGTCCGCGCTATGCGCGCTACCTCGAGCGTGTGCGTAAGCCTTGTGCGGTAATGGTCCCCCTCCGGCTGAAGGAACACCTGCGTCTTGTGCTTCAGCCGGCGGAAGGCCTTGCAGTGTGTGATCCGGTCCACGTCGCGCTGAAAGCAGGTGCGCAGCGAGCACTCCTCCTCCGGCACGGCGCGGCCGGCGCTCTGCGAGGCCCTCACCCCCTTTTCACAGACGAGGGTGAGCTCATCGAGTTCCCTTCTCTCGCGTGGGCTGGGCATGTCCACACCTCCTTGCACTCTACTAATACTCCGCCCGGGTACAAAAATCCTTTAATTTTCAAAAAATTTTCTCGAAAATTTCAAACCGCATTCTGCCGACGCCCTCATAGTCCTCAGCTCTTGTCCCTGCAAAGCGAAAACCCATTGAAAGATATAGCTTTTCGGCAGGCAGGTTGCCCTCCGCAACGTCGAGCCGCACACAGAGCGCACCGAGGTGCTGCGCGAGCTCAAGGCACTTTCCCGCCAGGACGCGGCCCACTCCTGCGCGCTGCCTCTCCGGCGAAACTCCCAGCATGTGCAGCGCGAACACCCGCTCCGGCGGAATATCCCCGCTCAGCAGCGAAGTGCCGTCCGCCCCGCCGGTGTTGCGGTTTATGACAGCTGCCGCGGCTATGTTCTCTCCGTCGTCCAGGACATACAGCTCCCCGGTGCCGAGCGCCGCCTTCAGATCCACATCCGAGGGATATACGCCCTTTTTCCAGCCGGGTCCATACTGCGCCGTGTCAAAACTGTCTATGAGCTTCCAGTAAAAATTGCGGATCTCCTCAAATTCCGCGGATTCCGCGCGACGGAAAATCATATTCATGCCTCCATCTTCTGCGGGCGGAAGACGCTGCCCTTGACGGCCAGCTGCGCCGCGCCCGCGGTCATGTCCGAGAGCCTCCGCTCCATTTCCCCGGCCGCGCCGGCGGGCAGCAGGGCGGCGACGGCGACGAATTCGCCGAAGCTCCCTTCGATGTCCGCCGCCCCGCTGCCCTCCAAAAGGCGGCGCACGCGCTCATACTGCGAATAAGAGCACATGAGCTCCACGCGCTCCCACTCGGCCATCCTCGCGCGCCCCGCGGCCTCGAGCGCCAGCGCGGCGGCCTTGGAATACGCGCGCACCAGCCCGCCGGAGCCGAGCAGTATGCCTCCAAAGTAGCGCGTGACCACGCAGCACACGTCGCAGACCCCGGCCCGCCGGAAAACGTTCAGCGTCGGCTGGCCGGAGGTGCCGCCGGGCTCGCCGTCGTCGCTCCAGCGCATCGCGCCGCCGCTCAGGATATAGGCCCAGACGTTGTGCGTCGCGTCCTCGTGCTTACACCGCACGCGCTCCACGAAGGCCATGGCCTCCGACTCGCTCTCCACGTGCTCGACCTGGCCTATGAAGCGCGATTTCTTGTCGATGTATTCCGCCTCGCCGTAGCCGGCGGGGATGATGTAGTCTCCCATTCTGCCGCTGTGCTCCTCTTGTGCGCAAAATGCGCTTTATTATATAACTTTACCACAAAAGCGCCCGTTTTGGCAAGCCGCGGCGCAGTTCGGCGGCAGGGGTTTCCCCCTGCCGCCGAAAAGCCGTACGTTTTCAGATAACCGGCCTGGTCCGCGCCAGCATTAGGATGATCACCGCGGCGCCGCACTCGAGCGCCGTGAAGAGCCATATCGCCGGTGCATACGAGCCGAGCCCGGTCTCCAGCGCGCCTATCACCGTGGAGGCGAAAGAGCCGATGAGGATATTTAGGTTTACATAACTAAGGTTCTGGCCGTAGTGTGCCCGGCCGAAGAAGTCCTCCACCACGGAGGCCGAGATCGTCGGCACCGCACCGTAGCAGGCCCCTATCGCCATCATTGAGGCTATGAGCGCCCAGGAAGCGCCGCCCGACAGGGCAAGCGCGGCGCAGGCCCCCGCGGCGATGTAAAGCAGCGCGTCCGCCAGCATGGACACCCGGAAGCCGAAGCGGTCGTGCAGCGTTCCGAACGCCACACGCCCGAGTCCGTTCAGCACGGACACAAGCCCGACGGCGAGCGCCGCGGTTTCCGGCGCGGCCCCGCCCTCGAGGAAGAGGTAGTTCCCATGCGCTATCAGGCCGGAGCCGAAGGCCGTGCCCACCGTCGCCGCGGCGAAAAAGAGCCAGAACCGCCCCGTTTTTATCATCTGCCGCGGCGTCAGCCCCTTCTCGGGGGCCGCGGCGGCCTGGGTGGCGCTCTTCACGGGCGGCAGGATAAAAAACCTGCCTATAACGGCGGCGGCAAGGATGGCCAGCCCGGTCAGCAGATACGTAAGGTGCCAGCCGAGGTCCGGCGAGGCTATCATCCGCGAGGCGAGCCCTCCCAGAAGCAGGCTGCTCGCGCCGTAGCCCATCAGCAGCACGCCGGAGGCGAAGCCCTTTTTGTCCCCGAAGCGCGGCACGACCGCGGATATCACGCCGTTATATATGAAGCCCACACCGGTTCCGGAGATGGCGAAGGCGATGTAGAGCAGATACAGCCGCTCGGCGCGCAGGAACATGCACAGCACGAAGCCAAGGCAGCCGAGGACTCCGCCGAGCGGGATTGAAAGCCCAACTCCGGCTCTCGCCGCCACCGCCCCGCCGAGCACGCCGCCGATGCAGAAGCAGCCGAGCATCACGGTAAAGCACATGCCGAGCTGCGCGCTCGTCCAGCCGAAGCCCTCGCTGAAGGGGACGGAATATATGCTCCAGGCGTAGATGACGCCGCTTATCAGCATCATCAGCGTGCCCACTGCAAGCGCCACGGAGCGCGAGTAGGCGCGCGACTTGGCTCGTCTCAAGTTCTTCCCTCCGTCTCAGCAGGAACTTATCAGGCGGAGATAAAACTCCGCGCATTTGGCGATTTTATAGGTCGGGATGTGCTCGTCGTTGCCGTGTATGCCCGCGCGCTCCTCGTTCGACATCTCTATGGGGCAGAAACGGTACACATTCCGGCTGATGCGCCCGTAGTGCCGGGAATCGGACGCGGCAAGCATCAGATAGGGCGACACGATCGCCTCCGGCCAGGTGGAGCGCACGGCGGAGCACAGCCGCTGCCAGCCCTCGGCCTCGCCGGTTTCGGAATACGGCGAGGGCTCGGAGCTGGGGCCGCGGCGCAGGCGGATGTTTTTATTTTTTATGATGCGGTGTATACGCGCCTCGGCGCTCTCCACACTCTCGCCGCAGATTATGCGCAGGTTCAGCCCCACGCTCGCCTCGGGCGGCATGACGTTGTTCGCCGGGCTGCCGCTCATCTGCGTGACGGCGCAGGTCGTGCGGACAAGGGCGTTCAGCTCCCCGCCCATGAGGCGCGTTGCAAGGCCGAGCAGCGGGGAGAAGAGCCAGAGATTGGCCATTATCAGCCTTACCGGCCAGATGGAGTGTCTGCCGAGCGTGTCGAGCATCTCCGCTGCCGGCGGCGTGAGGGTGTAGGGGAATGGGTGCGACTCTATGCGCGTAACGGCCTTCGCGAGCTCGCCGGCTATGGTGTGCGCCGGGGGCGAGGAGGCGTGGCCCCCGCGGCTGGCCATCTCGAGATAGAGCTGCATCTGCCCCTTTTCGGAGGTACCTATTAGCGCGCAGGGCTGCTTGACTCCGGGGAACACCCCCTGCACTACGGCGCCGCCCTCATCGAGCACCAGCGCCGGGCACACCCCGCGCGAGCTGAGGACGTCCACGATGTCGGAGGCCGAGGGGCCGGCTATCTCCTCCTCGCCGGAGAAGGCGAAATAGATGTCGTTTTTCGGCGTGAAGCCGCTCTTTATCAACTGCTCGGCCGCCTCGAGGCAGGCGCAGAGCGTTATTTTGGTGTCCAGCGCGCCGCGGCCGTAGAGTATCCCGTCCCCTATCACGCCGCCGAAGGGCGGCTTTGTCCAGGTGGCCTCGTCCGCGGGCACAACGTCGTAGTGCGCCATCAGGACGGTAGGCGCGCCGTCATTTTCGCCCTTCCAGTAATAGAGCAGCCCGCAGCGGCCCACGTGCTCGAGGGAGCACTTTTCGTGCACAGCCGGGAAGCGCTCGCGCAGCAGCGCGCGGAAGCGGTCGAACTCCGCGGCGTCCTCAAGGGAGTTGTCGGGGTTGGAGACGGTTTTGCAGCGGAGCATTTCGGCCAGGTCGTCTATGGCCTTCTGCCCGTCCACATGCACGGCGTCCGGCGCCGGCGCGCTCTGCGCCTTCGGCTTGAAGCGCAGCGTCCGCACGGCGAGCACGCCGCCGATCGCCCCTATCGCGGCGGCGGAAACAGCCGCTATGGCCTTTTTCATCTCTCAGACCAGTCCTTTCTTATAGAGGATACGCGCCGCCGCTATTGCGATTATCGCCCCGACAGGCACAAGCACGCCCACGGACGAGGCGAGGGACGGCACGCATACAAACAGAACAACCATGAATACCAGCGGGGCCATAGCCACGCGCCAGTTTTTGGACACATAGACCACCGCGAGCGGGCCGAACAGCGCGGGCAGGATGTTGTCAAACGCCGGCTGAAGCGCTGGGGACTCTATAAATCCGCGTATCGAGCTGAGCATGAGCACGCCGAGGGCGATCACCGCGGTAGTCACAAGGCTGGAAACGCCGATGGCGATGGTGGAGATGACCTCCCCCTCCTCCGTCCCGGGCTCCACGCCCGCGCTCTCCATCGCGTTGAGCGCGCAGGGGACCTTCAGGCTTGTCAGGTTTCCGGTGAAGAAGCCGAGGTAGCTGCCGCCCGTGCCGAGCATCGGCACATAGGTCAGCACCTCTATCGTGCCCACGGTCCAGTATATCGGCGCGACGCCGAGCAGCCCCTCGAGCACCCATGTGAGCGGGGGCCAGGCGTCGTACACCACGCAGATCGCGGCGGGGACGGCGAGCAGCAGAGCGAAGCCGGTGAGCATCCACCAGCGGCCCACAAAGTGCTCATAGTCGCGGAAATTCGTGTATTTGCCCATTTCTGTCCCCTCCTCTCAGGCTATGGCGTTTATCAGGTTAGTGATGGGTATGCTCAGCGCCATGCCGCCGAGCATGCTTATCGGCAGGGCGTAGTCCTCCATCCACTTCCACTTCAAAACCTTGACGAACACGGCGCAGACGCACATGATGAGCGCCGAGGCTATCATGACAAAGCAGGGTATCCAGCCGCGCAGCCCCTCGCTGACGGTGGCGAAAACCATGCCGAGGAAGGCGCTTATCATGCCGAGGAAGAGCGCGGTCATGAAAAGGCTGCCCCACTTTTCGTCCTTCTGCCGGATGCGCATGACGCCGTTTTCAATTTTTTTGCCCACAGTAGGCACGAGCACCGTGCCGGGGATTATGCCGAGCGTCATGACCCAGGCAATCGTGGCGAACACCATCGGGTCCGTGATGAGCTGCGAAAGGTCGGTCCCCACCGCGGCGGCGGCCGAGGCGGCGGCGGGCGTCTCGTAAGTCAGCGCGCCGATGACGGAAAGGCGCAGCCAGGGCAGCGGGAAGCCCAGCGCGCGGGAGAGCGCTATAACCCCGAGTAATATGCTCACCGCCGGGGCTATGGTGAATATCGCGGAGGAAACCGCCACGCGGCGGAGCACTTTCGGGTCCATCCCTATCTTTTTTGCCCGCTTCCAGGCGAGCACTATGAATCGGACGCTCATGGCTATGACAAACAGTATTACCACGGCCACGAGGCCGTACATAAAGGGGCCGTTTGGGTCGAACACGGCTCTCATCTCCTCTCTTGTCTCCACAGTCTACCACAACAGGAAGTGGTATACAAGCCTTTGCGCCCTTTTTGGGCACAATTTATGCCGCGCCCCGAAACGGAGGGCTCCGTTGGGGCGCGGCTTTCGGCCGCCTGGGCATGGGCCCGGGCGCTGTTCGCGGCGATAAATGGACTGTCCCGGGGCCGCCGGGCGGCTGTTAATTAGCAGGTCGGAGGCGGTTGTTTGGCGGCAGGGCGGCTATCTGGCGTACATGATGCCTATTATATAGTTGCTCAGCCTTCTCGGCAGCAGCTTTGCCGCCATCGCGGCGGCCTTGTACGGTACTCCGAGCGCCTTCAGCGGCGAGCCGCCGCGCCGGAGTGCCAGCTTCGCTATGTACGCCGAGGCGGCTTCGGCGGTCATACCGTTTTCCTCGTCGCGCTCCATGCGCGCGACGCTGCGCGCCACCCGCCCGCCGTACGCGCCCTCCTCCGCGGTCTTTTTCCGCGCGGAGGTGAAGCCGGAGCGGATGTCCCCGGGCATGACGGCGCAGACGCTTATGCCGAAGGGCCGCACCTCGTTCTGCAGCGCG
>DVGA01000065.1 GCA_018712985.1 Candidatus Scatomorpha intestinavium
GTAGGTGGCCTCGGGGTCAAACTCCTCACCGTTGATGCTGTTGATGGTCACGCGCTGGATGCTGGCGGGGCCATAGTAGGTGGAGTCGGGGTAGAGGTCGCCCTGGTCGTAGGCCTTGTTGGTATCGACGGTGAACTCGATGCCGGAAACCTGCGGGAAGGCGCCCACGGACTCGGGAGTGCAGTAGGTGGAAGCCTCGAGGGCCTCGAGCAGGACCTCGCCGGTCACGGTGACGTAGGCGACGGTGTTGCCGAAGGGCAGGACGGTGTTGACGTCGGCCTTGGTGATGTCGCCGGCGGCGATGGCGGCGCGGATGCCGCCGCCGTTGGTGACGGCCACGACGTTGGCTTCGTCAACGCCCATGTCGCCCTGCTCAAGGGCGTACCACAGCATGGCGTCGGCGATCAGGTCGCCCATGTTGGTCTCCTCGGTGCGGTTGCCGGGGGCGCGCTCGCCGTTCAGGTCAACCTCGGTCTTGGCAAAGACCTCGCCGTACTCGGCGTCGATCTCGGCCTTGATCTCGTTGGCGCGGGCGGCGACGGCGGAGTCGGCGCCTATGTAGTCGGCAGCGACGAGGTCGGAGAAGCTGATGACGCCGTCCTCAATGGTGATGACGCCGATGTGGGAGCCCTTGGAGCCGGCGGAGACGAGCAGCGTGTCGCCGACCTTGTTGCCGGCGGCAACGGAGGCTATCTCGGCGTTGGTGTTCTCGGAGTGGCCGTCGATGAACACGTCGATGCCGGTGACCTTGGCGAGAACGTCAACGGAGCGGTTGCCCGTGGACTCGTCGCTGATGCCGAGGTGGCCGAGGCAGATGACGTAATCGCAGCCGTCGGCCACGAGAGCGTCAACCTGGTCCTGGGCGTAGCCGTAGAGCTCGTCCCCGGCCATGAAGCCGACGCCGACTATCTTGGCCGGATGGGCCTTGGTGGCGGTCTCGGGGGTCTCAAGGCCGAAGAAGCCTATCTTGGCGCCGCCGACCTCGACGGTCCAGCTGGCGTCGAACATGGCCTTGCCGTTGCGGGTGACGTTGGAGATGATGGGGAACTCGGCGTTCTTGGCGATGTTCGCGAGGTTCTGCCAGCTGTAGTCAAACTCGTGGTTGCCCAGCGTGGCCACATCGTAGCCGGCGAGGTTCATGAGCTCGATGGCGGCGGCGCCCTGGGACTCACTCACATAGATGCTGCCCTGGATGAAGTCGCCGTCGTCGACCAGCAGCACCGCGGCGCCCTCGGCCTCGTACTCGGCCTTGAGGGCCGCGACCTTGGCGTAGTTCTCGATGGTGCCGTGGATGTCGTTGGTGTGGATGATGACGATCTTGCTGGCGGTCTCGGCGGGGGTCTCCTCGGCCGGGGCCTCTTCCTCGGCGGGAGTTTCTTCCTCAGCCTCTTCGCCTTCGGCAGGAGTCTCTGCCGCGTCGCCGGTCTCTTCGGTGGGGGTACTGGTGTCAGCGTCGTCGGCGGGAGCGCCAGACGCATAGGCCGTGCAGCCCAGGGCGAAGACCATAGCGAGCACGAGCAGCAGGCTCAGCAGCTTCTTGCTTGTCTTCATGTTTATCCTCCTTCGTGATTTTCCCCTATTTTTAGGGATACCTGACAAGCGCCATTGTACTATAAGTCTTCATAAAAATAAACACCCTATCGTGAAAAAAAGATGTAAAATCTGAAAAAAAGCGCCGCCTGCCGGAAATTGGCAGACGGCGCTGGCTCACCTGAGCAGCAGCGGCTGCAGCTGCCGGCCCTCGAGCGCGGCGTCCACAGTGTCCTCTATCAGCGAGAAGTCCGAGGCCATGGAGCGCGGCTTGTTTGCCGGGTCGTCCTGGCCGAAGGGTACGAAGTAGTAATTCCTGCGGTTCAGCAGCGCGGCGATCGCCGGCGCAGAGCCGGAAAGGGCGTCGTTTGTGGAAAAGCCGATTACCACCGGCCGGCCGTTGCGCAGGTGCGCCTTCGCGGCCATCGTCACGGCGCTGTCCGTGATCCCCGCGGCGAGCTTCGCCATGGTGTTGCCAGTGCAGGGCGCGATGACGAGCACGTCGAAGAGCTTGCCGGGGCCGACGCGCTCGGCGGCCGTGATGCTGCGGATGACCTCCCGGCCGGTTATCTCCTCAAGCCGGCGGATGAAGTCCCCGGCGCGGCCGAAGCGGCTGTCCGTGGACGCGGCGGTCTCGCTCATCAGGGCGGTCAGCTCACATTCGCGGCTGAGCCGCTCGGCGGCGGCGAGGGCCTTTTCGTAAGTGCAGTAGGAGCCGCAGAGCGCGAGCCCTATCTTCAGTCCTTCCTTCACTGCCTCACTTCCTCAAGGATGTTGTATACCGCGGCGCGTATGGCCTCGGCCGCCGTCTCCGGCGACCACTTCCCGGGCAGCCCCGGGGCGTGGACCGCCCGCAGGCCGAAGGCCCGTGCGGCCTCGAAGTCCGTCCCGCCGGGGCGGGAGGCGAGGTCGAGCACGAGCGCGTCCTCGGGCAGCTCGGCCAGCCGCGCCGCGGTGAGGATGAGGGCGGGCACGGTGTTTATGACGATATCGGCGCCGGAGAGGCAACCGGCGAGCGAGCGGGTGTCCGCCGCTTCAAAGCCCTCCGCGCGCGTCCAGGCCAGCTCGCCCGGCGTGCGCGACGTGACGCAGACCCCGGCGCCGAGCGCGCGGAGCCGAGGCGCGAGCGCGCGCGTTATCCGGCCGTGGCCGCAGATTATTATGCGCCGGCCCCAGATCGTGCGGTCGGTTTCGCGCAGCAGCAGGGCGATCGCGCCCTCGGCGGTGGCCACGGAGTTCACGGCCTCGAATTCGCCGCGGCGGCCGTAGTCGAAAAGCCTGATCCCGCAGCCGCCGGCCATGGCGCGCAGCTCCTCGGTGACCATCCCGGCGCAGAACACCTGGCCCTCGTGCGCGGCGGCGAGCAGCTCGCCGGCGCAGTGGGGCTCCGCGGAGAGCGGGGCGTTCAGCAGCCCGCGCGGCGACAGGGCCGGCATGGGCAGCACCACGCAGTCCGCGCCCGTCACGGCCTCCGCCGCGGAGCATATCCGCGCGCCCTCCACGGCCGGCGCGCCCTCAAGCGCGGAGAGCCGGACCCGATGCCCGTCGCCTGTCAGCAGCCTCGCGAGCCTTGCGAGCCTCTCGTCCCCTCCGCATACGGCAAAAATCATGTGCACACGCCCCTTTCGGTTCATACTATGCAATTTTCCCTTGCGCGTGATTGGACGGCGGTTTATAATGTGGAGCTGTGGATTTTCGCTGCCCGCAGAGCCGGGCGAAAGGAGAAGGCAGCAAGGCATGGAGGCAATAGTCGCTGTTTATTCGGACTGGGGCATCGGCTCCGACGGCACCCAGCCGATAGTTATTTCGGAGGACAGGAAGCGCTTCGCCGCGCTCACCCGCGGGGCCGCGGTGATTTACGGCCGGCGCACGATGGACGATTTCCCGTCCGGCGCGCCGCTGGAGGGGCGCGTGAACATACTTATTTCCCGCAACGGGGAGACGCCGGGGGCCACGGTTGTCCGCAGCCCGGAGGAGGCCGTGGAGGAAGCGGAGAAGTACGAGCGGTGCTTCGCCGTGGGCGGCGCGAGCATCTATATGGCGCTGTTCCCCCACTTGACGCGCATATATGTCACGAAAATCGACGCTGCTCCCCACTCGGACGCATTTTTCCCCAATCTGGACTCGCTGCCGGAATGGAAATGCGTGGAAGAGGAGCCCTACGAGGAGGGCGGCGTGAGCTGCCGCTTCTGCATATACGAGCGCACCGGCTGCGCCGGGGCATAGCGCCGCTTCGCGGCGAGGGCGGCATTTCTGGAAAGCTCCCATAACCACAACATCCTCGGAAGCACTTCTCGCGGAGCGGGCGCCACACTGCGTGTGGAGGCGTAGCGCCGCGCAAGCGCGGCGAGGGCGCCTCTCAGGAAAGCTGCCAGCAAGCTAAAACCCCCGCCGGGCTATAAAGCCCGGCGGGGGTTTTGCGGTATTTATGTCCTGGCGCTCAGAAGGAAAGCGAGCGGAGATAGCCCTCTAACAGGAGGGAGGCGGCGAGGGCGTCCACGGTTTTTTTGTGGCTGCGCTCGCGCCGGCCGTTGGCGTGGAGGATGGCGTGGGCCTCCACGCTGCTGCGTCGCTCGTCCCAGAGGACGGGGGCGAGGCCGGTGAGCTCCTCGATGAGCGCGGCGAGGGCGCGGCTTTTTTCCGCGCGGGGACCCTCGCTGCCGTCCATATTTTTGGGCAGGCCGAGGACTATCGTGCCGACGCCGCGGCTCGAGCACTCGGCGGCTATGCGCCCGGCGAGGCGGTGCGCGTCGTATTCCTCGACGGTGAAGGCATCCCCCACGAGGGTGTTGGTCAAATCCGAGAAGGCAAGGCCGGTGCGGCGGTCGCCGTAGTCTATCGCAAGGACCCTCATGCGCTCACCTCAGCCCAAAGCACGCGCGCACGGCGCCGGACATGTAGAGCGAGCCGACGGAGCAGACCGCGCCGTCCGGCCCGGCGAGGGCCTTCGCCGCCTCCACGGCCTCGGGCACGCTCGAGCAGACCTCGGCGTGCAGCCCTCGGCGCAGCAGCTCCGCGCCGAGGTCGGCGGCGGGGAGCGCGCGGGGCGAATCCGGAGCGGCGCACACGAAGCCCTCGGCCACGTCCGCGAGGATGTCTATCATGGCGCTCCAGTTCTTGTCGGCGAGGACGCCCATGAGTATGACGCAGTGCCCGCCGGGCATGTAGCGGCGTATGGCCTCCGCCGTGGCGGCGACGCACTGGGGGTTGTGGCCGCCGTCCACCACGAAGAGCGGGGCGCGCTCGACGAGCTCGAACCGCGCCGGCCAGACGGCGGCGGCAAGGCCCTTACGCACTCCCTCCGCGGGCAGGTCCCAGCCGGAGCGGCGGAGGGTATCGAGCGCCGTGAGCGCCACGGCGGCGTTTTTCAGCTGGTGCGCGCCGAGCAGGCGGATGGAGTACTCCTCGCCCTCGAAGCGGAAGCGCTGGCCCTCGACAGAGTCCGAGAGCGGCTCGATTTTGGAGAAATCCGCAAATGTGAGCTCCGTGCCGGTTTTTGCAGCGGCGGAGCGGAGCACCGCGGCGACGCTTTCGGGCTGCTCGTAGCTCACGGCGCGCCCGCCCTTGAAGATGCCGGCCTTTTCGGCGGCGATGGCCTCGACGGTGTCCCCGAGGACGGCGGTGTGGTCGAGGCCGATGTTCGTTATTACGGCGCACTCGCTGCGGGGTATGACGTTCGTGGCGTCGAACCGGCCGCCCATGCCGACCTCGAGCACGGCTATGTCCGCGCCGGCCTCGGCGAACCAGAGGAGGGCGGCGGCGGTGAGCAGCTCGAACTCCGTGCAGGGCTCGGCGAGCCCCTCCGCCGCGGAGGCGAGCGCCGAGACAACGCGGGCGAATTCCCCGTCCGGGATTTCGGCGCCGTCGAGCCTCATGCGCTCGTTCACGCGCGCGAGATGCGGCGAGGTGTAGAGCCCGGTCTTATAGCCGCAGGCGCTGAGCGCGGAGGCCGTCATGACGCTGGTGGAGCCCTTGCCGTTTGTCCCGGCGACGTGTACGAAGCGGGTCTTGCGCTCCGGGTGGCCGAGACGCCCGAGCAGGGCGGAGACGCGCTCCAGTCCGGGCTTTACGCCGAGATAGGAGACGCCCTCGATATATTTCAAAGCCTGATCGTAGTCCATGTAAACACTCCATATATAAAAGGATATTGCCGCAGATATTATAGTTTTTCGCGCGGCGGAAGTCAACCGCGCGCCGTGCCTTACAAAAATGTCACATTCCGTGGGGAAAATGTAAGGTAAATGAATGGATTCGCCGCGCGGCGTTTGCTATCATGTATCCGCAAGCAAAAAACAGGAGGGTCCCATATGTCACTTCTCGAAGTAAGGGAACTTAAAAAAGTATACACCACCCGCTTCGGCGGCGCGCAGGTGCAGGCCCTGCGGAACGTCAGCTTCTCCGTGGAGGAGGGCGAGTACGCCGCGATAATGGGCGAGAGCGGCTCCGGCAAGACCACGCTGCTGAACATCCTCGCCGCGCTCGACCGGCCCACGGCCGGGAGCGTGCTGCTCGACGGGCGGGACATCACCACGATTTCCGAGCGGGAGCTCTCCGCCTTCCGGCGCGACAACCTCGGCTTCGTGTTCCAGGATTTCAACCTGCTCGACACCTTCACGCTCAGGGACAACATCTTCCTGCCGCTCGTCCTCGCCGGGAAGTCATACGAGGAGATGAGCGGGAGGATAGGCCCCCTCGCGGTGAAATTGGGCATACAGGACCTGCTGGGGAAGTACCCATACGAGGTCTCCGGCGGCGAAAAACAGCGCGCCGCGGTGGCCCGCGCGCTGATAACCCGGCCGAGGCTCATCCTCGCCGACGAGCCCACCGGCGCGCTCGATTCCCGCGCGACGGACGCGCTGCTGAACATGTTCGGCGCGATAAACGACGAGGGGCAGACCATACTCATGGTCACGCACTCGGTGAAGGCGGCCTCGCACGCCAAGCGCGTGCTCTTCCTGCGCGACGGCGAGGTGTTCCACCAGCTCTACCGCGGCACGCAGACCTCCGAGCAGATGTTCGCGCACATCTCCGACGCGCTGACGGTCATAGCACAGGGCGGTGAGCTCGATGCGTAAGCTCTCCTTCTTCCCGAAGCTCGCCGCGCAGAGCATAAAGAACAACCGCCGCTTCTATGTCCCGTATATACTCACCGTTATCGGCACAACAGCGGCGTTTTATATCCTCTCCGCCCTCTTTTTCGACCCGGGGCGCTATGAGCTGGCCGAGAACACGACCAACGGCGCGGCCTATGTCCAGAGCTTCATGATGATAGGGATGCTCTTCCTTGGGATTTTCTCCTTCATCTTCCTCATATATACCAACAGCTTCCTGATGAAGCGCCGCCAGAAGGAGATAGGGCTCTACAACGTCCTCGGCATGGGGAAGGGCAACATAGCGGCCATACTCTTCTTCGAGGCGCTCTACGTCGTGATACTCGGCGTGGGCGGCGGCCTTGCCGCGGGCATACTGCTGCACAAGCTGTGCACGCTGATACTCTACCGGCTGATACACTTCCCCGCGCCGTTCGGCATATCCGTCCAGCCCGCGGCCGTGGCGCTGACGGCGCTGATATTCACCTGCCTGCTCGCGCTCACGCTGCTGCTGAACCTCGCCCGCGTGGGCCGCTCGCGCCCGGTGGAGCTGCTGCGCGGCGGCGAGGTGGGCGAAAAGGAGCCGAAGGCGAACTGGTTCCTCACGGCGCTCGGCGTAATTTCGCTCGGCCTGGGGTATTTCATCGCCGTCTGGACGAAGGACGGGGCTATGGCCGTGGCGCTCTATTTCATCGCGGTCTTCCTCGTCGTTATAGGCACGTACTGCCTGTTCACCTCGGTGTCCATCGCCGTGCTGAAGGCGCTGAGGGCCAACAAGCGCTATTACTACAAGGCGAGGCACTTCATAACCGTCTCCGGCATGCTCTACCGCATGAAGCGCAACGCGGCGGGGCTGGCGAACATCTGCATCATCTCCACCATGGTCATGGTCATGATAAGCGGCACGCTCAGCCTGTATGTCGGCTGCGACGATATAGTGAACCTAAGCGCGCCTACGGACATAGTCGCGCAGGGGCGGCACTACTACCATTACACCGAGAGCGAGAGCACGCCCGAGGAGCGCGAGCCCATAAACCCTGACGCGCTGGACACCTACGTCCGGGAGCTGTTCGCGGAGGCAGGGGCCGAGCCGACGAGCGGATATCAGGTGGAGTATCTTGAAATTTCGCTCGAGATGCCCCGGGAGGGCTATGACGGGCTTTGGGTGTCACCGACCGTCTACTTCGTCACGGCCAACACCTACGCCGCCATAACCGGCGAGGAGGCGCCGCAGCTCGCGCCGGGAGAATATCTGCTCTACTCGAACAACCAGTACTCCGACTATTTTACCGGAGGCTTCCGCTATTTGATAAGCAGCGAGGCTAATGGGATGGATTACAGCGACCCGGCTAATTATGAGTTCAGCCGCGAATACAATGTGGTCGGCGAGTGCAAAAACATCGCCAACGAGCTCATACGCAGCCAGGCGGGTGTTTCAGCCGGTGATGACGCGGTTAACATCATTGTCGTGGACGGCACTGACACACTCAACGAAATCGGCACGGACAGCCGCCACGGCGAGTACTACTGGGAGGGGCGCTACGATTTCGCCCAACTCAGCGATGAGGAACAGAACGCGCTCGACGAGGAGCTGTGGAGCAATGGGATATTCGACTTCGCCGCCGCAGGCTGCGGCTATGTTGGTTATTTCAACACCACTACACGCGTAGACATCGAAAGAGACACCTTTGGCCTCACCGGCGGCTTCCTCTTCCTCGGCATCTTCCTCGGGGCGGTGTTCCTGATGGCCATGGTGCTGATAATGTACTACAAGCAGGTCTCTGAGGGCTATGAGGACCAGCGCAGGTTCGTCATCATGCGGCAGGTGGGCCTCTCCGAGCAGGAGACGCGCCGCGCGATACACAGCCAGATCCTCACGGTGTTCTTCCTGCCCATAGTCGTGGCGGCGGTTCACATTGCATTTGACTTCAACCTTGTTGTGCAGTTACTGAGCCTGTTCCAGCTCGTAAATGTGCGCCTGACCGCGCTCTGCACCCTCGGCACGCTTGGCGTTTTCTGCGCCGTGTATGCGGTGATTTACCTGATAACCGCGCGGAGCTACTCGAAGATCGTCGAATCCGGCGCGCGCGTGGACGCGCAGTGAGGAGGAAAAATGGCAAAAAGCTCAAAATTGCAGCGCACGCTGTTCCTGTATGTGATACCCACGCTCGTGGCGGTCTTCGCGCTCTCATTCATTGCGGCCACGGTCTTCGGGCTCGGCCTGTTCGAGACCCCGGCGCAGCTCACGCGGATGGCGCAGGGCCGGGGGGCGCACATAGTTCAGGCGCTTGTGAATTTCGCGCTGCTGGTGGCCGTCTGCATCTGCGGGGCCCTGCTCTGCACGGAAAACGGCATAAAAACCCGCCGCGGGCTGATTGCGGCGGCGGCCGTTTCGGCTGCCTGCGCCGTGCTGATGCACGCGATGGTCTACGGCGTGGTCTGGTTCGTGCCGGCGCCGTACACGCTGCTGACGCCGGACCACATGACGCTCAGCCTTTTCGCGCTCCTGGACGAGGCGCCATTCGCCTTGGGCGGAGAGGGGCTCGGTTACGCCGCCGGGGCGCTGATACACCTGTTCGCGCCGCAGGTGCTGCTCGGTCTCGGCGTGAGCGCGATGGCCGCCCGGCGCGCCGCGAGCGGGCAGACTGCGTCTGCGGGCATAGCGCCGCGCGAAGCGCGGCGGAGCCGATAATATAAGGGCAGAGCCCTTAAAAAACGATTGCAGGGGCGAAAGCCCCTGCATTGTCTTTGTCACCCCATTTCTTT
>DVGA01000066.1 GCA_018712985.1 Candidatus Scatomorpha intestinavium
TCGCAGAGCTCCGCGCGGTCGTTGCCCACACCTGAGCCGGGGACGATGCCCGCGTTGGATATCTGCACGGTCCGGCAGAGCCGCTCGAGGCTGCTTGACGCGAGCGCGTCGACAGCGAGTATGCGCGCGGGGGAGACGGCGGAGCAGACAGAGCGCAGCAGCTCGGCCGTCTCGAGGCCGGTCGTGCCCAAAACGCCGGAGCGAACGGCGCAGACCTCGCCGAAGGCGGCGAAATCATCCGGGAGCTGCTTTTTCAGGTGGCGAGTGGCGAGGACAGAGTCGAGCGAAAGCGGGCCAACGGCGTCCGGCGTCATGGCGGCGTTCCCGAGCCCGGCGACGAGCGTGCAGCCGCCGCCCTCGGGCAGGAGCGCACGGAGCTGATCGGCTATGAGCTGCGCCGCGTCCGAAAAGGACGCCTCGCGGCGGCGGAGCAGTGAATCGAGCTCGACCGTGACATAGCGGCCGACGGGCTTACATAATATGTCAGCGCCGCGCTCGTCCAAAATGTCGATCGTCGTGACGGTCAGGCCGGAGCATGTCGCCTCGTGCGCGGCGACCCCGGGCAGCTCGCCGCCGGAGCCGAGGAGCTCGCGCTGTTCAAGGGCGAGGTCGGTGCGTGTGCTGCTGTACATAGTGTTTTGGCACCTCCGGAACACAAGATACTGTATAGTCTGCGGAGGCGGGAGAAAAGTATGCAAACAGCTCCCGGAAAAGCAAAAAAGTCCTTGCTTTTTGGGCAGGAAGATGGTAAAATAACTATCCGCGAGCGAATAAGCACGCGATTTTATAGGAGGAGGTGGCAAACAGAGTATGCCTAACATCAAGTCCGCCATGAAGCGCGACGCTAAGAGCAAGGTGGAGAACGCGAGGAACAAGGCGCAGAAGACCGCGTTGAAGACCGTTATCAAGAAGTTTGACGCGGCCGTGGCCGAGGGCAATAAGGAGGCGGCTGCCGGCACCTATAAAGTCGCTGTCAAGTCCGTCGACCGCGCTGCGGCCCGTGGGCTCATCCACAAGAACAGCGCCGCTCACAAGAAGAGCGCGATGACCCTCAAGCTGAACGCCATGAATTGACCTGCGAGGGTATATTCGAAAGAGGCCGGGAAGGTTCCCGGCCTCTTTCGCTTTTGTATATTAACTTGCGGTGCAACAGGAACGGGCCGCGGAGAAATCCGCGGCCCGGCTTTTGTTTCTGCGGGTTTAATTGTGGCCCTTCAGGGCCTTCATCCTCTGGCTGTGGTCGAGGATGCGCTTGCGCAGGCGGAGGTTCTTGGGCGTCACCTCGAGGAGCTCGTCGTCCGCGAGGAACTCAAGGCACTGCTCCAGGCTCAGCTTCCTCGGCGGGGTGAGGCGCAGCGCCTCGTCGCTGCCGGCGGCGCGCATATTGGTGAGCTGCTTGCGGCGGCAGACGTTCACGGGGATGTCCTCGTTCTTGGGCGAGACGCCGACTATCATGCCGGCATACACCGGGGTGCCGGGGCCGATGAACAGCGCGCCGCGCTCCTGGGCGTTGAACAGCCCGTAGGTCACGGCCTCGCCGGTCTCCCAGGCTATGAGGCTGCCTGTCCCGCGGCGGGACAGGTCGCCCTTGTAGGGCTCGTAGCGCTCAAAGACGCTGGAGAGGATGCCCTCGCCCTTTGTGTCCGTCAGGAACTCGTTGCGGTAGCCGAAGAGGCCGCGCTCGGGGACGAGGAAGGTGGCCTTTGTGCGGTTCCCGACGGGGAGCATCTCGAGGAATTCGCCGCGGCGGGAGCCGAGCTTTTCGATTACGGAGCCTATATACTCGCTGGGCACGTCGACGACGACGCGCTCGATGGGCTCGCACTTCTTGCCGTCTATCTCGCGATAGAGCACGCGCGGGGGCGAGACGGCGAACTCATAGCCCTCCCGGCGCATGGTTTCTATCAGGATGGAGAGGTGCATCTCGCCGCGGCCGGCCACGACGAAGCTGTCCGTTGCGCCCTCGAGCTCGCTCACGCGGAGCGAGACGTCCTTCAGAGTCTCGCGGAACAGCCGCTCGCGGATCTGGCGGCTGGTGACGAACTTGCCCTCGCGCCCGGCGAAGGGGCTGTCGTTTACCGAGAAGGTCATTTCGATGGTCGGCGCGCTTATCTTGACGAACTCGATGGGCTCCACGGCCTCGGGGGAGCAGATGGTGTCGCCTATCGTGATGTCGCCAATGCCGCTCATCGCGATTATGCTGCCGGCGGAGGCCTCCTTCACCGGGACACGCTGCAAGCCCTCGAATTCGTACATGGAGACGGCCTTGGCCCTGCGCGGGGCGGCCTCCGGCGAGTGGTAGTTGCAGACCGCGATTTCGTCATTGTCGCGTATCGAGCCGCGCTCGATGCGCCCGATGGCGATGCGCCCGACGAACTCGTTGTAGTCTATGCTGCTCACGAGCATCTGGAAGGGGGCGCTCTCGTCGCCCTCCGGCGCAGGGATATACTTTATAATCGTGTCGAAGAGGGGCTTGAGGTCCGTGCCGGCCACGTCAGGGCTGTAGCTCGCCGTGCCGTTGCGGCCGGAGCAGAAGAGCATGGGGGAGTCGAGCTGCTCATCCGTGCAGCCGAGGTCCATCAGCAGCTCGAGCACCTCGTCCACCACCTCGAGGACGCGCTGGTCGGGCCGGTCGATCTTGTTTAGAACCACGATGACGCGGTGGCCAAGCTCGAGCGCGCGGGAGAGGACGAACCGCGTCTGCGGCATGGGGCCCTCCGCGGCGTCCACTAACAGGATTACGCCGTTGACCATCTTGAGTATACGCTCCACCTCGCCGCCGAAGTCGGCGTGGCCCGGGGTGTCGACTATGTTTATCTTGTACTGGCCGTAGCGCACGGCGGTGTTTTTCGCAAGGATCGTGATGCCGCGCTCGCGCTCAAGGTCGCCGGAGTCCATCACGCAGGCGGCAACCTCCTGATTGTCGCGGAAGACGCCCGACTGCTTGAGCATCTCGTCCACGAGGGTGGTTTTCCCGTGGTCGACGTGGGCGATTATTGCTACGTTTCTCAAATGCTCTTTGTCCATATCTCATCACCGTCCGAATATTATCACAAAATTGCATTTTAACACCGAAACGTGAACTTTGCAAGAGGAAACTCGTTCAGACACGGCGCCGCGGCGCGCTTTCTGCTGTTTCCAAGCCCGGCGCGCCGACTTAAAACACAAATGGGGTGGAAAACGCAGCGCCGCCGTGCTACACTCGGCCGGAAAGCAAGAGGTGAAGTTGATGTCGCAGTATCGCAAATAACAGGGCAGAACAGATTCGTCCGCGGACGGGTCTTTTCGCCGCGCTTGTTTTTGCGATGCGGGCAAACTTCACACCCTTCTGCGCGCCACGGCAAAATGCCGTGGGGCATGATCGCGCACGCAAAGGCATATTTTCGCGGTGAACGGCCCTTCGCGGGGCCGTTTTTTGCTGCTCCGGCGCTCGGCGTGCCGGAACTGCCGGGTTCGTGCACTGTGGTGGATTGAAAATATTTACCGGAGGACGGACTTAATATGAACCGCGAAAAAAAGAAGATGAAATACGAAAAGGGATATTACCGCATACACCCCTGCACGGAGGGCTTCACCTGCCGCAACTGCGGAAGGCCGGTGGTCCCGGCCGGTGCGGGCAGCGCGCACCGCAACCACTGCCCGAACTGCCTCGTCAGCCTGCATGTGGACGTTGAGCCGGGGGACCGCGAGTCCGACTGCGGCGGGCTCATGGAGCCGGTGGCCGTCTGGGTTCGGAAGGGCGGCGAGTGGGCCGTGATACACCGCTGCAGGCGCTGCGGCAAGCTCGACTCCAACCGCGTGGCGGCCGACGATAACCCCATGATGCTCATGAGCATAGCCATGCGGCCGCTCAGCCTGCCGCCGTTCCCGCTCGAGCGCATAGAGGAGCTGACGGAGCTCATGGCCGGCGACGGGACGATGAGGAAGATATAAGGGAAAGGGATGCCCCCAGGCATCCCTTTTTTGAGCGTATGCGGTTACAGGAAGAGGGAGATGGCGCAGTAGACGAGCAGGAGCGCCATGATGGTGTTGGTCGCGCGGGCGTATTTGGAGAAGAGCAGCTTGAACGCCGAGCCGAAGAGCGACCAGCACAGCGTGAACACAAAGCCGATGAAGGCCAGCAGCAGAGCAAAGAGCGTGAGCGTGAGCCATTCGCCCTGGTAATAGGGCAGGATGTACGCCTCCATGGACACGATGCAGTAGATGTAAATCTTGGGGTTCACGAACTGGAGCGCAAAGCCGCTGCCGAAGCTGCCCTTGACCTGCTGGGAGCCGTCCTCCGTGACAGGGGGGCTTTTGAAGGTCTTATAGGCGAGATACAGCATATAGGCCGCGCTGACGACGAGCATGGGCGTTTTTATCCTCGGTATCAGGTCCGACAGCGCGCTGCAGAAGAAGGTGCACAGAAGCATGACAACGGAAAAGCCCGCCCATATGCCGAGGTTGAAGGGAAAGGCGCGCCTGAAGCCGAGCCGGCCCGCGTTGGACATGCTCATCAGGTTGTTTGGTCCCGGGGTCACGGCGGTGACCACCGCGTAGGACAGGAAGTTGAGCCAGCTGAACATATTGACCTCCTTAAATGCCGATGGTATAATGAACTTATAATCCGATATATCGGATTTCTCGCATATTGTATCATTAGTCCGATATATTGTCAAGAGGAGAGCGATATGGATCTGCAAAAAATCATCGGGGCGAACGCGAAGGCGATACGCGAGAGCAAAAAGCTCACGCTCGACGCCGCGGCGCAGCTCACCGGGGTGTCCCGCAGCATGCTCGCGCAGATAGAAAAGGGCGACGTGAACCCGACCATTTCCGTGCTCTGGAAGATGGCGAACGGCTATAAGGTGTCGTTCACGAGCCTCATGGATGCGCACTCGAGCCCGTCGCTGCTCATCCGGGCGGCGGACGTGGAGCCGCTGTCGGAGGACGGGGGGAGGTATTTGAACTGCCCTGCCTTCCCGTTCGAAGAGGAGCGGCACTTTGAGACGTACAGGATATATATAGAGCCCGGCGGCGGGCTGGACGCGCAGCCGCACCTTCCGCGCTCGGAGGAATATGTCACCGTTTTCGCCGGGGAGGTGGAGATCCGCGCGGGGGAGGAGAGCTTTGCCCTCGCGGAAGGAGACTCGCTGCGCTTCCGGGCGGACGCGGAGCACTCGTACCGCAACATCGGGGAATCCCCGGCGAAGCTGAGCATGCTGATATATTACCCCGAGGACTGAGGGCGGCGCGCTCTTTACATAGCCGCCGCGGCATGATAAAATCATCTCTGTACGACACTTTTTCAGGAGATGTGCACATTATGGGCGGTCAGCGGGATATGACGGTGGGTTCGGCGTGGAAGGAGCTGCTCTTTTTCTCCATACCGATCATGTTGGGGCAGTTTTTGCAGCAGCTTTACAACACCGTCGACAGCATCGTCGTCAGCCGCTACGGCGGGGAGACGCAGGAGATCTGCAACGCGATGTTTGCCGCGGTGGGAAGCTGCACATCGCTGATATTCCTGTTCCTGGCCATATCGATGGGCCTCGCGAACGGCGGGGGCGTGCTCGTCTCGCAGCTCTACGGCGCAAGGCGCGAAACGGAGCTCCGGCGCGCGGCCTCCACGCTGCTGATAACGCAGACCGCGCTCGGCGCGGTCCTCGCGGTGGCGGGCTGCCTCGGGGCGGAGGCCCTTGTCGTTGGCCTGATGCGCGTCACGGACGAGGCGAGCCGCGGCTACGCCATAGAGTACTTTGCGATATACGCCGTCGGGCTTGTTTTCCAGTATGTTTACAACGCCGTGGCGGGGCTGCTCCGCGCGGTGGGCGACTCGCGCGCGAGCATGTATTTCCTGATAGTCAGCGCGCTTTTGAACACCGTGCTCGACCTCTGGTTCGTTATCAGCTTCGGCTGGGGCGTCATGGGCGTCGCGGTGGCGACGGTGATAGCGCAGGCGGTGTGCGCCGTGTTCAGCATCTTTTACATGTTCCGGCGCTATCCCATATTCCGCTTCGGGCGCGGGGAGTTCGTTTTCGACACGGAGAAGTTCAGGATATGCCTGAAGCTCGGCGTGCCGGCGATAATCCAGCAGGCGGTCGTCTCCCTCGGCAACGTGTTCATACAGCGGCTGGTCAACAGCTTCGGGCAGGTGACCATGTCCGCCTTCAACGCGGGCAACCGTATGGAGGCATACGCGCTGATACCCATTTTCGGAATGAACAACGCCGCCGCCACCTTCACGGGGCAGAACGTCGGCGCGGAGAAGTACGACAGGGTAAAGCTCGGCTGGCGGGCCGCCACGGTTATGAGCTGCTCCGCGAGCGTGGCGATAGCCGTCGCGCTCTATTTCCTCGCGCCGGACTTCGCGCGGCTCTTCTCTCTCAGCGGGGCGCCGCTTGAGCAGGCTGTGGAGTATCAGCGCCTGACGAGCTGCTTCATGATACTCTTCGCCACCTATATGCCCACGAGCGGCCTGCTGCAGGGCGCGGGGGATGTGCTCTGGACCTCGCTCACCAGCTTCAGCACGCTGGCGCTGCGCGTGGCCGTGGCGTATATTATGGTTTACGCGCTGAATATCGGCTACTCGGCCTGCTGGCTGAACATACCCTTTGGCTGGGGACTCGGCGTGGCGATGAGCCTGCCGAGGTATTTTTCGAAAAAATGGATGGCGAAGCGCGTCGTGGCGGCGGCCCCGGCGGCGGTGGAGGAGTGAATATGGACAGCTTTTTTGCGCTGATATCAAGGATGCGCTATATAGGCCGCTGGGGACTGATGCGCTCGAGCATACCGGAAAACGTGCAGGAGCACAGCCACATGGTGGCCGTCATCGCCCACGCCCTCGGCGTCATACGCCGGGAGGTGTTCGGCCGGGAGTGCGACCCGAACGCCCTCGCCGCCGCGGCGCTTTTTCACGACGCGCCGGAGATCATCACCGGCGACATGCCGACCCCTGTGAAGTACCACAGCGGGGCGCTCACCGCGGCATACAAGGAAGTGGAGCGCGGCGCGGCCGAAAAGCTCGTTTCGATGCTGCCGGTGGAGCTGCGCGGCGCGTATGAGCCTCTGATTTCCGGCGACGTGGGGGAGGAAAACGAACAGCTCGTCAAGGCGGCGGACCGGCTCTCCGCCTATATAAAGTGCATCGAGGAGCGGAAGGCGGGCAACCTTGAGTTCCTCTCGGCCGAGAGGCAGACGCTTGAGCGCATACGCTCGATGGGCCTGCCGGAGGCCGGATATTTCATAGAACACTTCATCCCGGCCTTCGAGCTCGACCTTGACGGCCTGGGCATCTGACAAACGGAGGGATAGCATGAAAGCAATAGCCACAGTTATAGGTAAGGACCGCGTTGGCATAATCGCGGACGTGAGCGCCCTGCTCGCGCAGCGCGGGGTAAACGTGCTGGACATAAGCCAGACGGTGCTCCAGGACTACTTCACGATGATAATGCTGGTGGACGCCTCCGGATGCACGGTGCCCTTTGCATCCCTGGCCAGCGAGCTCGCCTCCGCGGGCGAGGGACTCGGGCTGCAGATCCGCATACAGCGGGAGGACATATTCAACGCCATGCACCGAATATGAAAAATTTATAGGGGGGAAATCCTTCCCCCCTATATACGCGGCGCTCGCGCCGCGATACCCCCCTCACCCTGCACAGCAGGGTGCTTGCGCCGCAACGGCGCAAGAAATAGTATCGCTCCGAGGCGGAGCCCCGGAGCGATGGATGGGAAATACGCGAGGTGCGAGACCGCCGGGATGCGGGGAAAACCCCTTGGTAGGGTTTCCCCCGGCCCCCTTCCTGACCTCGTTGGGCATTGGGGGGGATTCCGCGCTCTGCGGAGCGCGGCCAGAGGCGCTGCCTTTTGAACCCCTATAGGGGGGAATTCTTCCCTCCCTATATACGCGGCGCGAGCGCCGCGATACCCCCCTCTCCGCGCACGGCGCGGAGGTTGCGCCGCGGTGGCGCAAGATATGGTATCCCGGCGTGGCTTTGCCTCGCCGGGATGGATTGGCAATACGCGCGGCGTAAACGCCGCCGGGAGGACAAGAAAGCAGCGCGCGGCATGGCCGGGACGCCGGATTCACGGAGGAATGAGCATGATAAACCGGGGAGAAATACTCGAGACCATAGAGATGATAGACCAGCAGCACCTCGACGTGCGCACGGTCACGATGGGCATATCGCTGCTCGACTGCTGCGACAGCGACCCGAAAGCGGCCTGCCGCAAGATATACGACAAGATCACGCGCTCGGCGAAGGACCTTGTGCGCGTGGGCGAGGAGATCGAGGCCGAGTTCGGCATCCCCATCGTGAACAAGCGGATTTCCGTCACGCCCATAGCGCTCGTCGCCGCGGCGTCGGACGCGGAGGACTATGTCCCGTTTGCAAGGGCGCTGGACAGGGCGCGCGAGGCGACGGGCGTGAACTTCGTCGGCGGCTTTTCCGCCCTGGTGCAGAAGGGCATGACCCCGGCTGATGAAAAGCTCATCCGCTCGATACCCGAGGCCCTGGCGGAGACGGAGCTCGTCTGCTCGAGCGTGAATATCGGCTCCACCCGCGCGGGTATCAACATGGACGCCGTGGCGCTCATGGGCGAGACGGTGAAGCGCACTGCGGAGCTGACCGCCGCGCGCGGCGGTTTCGGCTGCGCGAAGCTCGTGGTGTTCTGCAACGCCGTGGAGGACAACCCCTTCATGGCCGGGGCCTTCCACGGGGTGAGCGAGCCGGACACGGTGATAAACGTCGGCGTTTCCGGCCCGGGCGTGGTGCACCACGCCCTGCGGGCCGTGCGCGGCGCGGACTTCGGCGTGGTGGCCGAGACGGTGAAGAAAACGGCGTTCCAGGTCACGCGCATGGGCCAGCTCGTGGCGCAGGAGGCGTCCAGGCGGCTCGGCGTGCCCTTTGGCATAGTGGACCTCTCCCTCGCGCCCACGCCGGCCGTGGGCGACAGTGTGGCGCGCATACTCGAGGAGATGGGCCTTGAAAAGTGCGGCACGCACGGCACGACCGCGGCGCTCGCGCTGCTCAACGACGCCGTGAAGAAGGGCGGCGTTATGGCGAGCTCCAGCGTCGGAGGGCTCTCCGGCGCGTTCATACCCGTCAGTGAGGACGAGGGGATGATAGACGCCGCCTCATCAGGAGTGCTGACCATAGACAAGCTCGAGGCAATGACCTGCGTCTGCTCCGTGGGGCTCGACATGATAGCCGTCCCGGGCGCGACGCCGGCGTCCACCATCGCCGCGATCATCGCGGACGAGGCGGCCATCGGCATGATAAACAACAAGACCACGGCCGTGCGCATAATCCCCGCGCCGGGCATGGACGTGGGCGACACGGTGGAGTTCGGCGGGCTGCTGGGCAGCGCGCCGGTAATGGCGGTGCACGGCGAGTCGGCCGCGGAGTTCATCGCCCGCGGCGGGCGCATACCCGCCCCGCTCAATTCCCTGAAGAACTGAGGCGCTCAAGATGACTGACGAGAAAAAGGCGAGGATATCCGACCTCACGCGCATCTCGCGCGAGCGCGAGCTCACGGAGGAGGAAAAAGCGGAGCGCGCCGCGCTCCGGGAGGAGTATCTGGCCGAATGGCGCCTCGGCGCGCGGCAGGTGCTGGAGAACACATACATTGTCGACGAAAAGGGCAACAAGAGGAAGTTGAAGGAAAAATGAAGGACATCATACTGCTGAAACAGGGCGAGGTGGTGCTCAAGGGCCTGAACAAGCGCTACTTTGAGCAAAAGCTGCTCACCAACGTCCGTAAACGGCTCAAGCCGCTGGGGAATTTCCACGTCTACTGCGTGCAGTCGACGGTGTATGTGGAGCCGGAGGACGACGCGGCGGACATGGACGCTGCCTTTGAGGCCATGAAGCACGTATTCGGCGTAATCGCCCTCACGCGCGCCGCCGCCTGCGAGAAGAATGAGGACGCGATATTTGAAAAGGCCCGCGAATACCTCCGTGAGGACATGGAGAACGCCGCGAGCTTCAAGGTGGAGAGCCGCCGGTCCGACAAGAGCTTCCACATGACGAGCATACAGCTCAGCCAGTACGTCGGCGGGCTGCTGGCCGAGGCGTTCCCGGATACGCGCGTGGACGTGCGCCATCCGGAGCTCGTGGTGCACCTCGAGGTGCGGGACTACGCCGCGTATGTCCACGCCGCGCCGGTGCCCGGCGCGGGGGGCATGCCTGTGGGCTCGAACGGCAGGGCGGTCACACTGCTCTCCGGGGGCATAGACTCGCCCGTATCGAGCTATATGATAGCCCGCCGGGGCGTAAAGCTCGTGCCGCTGCACTTTTTCTCCTTCCCGTACACCTCCGAGGCCGCGAAGGAGAAGGTGATAGAGCTCGCGCGGCTGCTCGTGCCGGCCTGCGGGCCGATGTGCCTCGAGGTCGCGCCCTTCACGCACATACAGGAGGAGATACGCGCCAAATGCCCGGAGGAGTACTTCACGCTGATAATGCGCCGGTTCATGATGCGCATAGCGGAGCGGGTGGCGGAGCGGAACTCCTGCAAGGCCATAGTCACGGGCGAAAACCTCGGCCAGGTGGCCAGCCAGACCATGGAGGCCATGGCCGTCACACACTGCGTGACGGGCCTGCCGGTGCTCCAGCCGCTGGTGGGCATGGACAAGGAGGAGATAGTCCGCCACGCGCGCGCCATCGGCACGTTCGAGACGTCGATACTCCCGTATGAGGACTGCTGCACTGTTTTCACCCCGCGCCACCCGCGGACCAAGCCGAAGCTCTCCGAGGTGGAGGCGGCGGAGGCCGCGCTGGACGTGGCGGCGCTCGTGGACGAGTCCGTAAACGGCATTGAAAGGATATGGATAGACCTTGAAAGCTGAGATAATCTCCGTCGGCACAGAGCTGCTGCTCGGCAGCACGATAAACACGGACGCCGCGGATGTGGCTGTGCTGCTCAGCGAGTACGGCATAAACGTCTATTGGCATACGGTGGTGGGCGACAACCCCGGCCGCGTGGCGGAGGCGGTGCGCCGCGCCCGCGGGCGGGCGGACCTGATCATAACCACCGGCGGGCTCGGCCCCACCTGCGACGACCTGACTAAAAACGCCCTGGCCGAGGGCTTCGGCATGTCCCTCGAGCTGAACGAGGGGGAGGAGCGCTGGCTGCGCGGCATCTGGGCCGAGCGGGGCTACGCCGCCTTCACGCCGAATAACCTGCAGCAGGTGATGCTGCCGGAGGGCTCGACGCCGCTGCGCAACGACTGGGGCACCGCGCCGGGCTGCTACTTTGAGCGGGACGGCGTGTGCGTCATCATGCTGCCCGGCCCGCCGGGCGAGCTGCGGCCCATGCTCGAGCACCGGGTGAGGCCCATTCTCGATAAGCTCTCGGACGGGATAATCGCCTCGCACAACATCCACTTTTTCGGCATAGGCGAGAGCGAGATGGAGTACCGCCTGCGCGATTACATGGAGCAGCTCACGAACCCCACGCTCGCGCCCTACGCCAAGCAGGGGGAGTGCCTCGTCCGCGTGACGGCCAAGGCGCCCACGGCAGAGGCGGCGGAGGAGATGATGCGCCCGGTGATCGAGCGCGTACTTGCCGAGTTCGGCGACCTCGCCTACGCCGTGGACGGCGCGAATCTCGCCGAATACACGGTGAAGCTGCTGATTGAGCGGCGCGTCACGCTCGCCTGCGCGGAGAGCTGCACGGGCGGGGAGCTGCAAAAGCGCATTACGGACATCCCCGGCGCGAGCGCCGCGTTGCTGGGCGGGGCCGTGGTCTATACGAACGGGGCGAAAAACCGCATCCTCGGCGTGCCGGCCGGGCTGATAGAGGAAAAGGGAGCCGTGAGCCGCGAGGTGGCGGAGGAGCTGGCGGTGCGCGTCCGCGAAAAGCTGGGCGCGGACCTCGGCGTGGGCATAACCGGCCTCGCCGGCCCGGACGGGGACGGGGTGCACGAGGTGGGGACGGTGTTCATCTCCCTCGCGGACGGGAAAACCGTCTATGTGCGCGAAAAGCACATCACCGGGCGCTCCCGCTCGAACGTCAGGCTCTATTCCTGCCAGAACGCCTTGGACATGATACGCCGCTATCTGAACGGCCTGCCGGTCGAAGAGGGGAGGCGGGACATATGAGGCTCTATCTCGCAAGGCACGGGGAGTCCGAGGGGAACGTGAAGCGCCTTTTTTACGGCGTGACCGACCTCGCCCTGACCGACCGCGGGCGCGAGCAGGCCCGTGAGTTGGGGGAAAAGCTCGCGGGGATACATATCGAGCGCTGCCTGGCGAGCCCCCTCTCCCGCGCGGCGGAGACGGCGAGGCTCGCCCTCGCCGGGCGGGACGTGCCGCTCGAGCTCTGCGACGGGCTGAAGGAGCAGCACATGGGCGATTTTGAGAACAAGGACTACGCCCGGCTCCTTGAGGAATTCCCCGAACAGGTTACAGGCATGCTCGAGGACTGGTCGCTCTTCCCGCCGCCGGGCGGGGAGAGCTATGAGCAGGTGTACGAGCGCACGGGCGCCGTTATACGCTCCGTGCTCGAGCGCGGGGAGGACACGCTTATAGTCGGGCACAACGGGGCTCTCGCCACGATTTTTGTGCGTCTCCTGGACATGCAGCCTAAGGCTGTGAACCACATCTGGCTGCTGCACGGCTGCTACAGCAGCATCGTTATAGGCAGCGGCATGACCAGGCTGGAATATTTCAACCGGTAGAGGAGGAAAACGCGCATGAAAAACCGCATACTTGAGAAATACCGCCGCGGGGAGCGGAGCCTTGGGACATTCACCCACCTGCTCAGCGCGCCGGCGCTCGAGGCCATGGGCTACACGGGCCTCGATTACGTCATAATCGACATCGAGCACAGCACGATAGGCGCGGAGCACGCCGCGGAGCTTGTGGCGGCGGCGGAGGGCGCAGGGCTTGCCCCGCTCGTGCGTGTGGACGCCATCGAGCGCAGCCCCGTTTTGAAAATGCTCGACGCGGGGGCGGCGGGGCTGATCGTCCCGCAGCTCGAGAGCGTGGAGCAGGCCCGCGAGCTTGTGAGCTATGCGAAATTCGCGCCGCTGGGTAACCGCGGCTACTGCCCGAGCCGCGACGGCGGCTGGGGGATGGCGGACTGCTACTCCGGCGGCATGACCGGCTATATGGCGGAGGCGAATGAGTCCACCCTGCTCATCCCGCAGTGCGAAACGGCCGGATGCCTTGAAAATATAGAGGAAATCGTAGCGGCGGAGGGGATAGACGGCATTTTTATCGGGCCGTTCGACCTCTCGATCGCCCTCGGCATACCCGGGGACTTCAAAAATCCGGCGCATATCGCCGCGGTGAAGCGCGTAAGGGAGGCCTGCGCGGCGGCGGGGAAGCTCTGCATCATGTTCTGCGGCAGCGCCGCGGAGGCGAAAAGGTACTTCGAGGAGGGCTTCCCGAGCGTAACCGCGGGGCTGGACATCGGCATACTTCAGGCGGCCGTGAAGGAGCTTGTAAGCGGCTCGGGAGCGGCCGGAGGGCTGCAATAAAGCAGAGATGAGGAAAAGCGCCGCGCCGGGCGCGAGCGTATCATGGGGGAGAGGTGACGCCGGGAAATGAGAAACCTGTATTTCATCCGCCACGGGGATGTGGCAATGCCCGGCGGCGTCCGCCGCTGCGTGGGCAGCTCGGACTATCCGCTGTCCGCGCTGGGGCGGCTCAGGGCCGTGCTGCTCGCCCCGGGCTATGAGGGCCGGGAGGTTGGCGAGGTTTTTTCGAGCCCGCTCTCGCGCGCGGAGGAGACCGCCGCGCTGATGGGCGCGCGGCCGGTCGTGCTCGCCGGGCTGGAAGAGGCCGGGATGGGCGAGTGGGACGGCCTGCCCTTCGACGATATACGCGAGGCCTGGCCCGAGCTTTTCGCCCGGCGGGGGAAGGAGCCGTATCTCCTGCCGCCGGGCGCGGAGCCGGCGGAGGCCGTGCTCGCGCGGTTTACAAACGCGGTGGAGGACGCGCTCGAGTGCACGCGGGGCGACCTTGTCTTTGTGACGCACAGGACGGCGCTGAGGCTCTTTCTGTCGCGCGCGCTGGGGATGGACGCCGCGGCCGCGGCGCGGCTGGAGCTGAAATACGGCTCGGTGACGCACCTTGAGTATGAGGGCGGGAGCTATTCGCTCCGCGGCAGGGCCGGGAAGCGGCCCAGGCCGGAGCTGCTGCCCGGGCTCTGCCGGAGGATGCTCGCCGCCGCGGCGCCGGACAAGGTGGCCGCGCACTGCCGCGCGGTGGAGCGCGAGGCGCTCTCCCTGGTCTGTTCCCTCGCGGCCGCGGGGATCTGGCTGAACGAGTTCGACGTGAGCGCCGCCGCGCTGCTGCACGACATAGCGCGGACGGAGCCGGAGCACGCGCAGCGCGGCGCGGAGTACTTAAACGAGCTCGGCTATCCGCGCGTGGCGGACATCATAAGGCAGCACCACGGGCTGGACGACCCGGAGCTGATCGACGAGGCGGCGGTGGTGTTCATCGCCGACAAGCGCGTGCAGGGGACGGAATACGTCGGAGTGGAGGAGCGCTTCGCGGCCAGCGAGGCGAAATGCGTCACACCGGAGGCGAAGGCCGCGCACGCATACCAGCTTGAGATCTCGAGGGGCATAGAGCGGCGGCTCGCGGGTTTGGGCGTCCGGCAGCGCCGGGGCGTATAGGGCCATATAAGCGCGGAAAGCGCGGGGGCGGCAAAAATGCCGCCCCCGCGCCGTAATTTCATGCCGGGGCATAGAGAGAGGGAGAACGGAAGCCCGTTCTCCCTCTTTTACGCTGTAAGTAATCTGGTAAATTCGCTTCCGCGGATCACACCACGTACATACCGGTGAACACGCCGGCGAGAATGACGGAGGTGATGGTGACGGTGGTGAAGCCGCCGACTATCATGGGGGTGAACATGTGGCCCATGAGAGCATCCTTCTCCTCGGGGGTCTCGGCCAGGGCGTTGCAGGTGTTCTCGGTGATGACGGCGTTGGGCGGGAAGCCGTACAGAGCCGTCAACGCTGTTGCAAACGCGAGCTTGAAGGACATCTTCAGGATCTTGGCGCCGATGAAGCAGAGGATGGCCATGCCGATGACGCCGATAATGATGAGCTCGATCATCGGGAGGATGATGCTGAGCAGCATTTCCGGGGTGCACATGTTCAGGCCGTCGAAGATGTACATCATCAGGGCGAACATGACGAGACCGTAAGCATTGGACTTGACAAGGGCGTTCTCGTCCAGCAGGCCGAGAGTGGTGGCCAGGATGCCGACGAGCAGGGCCCAGACGCCGCCGCTGATGCTGCCGATGAAGGGGAACTGGACGCGGCCGATCTGGGATGCGATCCAGGCGAGGATGCCGATCTTGAGGAAGATCATGACGTTGTTGTTCCACTTGTCGGGGATGGGAGGAACAAGCTTCTTGATGGGCTTCGCGGGGGCCTTGACGAAGTTGCCGCTGTCGGAGTCGATGGCACCATCGACGGAGGCGACCTTCAGCTTGCCGGAGCGGTAGTCCTTGAGGAATGCCTTGCCCTCAAGCTGCAGGCAGACAGCGGTGAGCGGGTAGCCGGCAAAGCCCTGCATGCAGTACATGACGATGGCGAAGACGGCGGCCTCCTGAAGGCCGGCTTCCAGCGCCGCGTCCATCATGGTGGTGGCGGCCACGATACCGCCGGTCAGCGGGGGCAGGCCGGCAATGAGCAGGTTGTAGTCCATGAGCATCGGGCAGATAAGGAACGCGAGCGCGCACATGCCTGCCAATCCCAATAGGCATACCACAACCGTTTTCCAGTTCTCAGCCAGCTGCTTCAGGCTGATGATGGAGCCCATGTGCACGAGCAGCATGTACATGCCCATGGAGCTGCCGAAGGGGATAAGCGTGGAGTCCGTGATCAGGGTCGACGGGAAGACCGTCCAGTAGCCAACCAGCATGATGACCGCAGTGACGAACACCGAGGGGATCCAGGCCTTCGTGATGTTGGACACTGCTTCGCCGATGAGGTACGCAACGCAGCAGATGACGAAAGCCAATGCAAAGTTATACATTTTCTCTCTCCCTTTCCATTTATTAACAAAAGTTTTTCTTTACGAAAAACGATTGTCTGAAAGAATGTGGTCCCCGATCCCGGGGGGAGGCCCCGCGCGCTTTCTCCGCGCGGGGCGCGGGAGGTTTATTTGCTGGAGTTGAAGTCCATGGCGACCTGGACGTGCAGCATCGCGCCCTTCAGGAGCTGGTCCTCGTCCACGCAGAAGTTGCCGGAGTGGTTCGGCCACACCGCGCCGCAAGCCTCGCTGCCGGTGCCGAGGAAGACCATGGCGCCGGGGGCCTTGTAGAGGTACTGGGAGAAGTCCTCAGCGCCGGTGGTGGCGGGGAAGTTTGCCAGGCAGTCCTCACCCATGATCTTCTTCGCGCTCTCCTGAGCGAGGGCGGCAAAGCCGTAGTCATTGATCGTGGGGGAGATCATGCGGATATACTCAACCTCGCCCTTCGCGCGGAAGGACTCGCAGGTGGATTTGACAACGCGGCTGATGCGCTCCTCGAAGGAGTCGCGAATCTCGTCCCTGAAGGCGCGGGTGGTGCCCATCATGGAGGCGTTCTCGGCGACGACGTTCCAACGGGAGCCGCCCTCGATGGTGCCGACGGTGACAACGGCGTTGTCCATCGGGGATATCTCACGGCTGACAATGGTCTGGAGGTTGTTGATAACGGCGGCGGCGGTGGCAACGGCGTCCACGCCCGCCTCAGGCTGCGCGCCGTGGCAGCCCTTGCCGGTGATTTTGACGACGAAGCGGTCACAGGAGGCCATGCGCGGGCCGCCCTCGATAGAGACGGTGCCTGCCGCCACGTCGGTCCAGACGTGGATGCCGAAGCAGCCGTCAACGCCGTCCATCGCGCCCTGCTCTATCATGGAGATGGCGCCGAGGGCGACTTCCTCGGCGGGCTGGAAGGCCAGGCGGACGGTGCCGCAGAGCTCCTCCCTCATGTCCATGAGTATGTGGGCGGCGGTGAGCAGCATGGAGATATGGCAGTCATGGCCGCAGGCGTGCATCACTCCGGGGTTCTGGCTGGCGTACTCGGCGCCGGTGGTTTCCGTGACGGAAAGTGCGTCCATATCCGCGCGGAGGAGTATCGTCTTGCCGGGCTTTGCGCCCTCGATGGTGGCGAGGATGCCGGTTTTCAGGCCGCAGTCACGATAGGGGATGCCCATCTTGTCAAGCTCCGCCTTTATCGCCTTGCTGGTCTCGAATTCCTCGCAGCTGACTTCGGGATGCATGTGGAAATAGCGGCGCATCTCGATCTGGTAGTCTGCATATTTTGCAGCCACTTCCTTGATGTTCATGATAGCCTCTCCTCCTCTTTTCTTCGCTAAGAATTTAAAAACTCAAAGTTGCGGCCTGAAATAGACCGCATTTTCGGCTGTCCGGCTGTGTTTCGTGCATTTCCGCGGCCCTTGAGGCCAACGGTAAGATAATCCGTGCTTATAATAATATATTATTCAATTTCATTTGTCAAATATTAAAAATCTGCCCGTGTCAAAAAAGTTTTCGATTGTGGAAAATAATGGGCGGCAAAAATGCCCCAATATGGGCCTGAAACAGGAGAAAACGGGCGCTTTCGCGGCCGTATGGGGCGTCAAAACGGCTCATAAGAAGAGAAGATATTAATTCGGGGGAAATTCTGCGGGAAAATAAAAAGCGCCGAAGCTTTAGCTTCGGCGCTGGAGCTGCTGCCCGGATTCGAACCGGGGACCTCATCCTTACCAAGCGACCCCAGAACTTTTTTCTAACTATTTTTGTCGCTTTATGGCCATATCCACTCCAAACTGCTTGCTTTCCGTCACTCTTTGAGAACATGGTTTCCACCTGCTCCGCCGCTCTCTGTGGCAAGTTGTGTGGTCAAACCGTTGTGGCAGTAGGTTTAGCGATCTGGCGGTTTGCACAAATGTGGTCAGAGTGCGGTTTTCTGCGTCGCCGCAGTAATGCACCGGCCTGGTTTTGGCAAGTCACCACAGAACTGCTTTTGCGATGGTGTTAACAATGATAAGCGCTGTAAAAAACATTTTAATCCTCATCATTCGGCCGCGCTATACCCATTTTTATCTTGAAAAATTCGATTGCAAAGTTCATGAAGTTAGAAGCAAATCAATATATACGATACTACCTTCAAAAACATTCAAAAAGTTAAGAGTTCTCGAGGAAAATTTGAGAGTATAAAAAAATTCTTTAAAAAAACTGTCTCACGTATCATATCAATTAGCCTTTTCTCTGCACTTTTTTGAATGTTTAATTGATAAACAACTTGAGAGTATGTTTAAAGTTCTTTGTGGGTTGTTTAGTTTATTATCACCCAAGTGCTCACCTTAGTGAATTCCCAAAGTAGTCGCAATTCTGTCGCAATTATTTGCTGCTTAATTGTTGTCAAGACTTTGCAAACTATCTACCAGTCTTCATCTTCCCTTCGCAATACACCTTGTAGTGTACAACAAAGGTTACCTCCCACCCATCAAATAATTGCAATAATAAGTAGTCACATACCTACCGACAGTTTCTCCATAAAGTCATCATAAGATATCCATCGTACTCCCAGAGCCTCACACACATTTGGCAATTGTGCTGATCCTGCCTTATACTTTTCTTTGGTGACAACGATTGCTCCCAGTGCCTTCGCCTTTGTTGCCAAATACGCATCTGCAGCAGGCCTATTTTCGATAATATTCCTTCTGTGGATAC
>DVGA01000067.1 GCA_018712985.1 Candidatus Scatomorpha intestinavium
TTGATGCAGCGTCTGTAGCGCCAGGTGAAAAAAACCGTGCTCAAAAGCCAGGTTATGGGATACGCGGCAAAGACGATGCGTATGTCCATCACGATGTCCAGCCCGACGTTTATCAGTAGCACGCGGATAAGGCACCAGCACCCGAGGTAGACGAACATGGACTCCACAGTGCGTCCCATGCCGCGGAGGATGCCTCCGATGCAGTTCGAAACGCCGACAAGGACGAAAAACGGGGCCGTCCAGGCGGCCTTCCACACGCCGAAGGCTATCACATCCGGGTCGCTGTTGAAAAGGCCGATGAGCTGAGGGGCAAATATGTAAAGTATCGCGCCCACGGCCACGGACATGGCCGCTCCCGCGATGATCCCCAGCTTTGTGCCCCGGCGCACCCTCTCGAAGTTCCCGGCGCCGAGATTCTGCCCCGCGAATGTGCTCAGGGCCAGGGAGAGGCTGACGATCGGCAATACGGCGAAGCCCTCTAACTTCGACCACGCGCCGCAGCCGGCGATGGCCTGGGTATCAAAAAGGTTTATGCCGGATTGCACAAACACGTTTGAGAGGGCGATCATGCAGTTCTGGAACGCCGCCGGCACGCCGAGCTTCATGATTTGCTTCACGGAGGCCCTGTCCGCCCCGGCGGGCCTGAGCGCATAGCCGAATTCCGCCTGTGCCTTCCACAGCCGCCGGAGGCAGAGGACGGCGCTTAGGGCCTGCGCGATGATCGTCGCCAGCGCCGCCGAGCCCACGCCCCAGTCAAAAACCGCAACGAAAAGCACGTCGAACACGATGTTCAGCAGGCACGCGGCCACAAGGTATTTGAGCGGATGCACGCTGTCGCCAAGGCTTTGCAGCAGGCCGGCGCAGCAGTTATACATGATAAACGCCAGCGAACCGGCGAAATATATGCGGAAGTATTCAAGCGAATTGACCATGACGTCTTCCGGCGTGTGCATCAGCCTGAGCAGCGTGGGGCTGAGCAACGTGCCGAGCGCCGTCAGAAAAACGCCGACGGCGAGGCCGATTACAAGCGTTGTGCGTATCGCGCGCGAAAGCCGCTCGCCGTCGCCGCCGCCGTAGCAGGTGGCCGCGAGTATGCCGGCGCCGGTAAACAGCCCCACGAACATGTCGACAAGCAGGTTTATAAGGCTGGACGCCGAGCTCACCGCCGCAAGCGCCGCTTCGCCAAGCACGTTCCCCACGACAAACGAGTCCGCCATGTTGTAAAGCTGCTGAAAAACGCTCCCGAGCAGCAGCGGAAGCGCAAACGACAGCAGACTTTTCCCTATAGGCCCGGACAGCATGGACACATCGTCCGAGGTTTTTCTCACCCACAACCGCCTCGCTTTGTTTACTTTATTAAAGTGTACAGCGGCTTCAGAGCTATGTCCAATACCTGTTCACCATGGAATTTGATGCCCGAGGAGCATGACGGGGGGCCTTCGCGCGCCGCGGCAGCCGGCGTTGGGCCTCCGGAGATAATAATTTGCCTGTTTCACGGCCGGTATTTGGAGGGAACGGAATGAAAAACGTGTGCATGAAATCCGCGCTGCGGCAGCCGGGAGCCGCTTTCCGAATAAAGCAATGCTGCTGATTCGCGTGGGCTTCAAGAGCGGTAAAGGGGGATTATAAATGACACGGTTCAAAACCTGGCTCGGCGAAGGCCGGCACAAGATAATCTTTATCTGCTGCGTATGCTGCCTGGCGCTGCTCTGCCTGTTCGCCGCCGTGTTTGCTGTCAGGAGCCGTACGCCGAGCCGGGAGGAGCAGATACTTGAATTTGAACAGGAGCTCCGCTTTTCCGTGTGCGCTCAGCTTGAGCGCCGGGTACACGGCGAGTATGAATGCCTGCAGACAGTTCAGAACGACCTTGTCATTTTGCTCGCGAACCGTATCCCAAACCTGACATATTTTTCGGAAACCGAAAATACTGACGAGCGATGGATTTACAAGCTGACATTGAACAGCGAGGACATTATGCCGCTGATCAATGAAACCGTGTTCGAGTTTGGGGAGAACATCATCCGGGTGAACGGCGTTTGCTTCGAGCCCAATACATCCGACGGAGAGGCTATGATGGATAGTCTTCTGGAGAACATGCAATCCCTGTTCGATTATGTGAAAGAGGAGCTTGAACTCCGCGAAGGGCCATCTGACATTGCAGAATACGGAATAATAAGGGCAAGCGGCCGCTGATGCGGCCGCTTGCTGCAGTGTTTGGCTTATGAAGGGCACAAAAGGAGGATTTCTCCGGGCCGGGGGTTGTTCAAATTCGGGTAAGCCCCTGAAGGGCGCGGACGGAGGTGTCGTCCGTGACGGCGAGTTCGATGCCGAGCCGCCGGCAGGCCTCCCGCAGCGGGGGAAGGAAGAGGGGCGCGCTTTTCATTATCTGCCCGCCGAGGCAGACGAGCTCCGGGGCGAAGCCCGTCAGGAAGGGGCTGAGCGCGTCGCGCAGGCGCTCGCCGAAGGCAAGGAAGCACCCGGCGGCGCGCGCGTCGCCCTCCATGGCGCGCTGCGCGAGAGCGCGGCCGTCCAGAGACTCGCCCATGCGATCGAGGCTCAGCGCCATCAGCCCGCGGCGGGAAATATAGTCGTCGATGCAGCCGTCCAGATAGGGCGCGCTGTAGATATAGCCGTTTTCGGGTACGCCGGGCGTCCCCTCCGCGGCCAACCTGCCGCCCACGCCGAAGGCGCTGCCGCAGCCGGTGCCGATGCACACGAACAGGGCCCTTGAAGCCCCTGCGGCGCAGCCGAAGCCCATTTCGCCGAGGGCGAAGGCCGCAGCGTCGTTGGCGAAGCGGATGCGCCCAGGCTCGACGCCGAGCCGGGCGGACAGACTGCTGCGGAGGTTCAGGCCGTAAAGGCTGTCGAACTTCGAAAGGCCGCGCAGCAGGCAGACGCCGTTTTCGTAGTCAAACGGGCCGGGGAAGGCGAAGCGGACGCCCGCCGCGTCCGGCAGTCCGGCGCCTGTTTCGCTTATGACGGAGGCGAAGTGCTCAAGCAGCGCCGCCGCGGGCTCGCCGGCCCGGGCGGGGAAGCGGCGCAGCGGACGGAGCAGGGCGCCGCGCCCGTCCACGGGAGCGGCCTTTATTTCCGTCCCGCCGACGTCGAGGCAGAGAAAGACCTTTTCCATGTCCGCGCCTCACCTCCGTATTTCTATGCGGAAGCTGCTGAGGCTCGCGGGGTAGTAGCTCTCGCTGTATTCCACGGCCTGCCCGCTGCGCATATAGCCGAGGGAGGTTATATAGACCGCGGGCTCGAACGCGCTGATGGACAGCCCGGCGGCTACGCGGGCCGGGGGCATTACCACCTCGAGGCGGCGCGAGGCGTGCGTTACCGAGAGGTTGCGGCTGTCAAGGGCCTCGTAGAGCGAGGCGTCCGTGAAATCGAGACCGCTCATGTCCGGGAACAGGCTGTACGGGACAAAAACGGTGGTATACACTACCGGCGCGTTGTTGTTCACATTTTCAAGGTGCCGTATCCTCACAAGGCGGGTGACCTGCTGGTTCGGCCGGAGGCCGAGGGCCTCCGCCACGCGCTCGCCGGCGCGCTCCACGCCGATCTGGACGACGCGGGTGCGCAGGACGCGGTGGTTTTTCCGGCTCTCTTCCCGGTAGCCGGTGACGAAGCTGGTGGACTCGTGCACTATCTTGGGCTCACAGACAAAGGTGCCGCTGCCCTTGACGCGGGTGAGCCGGCCCTCCCTCGCGAGCAAGTCGAGCGCCTGCCGCACGGTGGGGCGGCTGACGTTCAGCCGGGCCGACAGCTCGTTTTCCGCCGGGAGCTGGGCCCCGGCGGGATATTCGCCGCGGATGATCTTGCCTCGGATGTCCTCGGCGATCTGCATATAAAGCGCCTGCGCCATAACGACCGTCCTCTCAATTTGGATGCTGCCGTGAGTATACTATGGAAAGCACGAAATGTAAATACAAATTTGAGAAATAATTAAATCAGTATTGACAACAACGGCGCGATTGTGTATGTTATCCCCGAAGGAATCAATAATCAGGGGGCAGTTACATGGAACACGATGCGGGCGGGTATCCATACAGGCGCTTTCCCACAATAGAAATAACGGGGCATGACGGCGAGGCCGTCTCGGGGGCGGAGCGTGTGCTCGAGAGGATCTCCGCCGCCTGCTCCGGGACAAAAACGGTGATAGTGGCCGAGTGCTACCCCGGAGTGGACCAGGACGCGCTGCTCGGGCTGCTCCGGCCGCTGAATTTCGCGGAGATAATTAACAGCGACTGCTGCGCCGTTCCGCCGGAGGAGATAGACGCGGCAATCGAGCGGGATCTGACGGACGACCCCGTGTTCGGGATAATGACCACACGGCGGCTGGAGGAGTTTTTCCCCCCGGAAAACCTTGAAGCGGCGCGCGGGCGCGTTGACGGGATAAAAGAGGGCAGGGTGCTGGTGTACGGCGTGGGCGCGTCGCTCATCTGCCGGGGGGACGTGCTGATATACGCGGACATCACCCGCTGGGAGATACAGCTGCGCTACCGGCGCGGGATGGAAAACTGGCGCACGGCGAAACACGGCCTGCCGCAGAGGGAAAAGGTGAAGCGCGGCTACTTCGCGGAGTGGCGCTGGGCGGACCGCGTGAAGCGCGGGCTCATGGACGGCATGGATTTCTATCTCGACATGTCCACAGAGGGCAAGTGCGCGATGGTTTCCGGCGCGGCGTACAGGGACGCGCTCTGCCAGGCGTCCGCGCAGCCGTTCCGCCTCGTGCCGTACTTCGACCCGGGAGTCTGGGGCGGGGACTGGATGAAGCGGCACTTCGGCCTGCCGGAAAACGGGAGCAATTACGCCTGGAGCTTCGACGGGGTGCCGGAGGAGAACAGCCTGCTGCTGGATTTCGGCGGCGCCGCGGTGCAGACACCGGCGGTGAACCTGGTCTGGTACCGGCCCGTGGAGCTGTTGGGCGACAGGGTGCACGCGCGCTTCGGGCGCGAGTTCCCGATACGCTTCGACATGCTGGACACCGTGCACGGGCAGAACCTGTCGCTGCAGGTGCACCCCCTGACGGAGTACATACAGCAGGAATTCAACATGCACTACACGCAGGACGAGAGCTACTATATCCTCGACGCGGAGGGCGGCGATTCGTGTGTGTTCCTCGGCGTCAGGACCGGCGCGGAGCCGGAGGCTATGATAAGCGCGCTGGACGAGGCGCAGAACGGCGGCGCACCCTTCCCCGCCGGGGAATTCGTGAACAGGATCCCGGTGAAAAAGCACGACCACCTGCTGATTCCGGCGGGCACCGTGCACTGCTCCGGCGCGAACACCATGGTGCTCGAAATCAGCGCCACGCCATATATTTTCACGTTCAAGCTGTGGGACTGGGGGCGGCTGGACCTGGACGGCAAGCCGCGGCCCATCCACCTGAAGCACGGGGCGGCGAATATACAGTGGAACAGGAACACCGAGTGGGTGAAGGCCAACCTTGTGAACGCCGTCACGGAGGTTTACCGGGACGAGAGGGGCAGCGTTGAGCGCACGGGGCTGCACGAGCGGGAGTTTTTGGACACTTTCCGGGTGAACACGGACAGCGAGCTGCCCGTCCGGCGCAACGGCAGCGTGCACATGATGAACCTCGTGGAGGGGCGGCGTGCGCTGCTCGTCAGCACCGAGGGGCGGTTCAGGCCGTTTGAGCTGCGCTACGCGGAGACCTGCATAGTGCCGGAGGCGGCAGGAGGATACAAAATCACCTCGCCGGACGGGGAGCCGGTGCGGGCGATAATCGCGTGCGTCAGGAATTAGCCGGCGGGCGCGGCAGAGGAGATGCGAGCAGTGAAGTACAAAGACCCGAACGCGGATATTGAAGAGCGCCTTGCCGATTTGCTGGACCGGATGACGCTCGAAGAGATGATAATGCAGACCGACCAGTACGACTGCCGGGACTTCACCGAACGCAGCAGCGGCGGCGACGCGGAGTCGGTGGACATCGGCAGGCTCCGGGAAATGCTCCGCGGCCACAGCACGGGCAGCATCCAGCCGCGGGGCATGACCGTCGCGCAGATAAACGCCGCGCAGCGCTACGCCGTGGAGGAGACGAGGCTCGGCATACCCTTCCTGTTCAGCGAGGAGGCGCTGCACGGCTATTACGATCGGCAGGCGACCTGCTTCCCGCAGCAGATCGGCCTTGCGGCCACGTTCAATCCGGCCCTCGGACGCAAAATGGGCCGCGCCATAGCTACGGAGGCGAGGGCCATGGGCGTGCAGGAGACGTACAGCCCCGTCATGGACCTGATACGCGACCCGCGCTACGGACGGGCGGAGGAGTCCTACGGCGAGGATACGCATCTCGCGGCGGAATTTGCCCGGGAGGTCGTGGCCGGGATGCAGGAGACGGGGCTGGACGCCCCGGACGCGGTGGCGGCCGAGCCGAAGCACTACGCCGGGTACGGCGCGCCCGTGGCCGGGCTGAACTGCGCCCCCACGGCCATGGGCAGACACGAGGTCTTTTCGGACTGCCTGCCGGTCTTTGAGGCCGCGTTCCGCCGAGGCGGCGCCGTCGACGCCATGTGCTCGTATAACTCGATAGACGGCGTGCCGGTCTCGGCCGACCATGAGCTGCTTACGCAGGTTCTGCGGGAGCAGTGGGGGATGCCGGGCTTCGTGCGCTCCGACCTGACCGCAATCGTGAGGCTGAACGACTGGCACTTCGTGGCGGAGACGCGCGAGGAGGCCATGGCGATGGGCCTCGAGGCGGGCGTGGACCTGCAGCTCTACGACTACCCGCACCGGGAGTGGCAGGAGGGGCTCGCGCGGCTCGTGAGCTCCGGCCGGATGAAGGAGGAGGTGATCCGCCGGGCCTGCGGGCGGATCCTGCGCGTGAAATTCATGCTCGGGCTGTTCGACAGGCCGTATACGGACGAGGGCAGGCAGGCGGTGTGCGTGCACAGCGCCGGACACCTCGAGCTTGCCCGGGAAATAGCCTGGCAGAGCATAACGCTGCTGAAAAACGAGGGCGGGCTCCTGCCGCTGAAAAAGGACACCGGCACGATCGCCGTCCTCGGCCCCGGGGCGGACAGGGCGGTGTTGGGGGACTATACCCCGGACGGGAAAACGGGCGTTTCCATCCTCGAGGGCATACGCGCCGCGGTTTCGCCGGGGACGCGGGTGCTGCACAGCCGGGGCTGCACCTTCCTTGGCGACAGGGCGACGCCCTTCCACCCGGGGATGCTGATCGACGAAGAGGGCCGGCCGGGCCTCACCGGCAGGTACTACAACGGCCGCGTGCCGGAGGGCGAGGCGGTGGCGGTGCGCTGCGACCAGATGATAAACTTCAACTGGATTTTCGCCAAGCCGCACCCCGACCTTGACGCCGGCTGCTTCAGCGCGGTCTGGACGGGATATGTGGTCATGCCCTCGACCTTCGAGGGCGGCATAGGCTTCAACACCCAGGACAGCATGCGCCTTTATGTGGACGGGGAGCTGCTGCTCGACGGCTGGGGAGAGGACAAATCCGCGAACCGGATGGTCGATTTCCGCTTCGAGCGGGGCAGGAAATACGCCGTGCGCATCGAATTCACGAACGACCAGCGTGCAGCGCAGGTGGTTTTCGGCTACTGCGAGGGCCGCGAGGACTTCTCCGAGGCGGTCGGGATGGCTCGGGAGGCGGACGTGGCTATTGTGTGCGTGGGCGACAGCACGGAGACCTGCGGCGAGAATTTCGACCGCGTCTCTCTGGACCTGCCGGGGCGGCAGCTCGACTTTGTGAAGGCGGTCCGCGCCGCCGGTACCCCCGTTGTGCTCGTGATCCAGAGCGGCCGGCCGGTGACGGCAGTGTGGGAGCAGGAAAATATCCCAGCCATACTCGAGGCCTGGTTCCCCGGTGAGGAGGGAGGACACGCGGTGGCGGAGACGCTGTTCGGGGAGAACAACCCCTCCGGCCGGCTGCCCATGACCTTCCCCAAGCATGTGGGGCAGATACCCTGCCACTACAGCCGCCGCCCGGGAGGCGGGCGGCGCTATGTGGAGATGAACTGGCTGCCGCTTTACCCCTTCGGGTACGGCCTGAGCTATACGTCCTTCGCTTACGGGGACTTGAAGCTCTCCGCCGGGAAAATAACGACGGGCGAGCCCATAGGCGTGAGCTTTACCGTGACCAACACGGGCAGCGTGCGCGGGACCGCCGTTCCGCAGATATACCTGAGGGACATGGTCAGCTCCGTGGTGAAGCCGGAGCGCACCCTTGCCGCCTTCACGCGCGTTGAGCTCGAGCCGGGCGAGCGGCGCGAGGTCAGCCTTCGCATAGAGCCGGAGGCGATGCGGACGCTCGGCCGGGACTACAGGTGGCGCGTTGAGCCGGGGGAATTCCGCGTATTTCTCGCCGACAACGCCGAAAACCTGCTCATGCAGCGGGACTTCACGGTGGTCTGACGCCGTGCTCCGCTTGAAATAAGGCCGGAAAAACCGTTTGAAATCCGGGCGGGTTTTTGATAAAATATGCGTGTGGAAACCACGGGAGTGCATACAGTGCGGCAAATGCCGGCGGCAGACTGACATTTGCAAACTTCATGTTTCACTTATCATCTCTCTTAAAAACGGCGGCTGCTCTGTCCGGGCGGAGGCGCCAGAGGAGGTGAATCCAAGTGAAGCGTGTAAAGGCGGCGTGTGTGCTCCAGACCCTGATTTTCGCCCAGAAGGACGACTGCGGACTGACCAGGGAGCAGCAGTACAAGGTAAATTGCGAGGAAGTCGAGCGCTATAAGGCAGCGATGGACCGTGCCCACACGAGGTACCAGATAACCGAGCAGACCGAACAGCCGGACGGCTCCGTGCTTGTCCGCGTCAGGAAGCAGTACAACGACCGGGCCGACGTCAGCGAGTATTTCAAGGCCTGAACCTCGCGTTGTGCGAGAATTTCAAAAGCGGCATGCTCAGAGGGCGTGCCGTTTTTTTATCCTGCCGGCGGATATGCGGCCGCAGCGCGCGGAACCCTTGATTTTTTGCGCAAACTGGTGCATAATTAATTAAAACGGGAGCCCGTTTTCGAGATGCAATCAAGGAGGAATAGCCATGTCTGAGAAAAAGCCTGTTCCGGGTACCGGCGGGGACCATTACATCCCGTATTCCGAGCGCAGCGGAGCCGAGTCCGTTGTGTATTTTACCCGCGACCTCTCCGCGGCCGGCCTCATCAAGGCATTCGAGCGCGTTGGAGGAGTCCTGACCGGCAAGGTGGCCATAAAGCTGCACACCGGCGAGCAGCATGGGCCGAACATCATTCCGAGCCCCTGGGTAAAGGAACTCATTGAAAAGGACCTCCCGGGCGGCGTAATAGTTGAAACCAACACCTATTACGACGGCGACCGCTACACCACGGAGGGCCACCGCGAAACGCTCAAGGTGAACGGCTGGGACTTCTGCCCGGTGGACATCCTTGACGAGGACGGGGCCGCCATGTGGCCGCTGCACGGCGGCAAGTGGTTCACAGAGATGAGCATAGGCCGCAACCTCAGCAATTACGACTCCCTGTTCGCCCTCACCCACTTCAAGGGGCACGTGCGCGGCGGCTTCGGCGGCGCAAACAAGAACGTCGCCATCGGCTGCGCGGACGGGCGCGTGGGCAAGGCCATGCAGCACACGGCCGAGGGCTCCGACAACATGTGGAGCATCGGCGAGGAGGAGTTCATGGAGCGCATGGTCGAGGCCAGCAAGGCCGTGCTCGAGTTCTTCGGCGACAAGGTCTGCTATGTGAACGTGATGCGCAACATGTCCGTGGACTGCGACTGCGACGGCGTGCACGCCGCGCCGGTCGTAACGCCCAACGTGGGCATCCTCGCCTCGCTGGACATGCTGGCCATTGACCAGGCCTGCGTGGACATGGTGTACGCCATGAAGCCGGAGGAGAACCACGACCTGGTGGAGCGCATCGAGTCCCGCCGCGGGCTGCGCCAGCTCACCTATATGAAGGAGATGGGCATGGGCAACGACCGCTACAAGCTCATCGACATGGACAACGGCGACGCCGAAATCACGGCAGCGGACGCCGTGAAGGACGTCAAGCCCTTCTCGGCTGAGTAAAAAAGCAAAAAAAGAAGCTCCCTCGGGAGCTTCTTTTTTATTATATATAATGTCTCAGCTCTGTTCAGCCACGTAGGTGCTGACACGGTTTTGTATAACGTCCGCGACCTGCTCGGCGGTACGCTGCCCGGCGAAGAGGGCGGCGGTCTCTTCATTTATGATATTCATGATGTTTTCGTTATAGCTGGAGGTGCCCGCTATATTTTCGATGAGCGCGGCAAGCTGATCGGCCTCCTCCTGAGTAGTGGCGTAAAAGTCAACGAAGAAATCGTCATAGCCCATGCCGCCCATGGACATTTCGACCTGCTCACCGGTTTCAGGGTCGGTGTAATACTGCGGTGTCATGGCCTCCTTGAGGGCCTTGTCATAGGCCGCGCGGTTGATCGGGAAGCCGAAGAGCCAGTGGCTGTCGGCATAGTCCTCGCCGAACACTTCGCGCACAAAGCTCCACGCGCCCTCCTTGTCGGCGCAGGTGGAGGAGATGGCAAGACCGCCGTCGACGGAGACATAAGTGCCGGTCCCGCTCGGGGAGGGATAGCCTTTGTAGCAGATATCGTCGCCGAACATGGCCTTGGTGAACTGCATGTCGGTAAACTGGGAGATGTAGTCCTCATAGAGCACCTGCTGGCCGCTCTGTATCATTGAGGGCTCGCTGGGTGCATTCTCGTCGTAGGTATACTCGGCGGGGAACTGGGCGCAGAAGCTGAGCAGGTCGATGAAATCCTGGCTGTTAAAGCTGCAGGTGGCCGTGCCCCAGTCCACAAAATTGTCAAGGTTGAACTGCATCATGGTGTAAAGCACGGAAGATGCGGAGGTGTTGCCCATCAGCTTGGTGCCGGAGGGCATGGTGCTGTAGAGGTCCATTACTTCCTTCACGGTCCAGCCGGGCTCGGAGCCCACAACGCTGGCCTTGCCGGCCATGGTTCGGATTTTGAAGGCGGGGGCGGCGGTGTAGAGCTTGCCGTCGATTTCAAGCGCGGACAGGACGCTGCTGAAGAGGCTGTCGCGGCTGATCTCACCGTCGGCGTCCAGATAGGGATAGAGATCCTCGATCAGACCGCGGGCGGCATACTGCTCTATAGGCAGGCCGGAGACGGCGAGGATATCGGGAGTGTTGCCGCTGATGATCTCGGTGTTCAGCCTTGTGAGGCCGGCAGTGTAGTCGTCCTCGGTGTTGAACTCGGAGTAGTCGGTGACCTCGATGCGGTATTTGTCGCTGCTGCGGTTGAAATTCAGCACGTCGGCCCTCAAATCACTGCCGAGGTACTGCGCGGCGAGGGTGAGAGTAGTCTTCTGCGGCAGGGAGGAGGCCTCGACCTCGCGCAGCGTGGCAAGCTCAAGGGTGAATTCGCTGTTCGGGCCGCTGCCGTAGCCGCTGACGAGGCAGACATAGCTGTCCCCGTTGGGGGCGAATACCGAGAGGGACTCCTGATCGATGTCGCAGTTGAGCAGGTTCAAAATCGCGGTGCCCTCGCCGGTTTCCGCGTCGTAGCCGTACATGGACACGCCCTCTGTATAGTAGAAAAGGTAGTTCTCATCGCCGTTGTGCATGTAATACCCGGAGGTGGGGATGGGGATGGACTCGCCGAAGTTCTTGAGCGAGGTGTCAAACGGCCTGAGCACGTTGGAAGAGAGGGTGCTGTCATAGGTGACGAGGGCCGCGCGGCCGTCGCCGAGGGTGAGTATCTTGTCTATGTAGCTCAGCTCGCCCAGGGAGCCAGGCGCGGCGGAGAAAATCTGCGTGCCGTCCGGCGCATAGACGTAAAAGCCGCCATTCTGGTCACCGATGTATACGTTGCCCTCGCTGTCGCCGGTCATGGCGGAGACATAGAAGTTGTCCTGCTCGCCGGCGAGGCTGCTGAGGTCCACGCTCAGCACCTCGGCGCCCGTGGAATCGAGCAGGCGGAGGGCGGCACTGTTGCGGTATTCGGAGTAGTTATACTTTTCTTCATCGGTGCCCGAAAAACCCTCCGGAAGGTTGAAGAAATGGTAAAAAATGTCCTCAAGCACCCAGAGCCCGCCGTCAGGCCCGGCGGCTATCCTGTTCACGCTCACGCTGCCGCCCTCGGCCTCCTCGGGCAGGGAGGGGGCGGTGTAGCCGGGCAGGGTCGAGGCCTCGCCCGTGGAGGGGTCGATGCCGGCGAGGATGGTGCCGCTCTCAGATGTCTCCTCGTTATAGGTCTGTGCGGAGATATAGAGCTTGCCGCCGGCAAAAACGGAGCTGTTGACATACTGTATGTTGGAATCAAGGCTGAGCTCGGCGTAGTCGGCCGTCCAGACAAGGCCGCTTGGGTTTTCGCTCTCCTGCGCAGAGGGAGTGTCGCCTCCGCAGGCTGAGAGCGCGAGTACGAGCGCCAGGCAGAGCGCCAGCGCGATTATGCGTTTCAGATGAGTCATGATATGCCTCCAATCGCTGTATGACTTTGCTTAACACAGACGATTCTACACTATGGGGAAGGAAATGTCAACAACGCGCGCCATAAGTAATTCTGAAGTTTTTCTTAACATGGGTAAAAACAGCGCTTGACATTCGCCGCCGGCTGGTTTATATTATTATAGCGTCGTGTGACGTATAGGGGAATAGCTCAGTTGGCAGAGCGACGGTCTCCAAAACCGTAGGCCGAGGGTTCGAAACCTTCTTCCCCTGCCAGAATCCCGCAATCTCAAACGAGATTGCGGGATTTTTGTCTGCTTATTTGCCGAGCGCCGCCCTTATGGAGGCGCATATCTTCTCCGCGAGCAGATTCAGGCATGTCCTGCCCATTTCCGCTGTGGCGGGCAGCGGGTCGCCCATCACGCCGATTTCGGAGATGCCCTTCATGCCGTGTTCGAACAGCTTCTTTGCCTGTTCCTGCTGGCTGCCGGCGCCCATGCAGCCTGTCCGGGCACGGTCCATGCGCACACAGTCTGGCCGGATATACAGCATGACGGCCGTTTCAAGGCAGCAGGCGTGCCCGCCGCAGGTGCCCTCGGGGAGCGAAAACAGCCGCTCGGTTTCCGTAAACACCTCGAGGAAGGCGTCGAGAGCCAGCGCGTTGACCACCTTGACGTCCGGATATTTGTCATCCAGCTCGCGGGAGAGCTTTTCGATTTCAGCGAAATTGCCGCCGTGAGAGGAGGCGAGGACTATCTTTTTGAAACCATGGTTTACATAACATGAGACATAGTCCTCGACGAGCCCGCGGAACACCTCCGGCCGGAGCGTCAGGCTGCCGGGAAAACACATGTGGTGGGCGGAGAGCCCCGGGCGGATGATGGGCGCTATGAGCGTGTTCCCCAATTTTTCTGCTGCCGCCTGATAAGCTGCGCGGCCAATTTCGTAGTCGGTGTTTTCAGAGAGATGCGGGCCGTGCTGCTCGTTCGAGGCGGCGCAGATCAGCACTGTGTCGGCCCCGTTTTTCATAGCCTCTGCTATTTCCGGATAGGACATGTCCTCAAGCCATACGGTTTTCATGAGCGGTTCCTCCTGAATCAGTAGTTGGAACAATTATAATTGCATGGCGAGGGCGCTGTCAAGGCAGTCGGACGGCTCATGGGAGGGCGGCGCCGTTGTAGAGTGCCTCGAACGCGTCGGATGGAGGCCGGGAGGCGGCGCGGAAGCCCTCGATGTGTATTGCGCGCAGCTCGCGGTAGCTGTAGCTCCAGAGCGGTCTGTCGAGCGCGTCGTCGCTGTGCGCGGCGACAAGGCGGCCCTCGCTCCCCTTGCCCGTGACGAGCAGGGTGTGATAGAATTCGCCGTTTCCGCGGCCGAGCTGGATTATATCGCCCGGCTGGAGCTGCTCCTGCACCACCACCCGCCCGAAGGGGCCGGCTCCGGCATTGTTGCCCGTCAGGAAATCGTAAAGGTAGCGCACGCCGCTCCAGGAGGGAGTGCGGTCGCCGGCGGAGCGGTAGTACCAGCCGAAAACCGGCGTGTAATTCATCACGCAGCAGCCGGCCAGCAGGCACTGGGAGATAAAATTCGTGCAGTCGCCGCCGATGCCGGTGAAGTTGTAAAAGAGTGGGTTACGCCCAAACGCCCAGCGGCGGGCGTATGCAATGGCGCGCTCCCGCTCGTATTCAAATACGGTGTAAGTCCCGCTCAAAAGATCACCCCGCAGCATAATATGCCGCGGGGCGTTGAGAGGGGAGTGTGGAAAGGTGAAAGCGAAAACGGTTTACATAATTAGTTAAAGCTCAAAGCATCGAGCCGGTCTCCTCCGCCCGCACATGCCAGCTCAGGGCCTCGGAGAGTATGTGCGGCGTGTGGCCGCGTCCGTCGCGGCATTTTTCCGCCGCACGGTCGTAATAGTCCTGGAGCTGCGGCCGGAAATCCGGGTGTGCGATCGCGATGATTCTCTGCGCGCGCTCCCAGGGAGAGCAGTTGCGCAGGTCGGCGACGCCATGCTCAGTGACTATTATCTTCACGTCGTGCTCCGTGGAGTCGATGTGCGAGCAGAAGGGGACGATGCTGGAGAGCTTGCCGCCCTTCGCGGTGGAGAGGGTGAAGAAAACGGAGAGGTAGGCGTTGCGGGAGAAGTCGCACGAGCCGCCGATGCCGCTTATTATCCGGCTGCCCATGACGTGCGAGGAGTTGATGTTGCCGTAAATGTCCGCCTCCACGGCGTTGTTCATGGAGATCAGTCCGAGGCGCTTGATGACCTCCGGGTTGTTGGTGATTTCGGTGGGCCGTATGACGAGCCGGCCGCGGTAGCGCTCCGGGTGCCTCATTATATTGTTGAGCATATCCTCCGTGGCCGAAATCCCGCCGGTCGAGACGCAGCTCACCACGCCCTTTTCGAGCAGCTCCATGGCACCGAAGCCGAGCGTTTCGCTGTACATGGTCAGACCGGTGAAATTCTCGCCGAGGAAGCTCACAACGGCGTCCGCCGCGGCGCCGACGCCTATCTGCAGCGGCAGAAGGTGCTCGGGCAGCCGCCCGGCGGCAACCTCGTCCTTTAGGAAACGGATAAAGTGCCCGGCCATCTCGGCCAGCGGGCCGTCGCGCTCCACAGGGGCGGGCGCGGGAGGGAAGTCCAGCGGCTCGTCGCTTATCACGATGCCGCGTATCTTGTCAAGGTCGCACTCGTAATAGTCGCGGCCTATTATATCGCCCGGGCGGCGGATGGGTATCGGGTCGCGCACGGGCAGCTTCCCGACCTCGTATACGTCGTGCAGCACGTGTATGTCCTCGCAGGTGTGGGTGTTGATTTCGAGGATCACGTTCTTCGCCGCCGTAAGCGAGAGCTGGGAAAAGCCCTGGCAGAAGGAGGGCAGCAGATGCCCTTCCTCGGTCACGCCGGTGACGGAGAGCAGCACGTAATCGATGCCGCCGTACCAGCCGTGCTTTATCTGCTCGGCGGCGTGGCTGAGATGCACGTCCTGGAAGTGCACGCCGCCGGGCGTGTTTGCGTACTTACGTATGACGGGCTCGGTTATCCAGTCGAGGCGGCGCTTTATAAGCCCTGCCTGGGCCCACTTGTTGTCGAAGATGTCGTGGCCGTTCGCGCTCGTTATCAGAGTGAGGTTTTTCGGCGAGCCGGTGGCCTCGGCGCGGCGCAGCACGGCCTTGCCGATGCTCAGCGGCCGGTCGATGCTCGTGAAGGTGGGGACCACCACGTTCATGCCGTCGCTTATCATTGCGGCCGCGGCGTCGGCGCTTATTATCCTGTCCTTGAGCCGGGCGCAGCGCACCCGCTCTGCTGCGGAGTTTGCCATAGCCATCAGCCTCCGGCGCGGACCAGGGCAAAGCCCTTTTCAAACGCCGAGCGGTTCAGCTCGACAAGGCTGGCCTTGCTCCTGAGCTTGTCGAGCATTTGATTCAGCAGCAGCGAGCTGTCCGGGAAGACATCCGTGAGCAGCGCCGCGAGGACTCCGAGCACGACGGAGCTTATGACCTTGGTGTTCTGCAGCTCGTAGCAGACGTCGTACATCGGCACGTCGAGCCTGTGGAAATCGCCGCCGGGCGGGTCCTGGTCATGGACGAGGGAGCTGTTGACGAGCAGCAATCCGCCGTCCTTCACGTCGTCCCTGAACTGGGCGTAGGCCATCGGCTCCATGACGAGCATGATGTCGTGCCGCTTTTTCCTCGGGTTGCCTATCTCCTCGTCGCTTATCACAAGGTAGCAGGAGGTGAGCCCGCCGCGCTTGGCGGGGCCGTATTTCGGCGAGTACGTCACGTTGTAGCCAAGGCTCATTGCGGCCTCCACTATCGCCTTGCCGGCGACCTGGAGCCCCTGCCCGCCTACTCCGGCCAAATAAAGACTCTTTTCCATATCCAGACCTCAAACTTTCTCGCCGTCGCGCTTGAATTCGCCCAGCGGGAACTCCTTCATCACGACTTCTTCCATGTGCCTCGGGGCGTCCTCGCTCTTGAAGCCGCCGCTCGTGGGGCAGGCGCACAGCACCTCTATCATGGAGTAGGCGCCGACCTCTATCTGCCGCGTCAGGGCGTGCTTCAGGGCCTTTTTAAACTGCATTATGTACTTCGGCGTGTGCACCGCGCAGCGCGCCACATAGTCCGGGGCCTTCAGCGTGGCGATCATCTCCGGCAGGTGCAGCGGGAAGCCCGAGTAGCCGTTCACGGTGGTCTTTGTCCGCGCGCCGTTGAGCGTGGTCGGGGCGAGCTGACCGCCGGTCATGCCGTACAGGCCGTTGTTTGCGAATATGACGGTTATGGCCTCGCCGCGGAAGGCGGCGTTCACGGTTTCGCCCATACCGATCGCGGCGCCGTCGCCGTCGCCCTGATATACGATCACAACGCTGTCCGGGCTGCAGCGCTTGAAGGCGGAGGCCGCCGCGGCAGCGCGGCCGTGGTTCGAGCCGTAGGAATCAAAGTTGACGTAGCCCGCTCCCATGCCGTTGCAGCCCACGGAGCCGCCGAAAACCGCCCGTTCGCGTATGCCGAGCTCGTCCACCACCTCGGCTATGAGCTTCTGCGTCAGGCCGTGGAAGCAGCCGGGGCAGTAGCCGGTGGGGACGTCCTTCAGGGCCTCGGGGGACTTATATATCAATTCCATTCAACTGACCTCCTTTATGAGGCTGAGCATTGCCTCCACCGCCTCGTACTCGTCCACCATGTTGCCGCCGCAGCGGTTGTAGAAGCGGAGAGGTATCGACCTGTCGAGGTGCAGCCTGACATCGTCGTAGAACATCGGCGGGATGGCCATTTCCACCGAGAGGGCGGCCTTCGCCCTTATCGCCGCCACCTGCTTTTCCGGGAAGGGGTGCAGCGTTATGGGCCTGAACATGCCGGCCCTTATTCCGCGGGAACGCAGTATCTTCACCGCGTCGCGCATTATCCTTGCCGAGCCGCCGTAGGCGAATATCACATACTCGGCGTCGTCCATCATGTACTCCTCGTACATAGCCTCGGTGTCTACCCACCGGCGGTAGAGGGAGTAATACTCCATGCGCGCCTTTTCCAGCGCGTCCTCGTCGCTCTCGTTTATGCTGGTGTGGCGCGGCTGGTTGCGGCCCATGATGGGCTCGCGCCCGGCGCAGCCGGTGGGCGCGGTGTAGTGCAGGAAGGGGCGCTCCGCCGTATATTCCGGCAGCACGGCGGGCTCCTCCATCTGGCCTATCATGCCGTCCGTCATCAAAAACGCCGGGACCATATACTCGTCCGCCTTGTTCAGGGCGAGCGACACGAGGTCGACGGCCTCCTGCAATGAAGCGGGGGCGTAGACAAGGCCGCGCATCCCGTTGTGCCCGACGCCCTTGACCACGAAGTTGTAGTCACTCTGCTCGGGCGTGATGTTCGTGGCGGCGCGCTGCACGTCCACGATCAGCCCCGGGAGGCGGGAGAGGCACATGAGCGCCAGGTTTTCCGCCATCAGCGACAGCCCGGGGCCGGAGGTGGCGGTCATGGC
>DVGA01000068.1 GCA_018712985.1 Candidatus Scatomorpha intestinavium
TCAAAAATGAAATGGCAGCCAACCAATGTTTTATGGCAAGGTCAGGCGATGTGTTCCAACGCTTCGAGATAGGCTTTCACAGTGGCATAGTAGATCCGCAGGAACTTGTTGGCTGAGGCCATCATGTAGACGCGGTAGGGCTTGCCTTCGGCCCGTTTCTTGTCCATGAACTGGTAGACTGGTTCATCCAGCGGCGAGTTCTGCAAATAGACGCTCATAATCAGGAACAGCGTCCGCCGCAACGACGAAGCGCCAATTTTGCTCATGCTCTTGTGCCTGCCGGTCATATCGCCGGAATCGTTCGGAGGGGCGTCAATGCCCGCAAAGGCAACGAGGGCTTTCTTTGAGTAAAACCGTCGCACATCGCCAATTTCGGCTATGAGCTGCGGCCCCAGAGTTGGGCCTACGCCAAACATATCCATGACGACGGGATATTCCGGCAGCTGGGAAGCCAATGATTGCATTTCCTGCTTGAGTGCGGCGAGTGCCGCAGAAGTTGCCCTGAGCTGAGACACAGCTTGCTCGGCAAGCAGCTTCGCGGTTTCAGACATTGGCATTACGCCAATGTGTCCGCCGGCCTCAATGTAAATATCATGGGCTTTTTCCTCGCTGAAGTTGTAGCCATGCTTCCTGCACCATTTCTGGTATTGGTTGATGAAAGCCTTTTCTGAGCGTTTGCTGACACATTCACAATGCCAAAACTCCGCCACAAAGTCCACCCATTTCTCGCTTCCATCTGCACGGGCAGGACTACCGAACAGGCGATTTGCATTTGGGAAAACAGTATCCAACAAGGAAATCAGATTGTTCTTCAGAACTGTCTGCACCTTGGAATACTGCCGGTACTGGCGGTAGCAGTTCTTAAGCAGCAATCGGGTATCTTCTTCCGGGGTGTACCTTGGCAAAGCAAGCCAGCGGTCAAGGCCGTAGTTTGCCAGCTTTACGGCATCCTTTCGGTCGGTCTTGACCCGCCTCAAATCGTTGTTCCCATAGCCATGCACCAGCTTTGCATTGACAACGGAAACATATAACCCTGCACTGTGAAGCAGCTTTGCCACCGGCGCATGGTAGTTCCCTGTGGCCTCCATGACCACGCGAGTCTCACCGTCCAGGCTTTTGAGCCGCTTTGCCAGCGCGCTCAGTTCACTGCCGGTGTGGCACACCTCAAAGGGCGAGATGACGACTTCTCCAAAGGGACGCATGACGGCAATCGTGCTCCTGCCTTTGGAGATATCGATACCAACAGAGTTCATGTATCTGCCTCCCATACGAATTTGCAACTGGAGTCCATCTTTTTCTCATTGCCGATTCAATCTATTGGGTGACGCGAACTCTATGGCTCAACCTGCTCAAATCGAACGCTACAATAAGAGGGATGGCTGACAGTCTTACAGTCGGGCATGAAAGCCCAAGGAGGTGATGGTCAGCCAGTTGCTCCCCTTATTGTAGCTTAGGCATGAGACGGAAAGAAGCCTATCCGGATGCTGGGCTTCCTACCAAAAACTATTGTAATAGGAGGTACAAATCACAATGAAAGTGCTTATTATCGGCGGCGTTGCCGGCGGCGCGACCGCCGCGGCGCGGCTCAGGAGGCTGGACGAGAGCGCGGAGATCGTGGTGCTCGAGCGCACCGGATATGTCTCCTACGCGAACTGCGGCCTGCCGTACTACGTCGGCGGCGTCATAGCCGACCGCGAGGAGCTCACGCTCCAGTCGCCGGAGAGCTTCAAGAGCCGCTTCAACGTGGACGTGCGCGTCCTCACCGAGGCGGTGAGCATAGACCGCGCGGCAAAGACCGTGCACGTCCGCTCCCTCGCCGGCGGCGGCGAGTACGACGAGAGCTATGACAAGCTCATCCTCTCCCCCGGAGCGAAGGCCTTCGTGCCGGACACCCCGGGAGTGGACAGCCCGCTCTGCCTGCGCCTGCGCACGGTGGAGGACGCGCTGGCCATGCGCGAGCGCGCGGTGAAGGGAGGCCGGGCCGTCGTGGTCGGCGGCGGGTTCATCGGCCTCGAGGCCGCGGAGAACCTCATTCACGCCGGGATGGACGTGACTCTGCTCCAGCGCAGCGAGCAGGTGCTCCCCCCGCTCGACTGGGACATGGCCTGCGAGATACACTCCCACCTGCGCGAAAAGGGCGTCGACCTGCGCTTCCACGCCTCCGTCGAGAGCTATGAGGAGACCGCGGGCGGCCTGCGCGTGCACGTAAAGGGCTGCGGGCCGATAGACTGCGCCTTCGCCGTCGTGGCCGTCGGCGTAACTCCGGACACGGCCCTCGCCCGCGCCGCCGGGCTTGAGCTCGGCCCAAAGGGCTCGATAATGACCGACGCGCACATGCGCACCTCCGACCCGGACATCTACGCCGTGGGCGACGCCGTGGCGGTGAAGAATTTCGTCACCGGGGCCGCCGGGCTCACGCCGCTGGCCGGCCCGGCGAACAAGCAGGGCCGCATAGCCGCGGACAACATCTGCGGCATCGCCTCGGAGTATCGCGGCACGCAGGGCTCCACGGTGATAAAGCTCTTCGACATGACCGCCGCGGTCACCGGCCTGAACGAGAAGGCCGCGAAGGCCGCCGGGATAAACTACAGCCGCGTCTACGGCTACTGGGGCCACCACGCCGGCTACTACCCCGGCGCGGAGAGCATGACGGTAAAGACCCTCTTCGACCCGGACACCGGCCGCATCCTCGGCGCGCAGATAACCGGCGGCGCAGGCGTGGACAAGCGCATCGACGTCCTCGCGGCAGCCATCCGCTCCGGCCTGACCTCCGCCGACCTTGCCGAGCTTGAGCTGGCCTACGCCCCGCCGTACTCCTCGGCCAAGGACCCCGTGAACATGACCGGCTTCATGATAGAGAATGTCCGCGCGGGCATAGTGAAGCAGTTTTTCTGGGACGACGTGGCGGGCCTGCCGCGGGACGGCAGCGTGACGCTGCTCGACGTGCGCAGCGAGAAGGAATACGCCGCCGGCCACATCGACGGCGCGGTGAACATCCCGCTCGACGAGCTGCGCTCTCGCCTCGGCGAGCTGGACCCGGCAAAGCCGGTGTACGTCAACTGCTACTCCGGAATGCGCAGCTATATCGCCTGCCGCATCCTGATGGGCAGCAGCTTCGGCGAGGTGTACAACCTTGCCGGCGGCTGGAGGTTCTATGAGGCCGTGACCCGCGGCAGGCGGGACACGGAGCACCATCCCTGCGGCGAGAGCAAATAAACAGAGCGTTTCGGCATTGAAAAACCGGCCCCGGGAAATCCCGGGGCCGGTTCGCGTTTATGGATTTTTCACTCCCGGCGGGCATTTTCATGCCCCGCGGGCGCTTTTCTCTCAGGCCTCCGCGGCGCGGCGGTGATTGCGCATCCCGCGCAGCAGGATGACGAGGGCTACGATGATCACAAGGCCGATCACGTCGGTGACAATGCCGGGATAGAGCAGCATAAGCCCTGCGGCGAGGAAGGCAACCCGCGTGTACCAGTGCAGCTTGATGTACAAAAATCCGTTCACGGACACGGCAACGCCGATCATGCCTATTACGGAGGTGATGCAGATCTGGATGATCTCCCACACCGAGGTGACGTTGACGAACAGCATCGCCGGGTTCAGCGCGAAGATATATGGCACGATAAACGCGCCTATCGCAAGTTTTGTGGCCTGAATACCCGTTTTCATCGGGTTGCTCTTGGCTATGGCGCTGCCGGCATAGGCTGCGAGGGCCACCGGCGGGGTGATGTCGGCGACTATGCCGAAGTAGAACACGAAGAAGTGCGCGGCGACCGCGTCGATGCCGAGGCGCTCGAGTATGGGCGCGCAGGTGGTCGCCATGATTACGTAGTTCGCCGTGGTGGGGACGCCCATGCCGAGGACTATGCAGCAGAGCATCGTGAGCACGAGGCCGATGAGCGGTATGCCGCCGGAGAGGCGCACGACCGCGCCGATGAGCTTCATGCCGAGGCCGGTGACGTTTATGCAGCCGGCGATGATGCCGGCGATGGCGCAGGCCACGGCAACGGTGATGGAGCCGCGGGCGCCGCCTGCAAGGGCGTCGAGCAGCTTTTTCGGGGTCAGCCGGGTCTCCTTCTTGAAGAAGCTGACCGCTATCGCCACGAGGATGCTGACTGCTGCGGAGAACTGGATCGTCTTCGCGTTGGTGCTGACCATCACCACGAGCACCACGATGGGCGCGAGCAGGTATATATCCTTCAGCAGGCTCGAAACGCGCGGCAGCTCGCTGCGGGGTATGCCCTTCAGCCCGCTCTTCTTGGCCTCAAGGTGCACGGCGATGAAGATGCCGAGGAAATAGAGCACCGCGGGAAGTATGGCGCGGGTGGCGACCTCAGCGTAAGTCACGCCGAGGAACTCGGCCATGAGGAAGGCGGCGGCGCCCATGATGGGCGGCATTATCTGTCCGCCGGTGGAGGCCGCGGCCTCAACGGCGCCGGCGAATTCGGCGCGGTAGCCGGTTTTCTTCATCATCGGGATGGTGACCGAGCCGGAGCCGACCGTGTTCGCCACGGAGGAGCCGGAGGCCATGCCCTCGAGCGCGGAGGCGATGACCGCGACCTTCGCCGGGCCGCCGCTGGCGGAGCCCGCCACGCAGTTGGCCAGGTCGATGAAGAAGTTTGCTATGCCCGTCCTCTCAAGGAACGCGCCGAAGATGACGAACACGACGATGAACTTGGCACAGACGTTTACCGGCGTTGAGAGTATGCCGTTCACGCTGTAGAAAATCGTGTAGATAAAGCGGTCGAAGGGTATGCCGGAGGCAAAGGTGTATATCACCAGCGCGCCCGCGACACAGAGTATCGGCACACCCACGCAGCGGCGGCAGAGCTCCACCACCGCAAGTATGCCTATAAGGCCGATTATGGAATACATCGAGGTCATCGACGAGGCGCTCTTCACCTCGAGCACAAAGGCATCGTAGGTGATGGAGTAATAGAAGAACGCCGCCGCGCCCACGACCATGATAACTATGTCGTACCACGGCAGGCTGTTGACCTTGACGTGTTTTTTGCTTATCGGATAGGTTATGAAGCCAAGGATGAGCATGCAGCCCATGAAGAACGTGAGCCGCTTTTCCACGCCCCAGTTGGAGAACAGCGTGGACCAGATGCAGTATACGGAAAAGGCCGCCATCAGTATGTCGATGATGAACTTGGGCGTGCCCTCCCACAGGCGGGTGTTGGATTCCTTGTCATACTTGCGCATGACGGCTTCGACGTCCTCCATAGTGCCGACGTCAACGTCGCTGAAGTCGAAGCTCGCCCCGTCGAAATCGCGGGTGTGCGGGGCCTCATAGTGCGGCTCCTTTATCTCCTCCACGGCCTCGTCGACCGGGATGTCTATGTTGAGCCTGTGCTTTTTCTTCTCTTCTTTCCTCTTGTTATCGGACATTTCCTACCTCCTTGGTTAAAGTCTGCGGCGCCCGGCCGGGCGCCGCAGAGCCGTTATCTATTCAGTTCGGCGCTCCTCAGGCCGTGGGCACCGTGATGCCCTGCTCCTCGAAGTACCTCGCCGCGCCCGGATGATACGGCACGTCGCTGATGGAGGTGGCAAACTCAAGGTCGAGCTCGGCCTCCTTGGCGTGGCCGAGGCTCCCCTTGTTGTTGAATATGGTGGAAACGAAATCGTAAACGGCGTCCTCGCTCACGTCGTTGCCCGCGATGACGACCGCGGCAATTGCAACGGTGGTGCAGTCCTCAGGGGTGCCGTAAACGTCGGAGGTAATGGTGTAGGCGCTGTAGTAGGGGCTGGTCTCGATAAGGGCGTCGATGTGCTCCTGATCAAGGCTGACAAGGTAAATGTCGTTGCCGCTGGCGAGGTCGACGACCGCGGTGGTGGGGGCGCCGGCGACTATGAAGGCCGCGTCGATCTTGCCGTCCTTCAGGCTGTCAACGCTGGTGGCAAAGTCCTGATACTGCGGGTTGATGTCCTCTTCGGTAAGGCCGTAGGCACCGAGCACGTCGAGGGCGTTGAAGTAAACGCCGGAGCCGGACGCGCCGATGGAGACGGTCTTTCCCTCAAGGTCGGCAACGGTCTTGATGTCCGGGTTAAGGGTGACAATCTGCACCTGCTCCATATAGAGGGCAGCCACGGTGGAGAAATTGGTGACGGACTCTTCAAAAAGCCGAGTGCCCTGATAGGCATAGCTCATGACGTCGGACTGGACAAAGCCGAGCTGGATTGCGCCGGAGGCGATGTCCTCTATGTTGGTCTGTGAGCCGTTTGAGGCCACGGCCGTCACAGTGGTATCGGTATTCTCGGTGACATAGCCGGCCAGGGTCCCGCCGT
>DVGA01000005.1 GCA_018712985.1 Candidatus Scatomorpha intestinavium
CGAGCAGGGCGCGGCCCTCTGGCAGCTCGAAGGTCTCCTTGGCGCGGTTTATCCAGCAGGAGCCGAGCCCGATTGCGTGCGCGGCGTTGAGCAGGTTGCCCATGACGAGCGAGGCGTCCTGCACTCCGTTGGGGTTGCCGCCCTCGGCGAACACGACCACGACCGTGGGCGCGCCGAAGAAGGGGTCGAAGTCCTGCTTGCCCCAGACGCGCGCGTTTATGCGGCTCATCGCGGCGATGTCCTCCGCGTTCTGCACGGCGACCATCAGCGGGGACTGCGTGCCCTTGGCGGTGGGGGCGTATTTGCCGGCGTTGAGGACGGCCTCAAGCTCGGCGTCCGTGATCTGCTGCGGCTTGTACTTCCTTATGCTCCGTCTGGTGAGCAGGTTTTCCATTGCGTCCATATTGTACCTCCTATACATTAATATTCATCATTCATAATTTCCATATCCGGGAAGCGGCGGCGGCTCGTCCAGCACTGCGCGGCCGAAGCAGCAAACCGGCGTCTGCTCGCGCGGGAGGTATATGTCCTTGCGGCTATGGCGGCGGTTGAGCACAAATAAATAGACATTTCCGGCATAATCCTCGCAGTATTGCCTTAAAACCGCCTGCCCGTTGAGAAAAAAGAGCCCGACATCGCCGTCGCGCAGCGGTGCGCCGCGCTGAATCAGCGCTTTTGACCCGCGCGGAAACAGCGGAGACATGGAGTTGTCCTCCATTTCCACGGCAAATCCGGCCGGGGAATCTGCCGGAACGGCCATCTGTTTCAAGCTCAAAACCATCACCTGCCTTTAGCGTAGCATTCCTGCGGCCGGTAGTCAAGCGCCGCAAAAAGAAAAATTTCCATCGGTATTTACTTCCTATGCATCGTTACTGAAACAAAAACCGTTGCAATTTAGTATTTTGTGAAGACTTACATGCAATTTAACCTCAAAAGAGGTAGTTTATTCAGCAATAATGGGATACACTCTTATTATACTCTTGACGGAGGAAGAAGAGAAGATATGACGGCTGGAGGAGCAGTTAGGATTCGCATACTTGAGTTATGCAAGGAGCGCGGGATAACAGTGAACAAGCTCGCAAATATGAGCGGTGTCACACAGTCCACGGTGAACAACATCGTCAACGGCAGAAACAACAGCTCGACGGTGTCCACCATAAAGAAGCTTTGCGACGGGCTCGGAATGAGCCTCGCGGATTTCTTCAACGCGGACTGCTTTAACAATCTCGAGCAGGAGCTTCGCTAAGGCGGACTCCAGGCGAATCAAAACAGCAAGCGGCACAGGTAAAAATCCCTGCGCCGCTTGTTGTTTTTTATTTCCCGTCGAAAAAAGCCATGTTGCGTGGAAAAAGGAAGTTCACCCCGCCCGGGACCACGTCGAACACAGCGCGGGTGGAAAACTCGGCCTCGCCATCCTGGTTGATCACCTGGGGGGTGGGTGTCTCCACCTCTACGTGCGTCGTGCGCACAAAGGTGATGTACTGCGGGAAGTCGCGGTAGCGGCCGGAGGCGTACGCGGTAATTGCGCGCAGAAGGGTCGGCCGGTTGACGCCGGAAACTATGAGCACGTCCAACAGCCCGTCGTCCGGGCGGGCGTCGTTTGTCGGGTTGAAGCCGCCGCCGTAGAAGCGGCCGTTGCAGATGCAGACGAGATTGAGCTTTGGGCCACAGGTCAGGCCCTCGGTTGTCACCGTCATGGGCTGGGAGACGCCCTTTACAAAGTTCACGGCGAGGCTGGCCACATATCCGGCCGGGCCGCCGAGCAGGGGCAGGCCGCTGTATTTGTGTACGTCCGTCCCGACGCGCGCGTCGAGGCCCATGGAGCAGATGTTTATGCTGTAGCGCCCGTTGCAGCTTATGAGGTCGATCGGGCGCACCTCGCCGGAGGCGAGCTCGGAGAGGTCGAAAAAGCGGGATTTGTCGTCGCCGAACATTTTGATGAAGTCGTTGCCTGTTCCGCAGGGGAAGTGCGTGACCGCCACGTTTTTCAGCCCTGCCGCGCCGTTGACGCACTCGTTGAGCGTGCCGTCGCCGCCGCAGGCGTAGACGCGGAGCTCCTCGCCATTCGCGGCGGTGGAGCGGATTTTTTCCACCGCGTCCATCGGCGCGCGGGTGACATATATCTCAAAACCGCCGGAAAGCCCGCCGGGCACTCGGTCGGCGGACTCGTGTATGAGCTTTATTTTTTCCTCCGGTTTCTGCTTCCCGGCAACGGGGTTGACAATGAACAGGTGCTTCATTTGCTATCTATCCCACTTTCGATGCTTCTTATCTTTATAATAAACAGGCCGGCGGCGTCAGCGGCCGTAGCTGTAAAGGTAACAGACGATGGGGCCGTTATACAGCTTGCGGCGCTTATCTGCCCGGCGGCCGAAGCACTGCTCAAAGTCCGGATGCCCGGACAGGAGGTACAGCCGCCAGTTTTCCAGCGCGCCATAGGCCTCGCCGAAGCGCTCATATAGCCGCCCTGCCTCCTCGCGCTCCATCAGCCGCTCGCCGTACGGCGGGTTCGTCACGATGACGCCTCCCTCGGTGCGGCGCGAGAAAGCGAGCGCGTCGGCCACGGAAAACTCTATATACTGCGCCACGCCGGCCCTCTCGGCATTCTGCCGGGCGAGCGCGACGGCCTGCGGGTCGATGTCGGAGGCGAATATGCGGTAGTCCCCGCGGTATTCGCGCGCCTTTGCGGCCTCGCGCTCATCGCGCCAGATGCCAGGGCTGAGGACGGGCCAGTCCTCGGCGGCAAAATGCCGCCGCGCGCCCGGCGCGCGGTTCAGCGCGGCGAAGGCGGCCTCGATCGCTATGGTGCCGCTGCCGCAGAACGGGTCGCAGAAGTCCCCTCGGCCGCGGTAGCGCGCAAGGTCCACCATCGCGGCGGCGATGGTCTCCCTGAGCGGGGCGGCGAGGTGGCCGGGCCGGTAGCCGCGCTTGTGCAGCGCAGCGCCGCTGGTGTCGAGATAAATGGCGGCCTCGTCGCGCATTATGGAGAAGCGGAGCTGATGCACAGGCCCGTCCTCCCGCAGCATGTCGCGCTCGCCGCGCGCGGAGGCGAGGCGGACGGCCGCGGCCTTTTTTATTATCCGCTGGCAGTCCACAACCGAGTGGAGCGCGCTGTCCACGGACCAGCCCTTTACCGGGAAAGCGGCTCCGGATGGTATCCAGCGTTCGAGCGGCAGGGCCTTCACGCCCTCAAACAGCTCGTCGAAGCTCCGCGCCGGGAAGCTGCCGAGCTCGAGCAGTATACGCTCGGCAAAGCGTGAGCAGATATTAGCTCGGGCAAGGCCGCGCTCGTCCGTCACAAAGCGGACGCGGCCGTCGGAGGCTGAGACCTCCTCCATGCCGAGCCTGCGCAGCTCTGCTGCGAGAGGGCCCTCAACGCCGAAAAGGCATGTGGCGCACAGAGTGAGCCGCCCGCGGGCGCTGCCAGCCATGAAATCACCCCTCATAAATTCGTTGACCGGTCAAGGGCCACTATTTATTTAGAATACAATATTTTTACCTGATTGTAAATAAGCACTTTACGAAATATGCTGAAATTCGTACTTTTGCGCCGTCCGGCGCTGCGCCGCCCGGGGCTGGAAACCGGCAAAGCCGAAAAGCCGCAAAACAGGTGTTGACGGATTCGGGAAAAAGAGTTATATTAGACTTGTTCATAGAATATTCATATTTCCGGAAAGGGCAGTATTTGGGGTTATATGGATGCAACTCTGTGCCTCGTTTGACGAATAGATAGAAAAACTGGCGGAAAACATGGCACAAGTAAAGCCGGGTATCGTCAAAATGCCCTAATTTTTGGCCAAAGTTCATAACTTAGTCACAACTTGTAAAAAAACTCTTCACAAATTCAAAATGGTCGTGTATAATGTGCCTGGCGCAATTTTACAGGTGCGGAAACGCCCTGCTGCAGTACTTATAGCATGCGCATAACTGCCCGCCGTGGCGCAGAACCCGGAGGGCGATTAACCCTGATACCGGCATCGGGGGTGGGACCCCCGATATTCCGTAAAACTGATCTATGGCAGTTGAGCGGAGTGTCCGCTGCCGGTATTTTCAGCGCCTTGTATGAGAGGAACAAAACTAAAAGGAGTGTGAGTTTGTGTATACCTTTATCATCGGCCTGGTCATTCTGATCGGCGGCGCCGCGCTGTACAGCAAGTTCTGCGAGCATGTCTTTGGTCCTGACGACCGTCAGACTCCTGCTTACACCAAGCAGGACGGCGTCGACTACGTGCCCATGAGGGGCTGGAAGAACAGCCTGATAAACCTGCTCAACATTGCGGGCACCGGCCCCATTATAGGGCCCATCCAGGGCATCCTCTTCGGGCCCCTTGCCTTCATAACCATCCCCATCGGCAACGTCATCGGCGGCGCCATGCACGACTACTTCAGCGGCATGATCTGCCTGCGCGACGGCGGCACACAGATGCCAGACATGATCAAGAAGTACTCCAACAAGGGTATCTTCACGGTCTATAACATCTTCCTGTGCGTGCTGCTGCTCCTTGTCGGCGCGGTGTTCGTCTACACCCCGGGCGACATAGCGGCAACCCAGGTGTTCCACTTCTCCGGCCAGGCAACCGACTGGACCACGTGGGTCATCTACGGTGTCATCTTCCTTTACTACCTCGTCGCAACCGTGTTCCCGATCGACGCCATCATCGGCCGCATTTACCCGATATTCGGCGCCATCCTGCTCTTCTCCGCTGTCGGCGTGTTCGTCGGCATCTTCGCGAAGGGCTATCCGCTGGTCGAGCTGTGGGATCCCTGGGTCAGCATGATCAACGGCACCACGGTCGACTACCAGAGCTACTTCACCGCACAGCACTTCCTGCCGGTCTTCTTCGTAACGGTCGCCTGCGGCATACTGTCCGGCTTCCACTCCACTCAGACCGCCATCATCACCCGCACGATGAAGAGCGAGCGCCAGGGCCGCACGACCTTCTACTGGATGATGACCCTCGAGGGCTTCATCGCCATGGTCTGGGCCGCCGGCGCCATGGGCGTGTACAACCTCGGCCAGCAGGCTGCCGACGGCAACCTTGCTACGCAGACGATCGGCATCGTCTGCCGAGACATCCTTGGGCCCGTTGGCGGCATCATCGCCATCCTCGGCGTTATCGTCCTGCCCATCACCTCCGGCGACACCGCGCTGCGCGCCCTGCGCCTGACGGTGGCGGACACCTTCCACATCGAGCAGAAGAGCAACGGCAAGCGTATGCTCCTCGCCGTCCCGATGTTCATCCTGGTCGCGGCCATCATCGTCTGGGCCAAGTTTAACACCTCCGGCTTCCAGACCCTGTGGCGCTACTTCGCCTGGAGCAACCAGACTCTGGCGCTCTTCGCCTTCCTCGCCATCTCCGTATGGATGTTCGAGAACGGCAAGGCCAAGTATGTGTGGATCCCGCTGATACCCGGCTGCTTCTACACCTTCATCTGCTCCAGCTACATAGCGAACGCCAGCATCGGCTTCAACCTCTCCTGGAGCATTGCCTACCCCATCGGCATTGTCCTCGCTGTTGCCTACGTCGTGGTCATCTGCATCTACGGCAACAAGCGTGCACACAGGGTGCTCCGCGCCAACTGACGCGCGCAACGGAGGTTTAATCCGGCCTCGCCGCGGACCATAGACCGCGGGCGAAGCTCTCGGGAGCGCAATGTCCCGGGAAATCAGAGCGTCCTCAAACTGCGCCGCGGACGGACGCTAAAAATAAAGCGGCTTGGCCCTCAACAGCCCGGCCGCGGCGCAAAAGGAGAACACCCCGCCTTTCGGCGGGGTGTT
>DVGA01000069.1 GCA_018712985.1 Candidatus Scatomorpha intestinavium
TCCGACAACGAAAAGTTTGGTAATAACCGGCTTTAGCTTCCGACTCGCACCAGAGCGTCTTTTCTTTGGAGTCTGAGGGGTTTCTTTTTGACAAGACAAAAAGAAATCTCTCAGAAAGACAATGCAGGGGCCCTCGCCCCTGCATTCGTTACATTAAGGGCTTTCGCCCTTATATTTTTGGTTTCGCGCCGAGGCAAAGCGCACTTTGCTTCGACGCTGGAGCGGGCGAAGGGAATCGAACCCTCGTATTCAGCTTGGAAGGCTGATGTTCTGCCATTGAACTACGCCCGCGTGAACTCCACTACTTTACCATCCCCGCGGCTGGCTGTCAAGGGGCTTTTGCGCTACAGCAGCACGAATGTCACGCCGTTATTCGACCTGTCGAGGTCGGGGTCGCGCCTCAGGTCCTCGCAGCGGAGGAAGGCGCCGCGGGTCGCCTCGTCGAAAATCGAAAAGCGCTCGCCGGGGATGAAATCGCGTATCTGCCCGCGGCGCTTCTGCCGCTCAAGGTACGCGCGCACCTCGGTGCGGATGCGCCCGCCCTTCCCGTGCGAGCCGTAGCCGTGGATCAGCTTCAGCGCGGACGCGCCGAGCGCCCTGCCGTTTTGTATGGCATATGTCGTGCGGCGCACGGCGAGGTCCGCCGCGGGCATGTCGTACTTGAGGTTCACTTCCTTCAGATAGCCCACCTTACGCCTCCCTGATCGCACCGCAGGGGCAGAGCTGCGCGCACACGCCGCAGCCGGCGCAGCGCTCAGCATCGATCACCGGCGGGCGCGAGGCGGTGATCGCCGGGCAGCCGAGGCGCGAGCACGCCCCGCAGCGCCGGCAGTAATCCCCGGCGATTTTGAACTTCGCGCCGCCCGGGGCAGCTTTCTTTGCGCACTCCCCGCGGCAGTACACGACGGCCGCGTCCGCGCCGGAGAGGGCGGAGCGCAGCGCGGCGGCGATCGCCGCCGTGTCGAAGGCGGACGCCTCCGCAAACGCTGTATCTGCCCCGGCGCAGAGCCATGCCGGGCTCTGCGGCCCGACCGCGAGGGCTATCCCGCCGCAACTTTTCAGCTCATCGAGCGCGGCCGCGTCTATCTCCGAAGCCGGGAGCAGCGCGATGAGCTCCGTGCGCTTCGCCCCGGCGGCAAGGCGGCGCGAGAGGGCGCTCACGGCCTTTCCCGCCCCGGCGGCCTCCTCAACGGCCATAAATGGCCGCATCCCGCCGAGGTAGGAGCAGCCCCCGCCCGAGCACGCGCGGAGCCAGAGCCGGTTCATCGCGGCGAGCGGCGCCCTGTAGGGGCAGCCGGGACACATTTCGCGCTCTGGGGCCGTGTTTTCTTTTGGCATGTCCGAGCTCCTTTCCCCGGCGCGGGAAGGTCATTTCTTCCCGTGGTAAAGCTTCTTCGTCTGGTATTTCGGCTCGCAGGTCAGGTTCATACCGAGCCGCTGGAACACGTTTTCGTCCACCCGGGAGAGGATCACCGTGCTGTGCACCTCGCAGCCCGCGAGGGCGGAGAGCTGCTCCATGGCAGTCTCGGCGTTCGGGTCGGTCACGGCGCAGATCGACAGCGCGATGAGCACCTCGTCCGTGTGCAGACGGGGGTTGTGGTTGCCCATGTGGGAGACCTTCAGGTGCTGTATGGGCTCTATTATCGCCGGGGCGATGAGCGTCACCTCGTTCGCTATGCCGCCGAGGTATTTCAATGCGTTCAGCAGGCAGGCCGATGATGCGCCGAGGAGGGGCGAGGTCTTGCCGGTGATTATCTTCCCGTCCGGCATCTCCATCGCCACGGCAGGGCCGCCGGTCTCCTCCGCGCGCTGCCGCGCCGCGGGGACGACCGCCCTGTCCGCCGGCTTTACGCCCACCTGGTTCATCAGCAGCTCTTCCTTATACACCTCGTTCTGCTCGGCGAGGCCCTGCCTCAGCGAGACGGCGGAGGCAAAGTAGCGGCGGATTATCTCCTGGGCGGAGGCGGCGCGGCAGGCGGCGTCGTCCGTTATGCAGAAGCCGGCCATGTTCACGCCCATGTCCGTCGGGCTCTTGTAGGGGCTCTCGCCGTATATGCGCTCGAACATCGCGCTGAGCACTGGGAAGATCTCCACGTCCCGGTTGTAGTTCACCGCGGCCTCGCCGTACGCCTCCATGTGGAAGGGGTCTATCATGTTCACGTCGTCGAGGTCCGCGGTTGCGGCCTCGTAGGCGAGGTTCACCGGGTGCTTCAGCGGCAGGTTCCATATCGGGAAGGTCTCGAACTTGGCGTAGCCGGCCTTTATCCCGCGCTGGTGCTCGTGATAGAGCTGGCTGAGGCATGTGGCCATCTTGCCGCTGCCCGGCCCCGGCGCGGTGACGACGACGAGCCGGCGCGTCGTCTCTATGTAGTCGTTTTTCCCGAAGCCCTCGTCAGAGACGATGAAGGAGAGGTTGGAGGGGTAATCGGGTATCCAGTGCTGGAGGTAGACGCGCACGTCCATGGCCTCGAGCCGCTGGCGGAAGTGGTCGGCGGAGGGCTGGCCGCGGTAGTGCGTCACGGAGACGCTTCCCACATACAGCCCTATCGAGCGGAAGGCGTCAATCAGCCGCAGGGTGTCCTCGTCGTAGGTTATGCCAAGGTCGCCGCGGCGCTTGTTGCGCTCTATGTCGTCGGCGGAGATCACTATGACTATTTCCGCCTCGTCCTTCATCTCGAGCAGCATCCTCACCTTGCTGTCCGGCTGGAAGCCCGGCAGCACGCGGGAGGCGTGGTAATCGTCGAACAGCTTGCCGCCGAATTCGAGATACAGCTTTCCGCCGAAGCGGGCTATGCGCTCGCGTATCTTCTGTGACTGCAATCGGAGGTATTTGTCGTTGTCAAAGCCCTGTCTGTGCATGTGTTATCCCACCCCGTCGTCTTTAATTCGCACCAGCGACTATAATACACCAAAATACGCCCCATATCAAACAGATTTTCTCCCGGGGGCGGGCGGGGAAGTCTTTCCGCCGCGCTTTTCGGCAGGGCGGTCTTTTTTTATTCACAATTTTGTGCTATAGTAAGCTGTTAGCTTATCCAGAAAGCGAGGTATGGGCAAAATGGGACTTTTCAACAAGCTCTTTGGCTCGCACAGCGACAGGGAGCTTAAAAAAATATACCCGATAGTGGACAAAATCGAGGCCCTCGAGGGGCAAATGGGGGCCCTCTCCGACGAGGAGCTCAGAGACAAGACCGCGGAATTCAAGGAGCGCTACGCCCGTGGCGAGAGCCTTGACGACATGCTGCCGGAGGCCTTCGCCGCCGTGCGGGAGGCCGCCTGGCGCGTCCTTGGCATGAAGCCCTTCCGCGTGCAGCTCATCGGCGGCATAGTGCTGCACGAGGGGCGCATAGCGGAAATGAAGACCGGCGAGGGCAAAACGCTCGTCGCCGTCCTCCCGGCCTATCTGAACGCCATAGCCGGCGAGGGAGTGCACGTCGTCACCGTGAACGACTACCTTGCCAAGCGCGACAGCGAGTGGATGGGCAAGGTGTACCGCTTCATGGGGCTCGAGGTGGGGCTCATCGTCCACGGGCTGACGGCCGAGCAGCGCCGCGCGGCCTATGCGGCGGACGTGACCTACGGCACGAACAACGAGATGGGCTTCGACTACCTGCGCGACAACATGGCCATCTACAAGCAGCAGATGGTGCAGCGCGGTCACGCCTTCGCCATAGTGGACGAGGTGGACTCCATACTGATAGACGAGGCGCGCACCCCGCTCATCATCTCCGGCCAGGGCGACGAGAGCACGGACCTCTACCGCCAGGCGGACGGCTTTGTGCGCACGCTCAAGCGGCTCACCGTCACCAGCGTGGACGAGAAGGCCGAGGAGGACGAGAGCCTCGACGCCGACTACATCGTGGACGAAAAGGCCCGCACAGCCACGCTCACGGCCCGCGGCACGGCCAAGGCGGAGAAGTACTTCGGCCTTGAAAACCTCGCCGACCTTGAAAACTCCACCCTCGCGCACCACATCAACCAGGCGCTGAAGGCCCACGGCGTCATGAAGCGGGACATCGACTACGTCGTGAAGGACGGCGAGGTCATAATCGTCGACGAGTTCACCGGCCGTCTGATGCTCGGCCGGCGCTACAGCGAGGGCCTGCACCAGGCCATCGAGGCCAAGGAGCAGGTGGACGTCCGCCGCGAGAACAAGACCCTCGCCACCATCACCTTCCAGAACTATTTCCGCCTGTACGGCAAGCTCTCCGGCATGACGGGCACCGCCCTCACCGAGGAAGAGGAGTTCCAGACGATATACCAGCTCGACATCGTGGAGATCCCCACCAACAAGCCCGTCATACGCAAGGACTGGCCGGACATCGTCTACCGCAACGAAAAGGGCAAGCTGGACGCCGTCATAGAACAGATCATCGCCTGCCACGAAAAGGGCCAGCCCGTCCTCGTCGGCACGGTGAGCATAGAAAAGAGCGAGGCGCTCTCCGCCATGCTGAAAAAGCGCGGCATCCCCCACAACGTGCTGAACGCCAAGCAGCACGAGCGCGAAGCGGAGATAGTCGCACAGGCCGGCAAGATAGGCGCCGTGACCATCGCCACGAACATGGCCGGCCGCGGCACCGACATAATGCTGGGCGGCAACGCCGAGTACCTGGCCAAGAACGACCTGCGTAAGGCCGGCTTCGGCGAGGAGGTCATCAACGAGGCCACCGGCTACGCGGACACGGACGACGAGGAGATACTCAGGGCCCGCGAGATGTTCGCCTCCCGCCTCGCCGCGCACAAGGAGCAGACGGACGCCGAGGCCGAGCAGGTCAGGGCGGCCGGAGGGCTCTTCATCCTCGGCACCGAGCGGCACGAGGCCCGGCGAATCGACAACCAGCTCCGCGGCCGCGCCGGCCGCCAGGGCGACCCCGGCGAGAGCCGCTTCTACCTCGCCCTGACGGACGATATCATGCGCCTCTTCGGCTCCGAGCGGGTCATGGGCATGGTGTCCAAAAACCTGGACGACGACACGCCGCTGGACATGAAGGTCCTCTCCGACGCCATAGAGCGCGCGCAGAAGACCGTTGAGAGCCGGAATTTCCAGACGCGAAAGACCGTCCTTGAATACGACGACGTGATGAACGTCCAGCGCAACGTCATATACGGCGAGCGGCGCAAGGTGCTCGACGGGGAGGACCTGCAGCCGGCTATACGCAAGATGATAGAGGAGTTCGTCCGCAGCACGGTGGCGGACGGCCTCGGCGGCGCGGAGAAGATAGACCTCCAGGCAGTGAACGAGGCCCTCGCCCCCTTCGGCAAGCTGTTTTTGCGCCCCGGGGACATAAAGCTCCCGCCGGACGGGCTGGACAGGCTCACCGCGGACTCCCTCGCGGACATGGTGCTCGAGCGCGCATACGCCTTCTACGACGCGAAGGAGCGCGAGCTGGGCGCCCTGCCCAACGGCCAGCCGGTCATGCGCGAGCTCGAGCGCGTCGTGATGCTCCGCGTGGTCGACGAGTACTGGATGGAGCACCTCGACGCCATGCAGGACCTGCGCCAGGGCATCGGGCTGAGGGGCTACGGCTCGGTAAAGCCCATAGACGCCTATAAGAACGAGGGCTTTGAAATGTTCGAGGCCATGATACGCGGCATCCGCGAGGAGACGGTCCGGCGGCTGTTCGTCGTCCGCGTCCGCCGCGAGGAAAAGCTCGAGCGCAAAAGCGTTGCGCGCACCTCCGCCGCGAACGTCGGAGGCGGCGCCCCGCAGAAGAAGCAGCCGGTGAAAAAAATAAAAAAGCCCGGCCGCAACGACCCCTGCCCCTGCGGCAAGCTCCGCCCCAACGGGCTGCCGATGAAGTATAAGGACTGCTGCGGGCGGAACGAGTGAGCCGCGCTCCCCGCCCGGCAGGCAGGCATTAAGGAGACTTCTCATGTTCATCTCCCACGAAAATAACGGCGTGGTTTTCATGACCGCGACCGAAATACAGACCCGGCACGCCTTCTCCACGCGCCTCGGCGGCGTATCGGAGGGGCCGTTCGCCTCGCTGAACCTCAGCTTCAGCAGCGGCGACCGGGCGGAGAACGTGCTGGAAAACTACCGCCGCCTCGGCGCGGCGGTGGGGATAGACCCCTTCCGCGCCGCGTTCACAAAGCAGGTCCACGGTCGCGCGGTGCGAATCGTGACGGCGGAGGACAAGTGCGCGCCGGACACGCCCTCGAAAATCGAGTGCGACGCGCTGGTTACCGCCGAGCGCGGTCTGCCGCTCTTCTGCTTCACGGCGGACTGCGTGCCGGCCCTGCTGCACGACGGTGTGCACGGCGTCGCCGCCGCGGCGCACTGCGGCTGGCGCAGCTCGGTGGCCGACATACTCGGCGCCGTGGTGGAGGCGATGCGCTCCCTCGGCGCGCGGCCGGAGGACATACACGCCGCCTTCGGCCCGGCGATAGGCAAATGCTGCTTTGAGACGGACGGCGACGTGCCGGACGCGCTCAGGGCCTATCTCGGCCCGGACGCGGAGGAGTTCATCTGCCCCGGAGCGCGCGAGGGCAAGTACCTCGTGGATCTGCGCGGGGCAAACGCGCGCCGGCTCATGCAGCTCGGCGTGGACGCGCGGAACATCGGCATTTCCGGCGAGTGCACCATGTGCAACAGCGAAAAATACTGGTCGCACCGGCATGTCCGCGGCGGCAGGCGCGGCAGCCAGTGTGCCGTGATCACCCTATAAGATACGGTGGTGAAGCAATGAATCGAAAGATACGGGCCATCGCGGCCTGCCTGCTCATAATTTCCCTGCTCACGGCCTGCGGCGAGAGTGCGCAGCAGCCGGAGGCCACCGCGCCGGTGGACTCCGCCGCCGGGACCCTGCCCGGCACCGAGCTCGGCGTGCGCGACGCGGCGGACGACGTGTTCTCGCTGAACTACAACTCCTCGCTCAGCCTGAACCCCTACGCCACGACGGACAACAAGAACCTGCTCGTCACCCAGCTCGTCTGCGACAATGTGTTCGAGCTCGACGACGACTACAACCTGACCTCCCGCATCGTGACTAACTGGACGGTCTCCGCCGAGGGGACGTGGTGGACCCTCACCATAGACACCAGCATCCCGATGCACGACGGCAGCACGCTCACCGCCGCGGACGTGGCGTATTCCATCCAGCTCGCACGCAATTCCGCGCGCTATTCCGGGCGCTTTTCGAACCTCTACGGCGTGAGTTCCTCGGGCGACGACACGGTGAACATCTCCACGGCCAAGCCGGATTTGCAGCTGCTCTACCTGCTCACGGTGCCCGTGATAAAATACGGCTCCTACAGCAGCTCGCGGCCCGCGGCCTCCGGCCCGTACATGTACGTCGAGGGCGAGGACTACCTCCAGGCCTTCGACGGCTATGCCGGGGAGGGCGCCCTGCCAGTGGACCGCGTTTACCTGAAGGAGTACACGGAGACGGAGGAGATCATCACCGCCTTTGAGGACTCGTACATAGACCTCGTCGTGAACGACGTCTCCGGCAAGTCCAACCTGGGCTACGGCGGGAACACGGAGACACGGTATTTCACCACGACCAACATGCACTACCTCGGCTTCAACATGTCCACGCCGTTTTTGAGCTATCAGCAGTTCCGCTACGCGCTGCAGCTCGCCGTGGACAGGGAATACGCCGCAGAGACGCTCATGAACGGCGGCGCCGTCGCCTCTTCGCTGCCGGTTTCCCCGCGCAGCCCGCTTTACGACAGCAGCCTCGGCTCCGAGCTGCAATACGACCTGGAGGAGTGCGCCAGGATATTCGACAGCACAAGCGTCGCGGACCAGGACAACGACGGTTGGCGCGAATACATAGACATGAGCGCGATACAGGAGATCGAGCTCGACCTGATAGTCTGCTCGGAGAGCGCCGGCAAGGGCGACATAGCCAAGCAGTTTTCCGACGACCTCGCCAGCATCGGCATAATGGTGAACGTCCGCGAGCTGAGCTGGAACGACTATCTCTACACGCTGCAGACCGGGGATTTCGACATCTACTACGCCGAGGTCAAGCTGCCCGCCAACTTCGACCTCACCAACCTCCTCACCCAGGAGGCCGGGCTGAACTACGGCGGCATCGACGACGAGAACTACGCCACCTATATCAATTCCTACCTCGCTGCCGGCGACACCGGCAGGGCGCAGGCCTGCTATGAGATGCTGCGCTACATAGCGACCAATGCGCCGATAGTCCCCATCTGCTTCGAGCGCCAGCAGGTCATCACGCACCGCAACGCGATAACCGGCATAAATCCGACCTCAAGCAACGTATTTTTCGGAATATCTGACTGGGAGATAAACTTTTAAGCCAAGAGGAGGAGTAAAAAGTGACAGACAGAGAACTTATGGACATGGCCGAGGCCGCGGCCAAAAACGCCTATGTGCCGTATTCGCGCTTCCCCGTCGGCGCGGCGCTTGAGTGCTCCGACGGGAGCGTTTTCACCGGCTGCAACGTGGAAAACGCCGCGCTGGGCAGCACCATCTGCGCCGAGCGCACCGCGGCCTGCAAGGCCGTCAGCGAGGGGCACACGGACTTCGTGCGCATAGCCATCTGGGGCGAGGGCAAGGGCTATTGCATGCCCTGCGGCGCGTGCCGCCAGTTCCTCAGCGAGTTTTCCACCGACATGGACGTGCTCTGCGCCAAGGCCGGGGGCAGGTACGTCAGCTACAGGCTGAGCGAGCTGATGCCGCACACCTTCAACTACTGAGGCATGGAGCTTGAAAAGCTCAGGATCTTCTGCTCGGCGGCGGAGCGCGGCAGCTTCACCGGCGCGGCGGAGGAGCTATACATAAGCCACTCCACGGTCTCCCGGGCCGTGGCGGAGCTTGAGCGCGAGCTGGGCGCGGAGCTTTTCCGCCGCACCCGCCGCGGCGTTGAGCCCACCGAGGCCGGGAGGGCGCTGCTCGGCGGCGCGCGCGAGCTGCTCGCCGCCGCCGGAGAGCTCCGGGAGCGCATCAGGGAAATCGGAGGTAAGATATGAAGAAAAAACCAATGTCGCGCGTCCTCGCGCTGCTGCTCGCGGCCGTGTTCGCTGTCGGGGCTCTGCCCGCCTCGGCGTCGTACTCCGCGTCGTTCAGCGACGTGTCCGCGGACGCGTGGTATGCCGACTATGTCTCGCTCTGCGCGACTTACGGCATCATCAACGGCTACGAGGACGGCACCTTCCGCCCGGAGGCGGACATAACCCGCGCCGAATTCATGAAGCTGCTCGCCACGATAGGCGAGCTCGTGCCCTATAAGGCCATCGACACGAGCATGCACTGGGCGGCACCCTACTGGGACCTCATGAACGACAACGGCGTGCTCTGGGGCCTGGATATCCCCTGCACCGCCGCTGCACTGGACACGGCCATCACGCGCTATGAGATGTGCGTCATGCTCTCCAATTTCTGCTCTAACGTGTTTTCCGAAAACTTCGTCGAGCTGCAGAACCTCCAGACGGCCATCGCCGACTACTCGTCGATCGAGTCCAAGTATGTCAGCTCCGTCGAGCAGGCCTACGGCAAGGGCATACTCACCGGCTATGAGGACGGCACTTTCCGCGGCAACGACACCATGACCCGCTCGCAGGCCGCGGCCGTCGTAGTGCGCACCGCGTGGCCGGACGAGCGTATCGAGGTCTCCGACGCGAACGAAGTCACCGGCAGCACCCCGTCCACCGACCCCGACACCGGCTCCGCCATGGACCCCGCGGACTCCTTCGCCTGGGAGAGCCGGAATTACATCGACGACTGGGGCAATGTGAGCGCCGAGGGCCGTCTCATCCTGTTCGGCGACGCGAGCAAGAGCTACTTCACCGGCAGCGAGGCCAACCTTGCCGACTACATCGTCACCGTGCAGGTCCAGACCTGGGACATCAACAGCGCCGGGGAATACTATACCCGCACCTGGAACCTTGAGGTCAACAAGGCCGTGGCGCAGGAGGTCGTGGCAATTTTTGAGGAGATCTACGCCTCAAGCGAGCGCTTCCCCATCCACGCGCTCGGCGGCGCGCGCTACACCGACTCGCTGCGCCACTCCTGGGGCTGCGCAATCGACATCAACCCCGTGGAGAACTACTATGTCAACACTACGACCTGGACCGCGCTCACCGGCAGCTACTGCTACAAGACGAGCGACAGCCCGTACTGCATCCGCCCGGACGGCATAGTCGTGGAGACCTTCGCCAAGTACGGCTGGGGCTGGGGCGGCGGCACCGCCGAGAACGATTACACCGGCTGGAACACCACGGCGGACTACATGCACTTCTCGATCCTCGAATCGGGCGGCTGACCACACTGCGTGTGGAGGCGTAATGCGCCGCAAAGCGGCGCCGGGCGACGCCCGGCGGTATAGCGCGGCGCTTCGCGCCGCGGGCCGGCCATGCGGCCGGTGTAGCGCCGCGCCAGGGCGCGGCGAGGACAATGACAAAGGCGAACGCCTTTGTAAAACCATTATGCAGGGGCGAAAGCCCCTGCATTACTTTTCTGAGAGATTTCTTTTTGTCTTGTCAAAAAGAAACCCCTCAGACTCCAAAGAGAAAACCGCTTGGTGCTCGTCGGAGCCAAGAGCCGGTTTTCACCAAACTTTGCGACATCGAAAAGTCCCTATCCCGAATGGTGAATGACGCTCCGCATCGCCGACCGTGCAAGGCTTCGCTTCGCTCGCGGCACTAACGGGGAAATTGATGATGCCTCGCCGCGAAGCGGCGCTCTGCCCCCACACGCAGCGTGGCCGCGACCGAAGGGAGCACCGCACGGTTTTGGTGGCTCACGTCATTCACCTCTCGGGATGACCACTTTGCAGAGATGCTTTTGCGCCGCAAAGCGGCGCGCTATGCGTCCAGGCGTAGCCTGGTCTTTGGAGTCTGAGGAGTTTCTTTTGACAAGACAAAAAGAAATCTCTCAGAAAAGTAATGCAGGGGCTCTCGCCCCTGCAAAAAAGCCGGAGGGTTTTCCCCTCCGGCTTTTTTCTCAGCCTATTATACTCTCGAGCATGTCGACAAGCTGCTCGACCGTGCGCACGTTCTGCGCCCTTTCGTCGGTGATAACTATGTCGTACTCCTCCTCGATCGCCATGACCAGCTCCACGATGTCGAGCGAATCGGCGCCGAGGTCCTCGAGTATGTCGGTGTTCGGCCCTATAAGGGCGGGGTCGATCTCAAGCTGGCGCGCGAGCAGCTCGCGCACGGTCTCGTATACCATTTCGGTCCCCTCCGTGTTTATCTCAGCTCCACTCGCGGCTCTGCGGGCGGCCGCTGTCGTTTTGCTTCGCGCTGCGCTCGTAAGAGATGACCACGCGGCGGTTCGGCTCCGTGCCGGTAGAGCTGGTGGACACGCCCTCGAAATTTTGCAGCGCGGTGTGGATAACGTGGCGCTCGTAGGAGTTCATGGGCTCCAGCGCCATGGAGCGCTTGTACTTGAGCACCTTCGCGGCCATTTTTTCCGCCAGGCGGACAAGGCTCTCCTCGCGCTTGGCGCGGTAACTCTCGGCGTCCACGCTTATGTGGCAGCGCTTGTCGCTGCCGCGGTTGACAACGTAGTTGGTCAGGTGCTGGATCGCGTCGAGGGTCTCGCCCCTGCGTCCGATAACGGCGCCCATTCCGGGGCCGGAGAGCTCGACGAGCAGCCCGCCGTTTTCGCGGTCGCGGATGTCGATCTCCGCCGTGATGCCCATGCGTTCGAGCAGGCCGGAGAGGAAGCGCTCCGTCTCCGCCTTCACGCCCTCGCCGGCGTATTTCGGCCCGGCGGGCACTGCCTTCGCGCTCGCTGCGGCCTCTTTCACCTCGCTCCTCGGAGCGGTTTCGGTTTTGGCCTTAGGCTCCGCGGCCGGTACTGCCTCTTCCGGCGCTTCGTACTCCACGCGCACGACCGCCGGGGATGCGCCGATACCCAGGAAGCCGCTCTTGGCCCGGGCAACTATCTCAACAGAGACGTCGTCCCGCTCCAGCCCAAGCTCCGCAAGCGCGGCGGAAAGGGCCTCTTCCTCTGTCTTGCCGGATTTCTCCAGATATTTCTTCATATTCGATTACTCCTGATTCTCATCCTTGCCGGAGCCGTTTTCCCCGGCGGGAGTGTCCGCTGCGGCGGTGTCCGCGGCGTCCGGCATGTCCGCATCGAGGCTCTCGCCGAATTCGCTCTCCGCCGCGGCCGCGGCCGTTGCCGCCTCCGCCCCCTCCGGGTTGGTGAAGCGGTCCTCAACATAGGCCCTGCCGCGGGCATAGCGGCGGTTGCCGACCTGGGAGGCGGGCTTTTCCTCCTCCTTCACGCCGAGGCGCTCCCGGCGCGCGGCGCGCTCCTCGCGCTCCGCGGCGGCCCTGCGCTCGGTGTCGCTCTGCTTGGCCTGGGCCTGCTGTTTTTTCTTGCTGGTGTTTTTGTTCACCGTTGTGGCGTTCATCGCGCGCAGGCGCTCCGTTTCCTGCCGCTTGCGCTCGAGCTCCTCTTCCCTCGCGCGCTCCTCCGCACGGCGGACGGCGTCCTCGGCGTCCAGCTTCTTCTGATAATAGGCGGTGAGGGCCGTGTCGCGGACTATGCCGGTGACGCTGTTCATGATCCAGTATACGCTCATGGACGCCGGCAGGGTGAAGCCCATCCACAGTGTGATCAGCGGCATCATCCAGAGCATCATCTTGTTGGTGCTCTGAGTCTGCGCCGTGCTCGCGGCGGGGTTTGCGTTCACCTTCTGGCTGATGAACATGGAAAGGTAGTTCAGCGCGGTGGATATAACCGGCAGGAGGAAGAGCCCGAGAACGGGCCATACCCCGGCCGAAAAATCAAACTGCCAGAAGTGCCAGTCCGGCGTGGCGGCAAGGTTGAGCCCGAGGAAGTTGTAATCCATGGGGATCAGCTTGTCCGAAATGTCGGCGAACTGGTCGAAATGTGCGGTTATGAACTCAGACTGGTAAATCTGGGCGTAAAAAGAGTTGACCCCTTCGGGCAGGGAGAAGCCCTGCTCGGCAAGGCGCTCGAACAGCGCGCCGCCCTCGGCGAGCAGCTCTTCCGACACGCCCATGACCAGGGTGATGGGCCTTATAACCGCGCGGTAGAGGGCGAGCAGTATCGGGAACGGAAGCAGGCTCCAGAGACAGCCGCCCATAGGGCTGGCCTTTTCCTGGCGGTAGAGTTTAGCTATTTCCTCGTTCAGCTTCTGCTGGTTGCCCTCGTGCTTGCGCTGCAGCTCCATGAGCTTGGGCTGCAGGCGCGTCATGCGCATCATGCCCTTCTTGCTCTTGGCCATGAAGGGCAGCAGCACGATTGCGACGATCAGCGAAAACAGGATTATGGCCACGCCGAAGTTGTTCGTCAGCTCATAGAGCTGACGCATCAGCCATCCAAACGGTGTTGCTATCGCATCAAGCATGTCTTTTTCTCCTCATTGGGTGGGAATGCGCCGCGTCAGGGGCCGCCCGGAGGCCGGGTTACGGCACGGGATCGTAGAATTCGTGCTCCCCGAAGTGAAATGGGTGGCAGCGGCTTATACGCTTCAGCGCCAGCCAGCCGCCTTTCAGCGCCCCGTATTTCTCAATCGCCTCGATGGCGTATTGGGAGCAGGTGGGCACAAAGCGGCAGCAGGGCGGCTTTAGCGGGGAGATCCTCCGCCTGTAGAAGCGTATCGCGGCAAGCATGAGTTTTTTCACCCCTCCGCCTCCTCAGCAATCAGGCCGAGCTCCGACATTGCCCGCAGCATTTCGCTCTCGAGCCTGCCGTATTCGGCCCCGGCGGCGCGGTGGCGGGCGACGACAACTATGTCGTATCCGCGGCGGAGCTCGCGCTCATGCAGCCGGTAGATTTCCCTGAACCTGCGGCGTATCCTGTTGCGCACAACGGCGCAGCCGATTTTGGCCGACACGGTGAGCCCGAGCCGGTTCCCGCGCGAGCCGTTGCGCTTGGCGTACACCACAAGGCATTTCGCGGCGGCGCTTTTGCCCCGCGAATACGCGCGCCGGAACTCGTTGTTGCGCCGGAGCGAGTCTGTGAAATCCAATCGCATTACCTTCCTGAAAGCGCCAAAACCGCACAAAGGGCGGTTTTAGGCCGCCCCTGATGGGTTATACGTTATTTGTTTTGCCCCCTTGCGGCCTCACTCAGTAGCTGAGCTTGGCTCTGCCCTTCGCGCGGCGGCGGGCAAGGACCTTGCGGCCGTTGCGGGTGGACATCCTCTTGCGGAAGCCGTGCTCTTTTTTCCTCTGGCGTTTCTTGGGCTGATAGGTGCGAACCATTTTCTATACATCCTTTCCGGTGTTATACTCAACGGCGGCGCGGCTTTGCCGCTCCGCTGTAGTTGACTGCTTTATCCGGCCCTGCGCAGGGCCGCACGCGCCATTATATAAAAATCCCGCGGCGCTGTCAACGGTTTTTTGGTTCCCGGGGCGTTTTCCTGCGCCCTGGTTCCCCGGGGTCGTACTCCACGAAGCTGTCCGCGAGGTCCTCTTCCTCCTGCTCGGCGCGCATCGCGTCGGCCAGGGTGTCGAACTCCTCCGGCGGAGCGGCCTCCTCCGCGGCGGCATCCGGGGCTTCCTCCTCCGATTCGGCCGCCGCCGGGCGGCGCAGGTTGGCCGTCAGGGAGCCGAGGAAGAAAATCTGCATCATGGCGCAGGCGGCGAGCATGAGCTGCAGGGCGATAAGGCGGCTGTCCGGCAGCGTGGTAAGGCAGAGGAACGCCCCGTAGCCGCAGAAGAACATCGCCGTATACGGCCTCGGCCTGCCGAAGGCCTGCCCCGCGACGTAGTAGAACGCGAGCAGCGAGCAGGCTATCGCCGTGATTTCCGGCCCGTAGCGCCAGACGACAGCGGTGGCGGCGTCCTGCCTGTAGCTCACCACGAGCCAGAAGCAGCAGAAGGCCACCGGGAGCACGCTCGCAAGGCACACGAGCGGGGACGCCCCGCTCTCCTCCCCGTTCCCCTTGCCCCCGGCGGAGGCCATCCCGGCGAAGCCGGCGTCGGCCGCGAGCCCGAGCAGGGCGAGGATGCGGAGCAGCGAAGCGTACTGGCTGCTGCCGGCGGTGATAAGCAGCGCGCCGCAGGCTATCGCCATGAAAACCGCTATTACGAGCCACGCCGCCTGACGCGGCATCCCGCCGCCGGCGTGCGCCTCGCCGAAATTCGGGCTGGAGACCAGCCCCTCGTGCGAGCGGAGGAAATAGAGCGCTCCGATAAGCACGGCCGCGGCCGCGGCGCAGAGCAGCAGGAGCATCCAGCCCCAAAGGCTGCCCTGAACGTAAAGCCCCTGCTCGTCAAAGGCCGTCAGGTTCTGCATCCAGCGGGTAAACACGCCGAAGGCACCCGCCACGCAGACGCCGCAGCACATAGTCAACGCGTTGTTACGCATATATCCCGATCCTGTCCATCATAGAATATACCGGCGGTAACGCCGCTATCGGGTTATTGTATACCCATTCGGCGCCGTAAGTCAAGCTTTGGGGGGAACAGGTATGAAAACTATAGCTGCTGCGGCGCTCATCTGCCTCATAATAGCGCTTGTGCTCCCGCTTTCGCTCGCGCCCGGCGCGTGGGACGGCGCGGAGCCGGAGGAGGACGCGCCCGCCGCCGGGGCGGACGCCGACACCGAGTTCACCGTCCTCTCCGGGGGTGAGGCGGAGCGCGTGAACATGGCGGACTACCTGCCGGGCGTTGTCGCGGCGGAGATGCCCGCGCTCTTCGAGCCGGACGCGCTGAAGGCCCAGGCCGTGGCCGCGCGGAGCTTCATCCTCAGCCGCACGCTCACCGTGAACGCGAACCACCCGGAGGCCGACGTCTGCGACGACCCGGACTGCTGCAAGGCGCACAACACGGAGGAGGAGCTGCGGGAAAAATGGGGCGGCGACTACGACGAATACTGGCAGAAGATGCTCTCCGCCGTCCGCGAGACGGACGGGCAGTACCTTGAATACGGCGGCGAGCCGATATTCGCTGCCTTCCACTCCTCCTCCGCCGGGATGACGGAGGACTCGGGAGAGGTCTGGAACGCGCTGCCCTATCTTGTCAGCGTCCCGAGCCCGGAGGACGAGGAGGATGTGCCTGACTACGTCACAACCGTCACATACACCGAGGGCGAATTCGCCTCGCGGCTGCGTGAGGGCTATCCCTACCTCTCCCTCGGGCAGGACCCGGCCGGCTGGGTGGAGGAGGTGACGATCGACGAGAGCGGGCGTGTATCCTCTGTGACCATAGCCGGGCAGGAGGTGCCGGGCACGGAGATGCGCTCTCTCTTCGAGCTGCGCTCGACGGCCTTCGAGCTCGAATACGCCTCCGGCAGTTTCACCTTCACGGTGACCGGTTACGGGCACGGCGTGGGCATGAGCCAGTACGGCGCGAACGTCCTGGCAGGACTCGGCACGCCGTACACCGACATACTCGCGCACTACTACCCCGGCACGGAGCTCGTGGAGGGCTGAATTCAGAGCTCCACGGCCGCGGAGCAGTGCAGGAAATAGACGATCCTGCGCTTCACCGGCTTTTCCGTGACGCGCGAGAGCGCGTAGGCATAGGCGTCGAGCTGCGGCAGGTACTCCGCCGCGCGCTCCCGGGCCATGCCGGCGTCCACGCGGTCGGTCTTGTAGTCGATTATGGTGATGCCGTCCGGCTCCACCACGCAGCAGTCCGTCACGCCCTGCAGGAGTATCTCCTCGCCCTCCGGCGCGTCCGGGAAGAGCTCCCGGGCGGGGCAGAGCACCGAAAACGGGAACTCGCGCAGGGCCTCCGGCGCGTTTATGATAAGCCGGCCGGTCTCCGAGCGCGCCAGGCGCTCGACGGCCCCGGCGTCCACCGCCGCGGCCTCCTCCGGCGAGAGGCGCCCCTCCGAGCTCAGCCGCTCCAGCTCGCGCGCGGCCCCGCCGCTCTCCGCCGCAGCGGCGAGGTCGATGTACCTCAGCGCGAGGTGCGTGGCCGTGCCGCGCTCGGCGGCGTCCGGCTTTTTTCCCGATGCGCCTATCTCCGGCCGGCGGAAGAGGCGCTTCGCGCGCGGCGGCAGCGGCTGAGCCTCCTCGTCGGGTATGTACAGGCTCTTCAGCTCCGTCGCGGTCACCTTGGAGGGCAGGGCCTCCGCCCGGCGGAAGGGGTATTCCCAGCCGAGCGCGGCGCGCAGCTTTTCATACTCCGCCTCCGCCTCTCCGGCGGACGCCTCAGCGTCCCCGGGCGCCTGTTCCGGCTGCGGCAGGACCTCCCTGGCCTCCCCGCCCGGAAAAACCGTGGTCAGCGCTATGTGCTTCCCCCCGTCCGCGAGCGCGGCGGAGATGAGCCACTGCGCCGGGCTGGACATGCCGGCGAGCACCTCGGCGGCCATGGGGTTCGAGACGGCGGGCGCAAGCTTTTCGAGCTCCTTTTCCGGGTCGCGCAGGGCGCAGGTGATTATCAGCCGCTCCTTCGCGCGCGTCATCGCGACGTAGAGGAGGCGCATCTCCTCGCTGAGGGTCTCCCTCTCGATGCGCCGGGCAATGGCCCGCCGGGCGATGGTCGGGTACTCGATGCCCCGGGCCGTGTCCGTCAGCTTGGGGCCGAGGCCCAGCTCCGGGTGCATGAGCACGGCGATGGAGGAATCCTGCCGGTTGAAGCGCCGTGCCGTGTCGCAGAGCAGCACTATTGGGAACTCGAGGCCCTTTGAGCGGTGGATGCTCATGACCGTCACCGCGCCGCTCTCCGCCATGGACGAGGGCATCGGCTCCTCCCCGCGCTCCTCCATCAGCCTCAGCCAGCCGAGGAAGCGGTGCAACCCGCGCCAGAGCGTGGCCTCAAAGCGCTTCGCCAGCTCATAGAGCCGGACGAGCTGCGAGCGGCGCTCCGCGCCGTCCGGCATGGCGGAGCAGAGCGCGAACACATCGAGCCTTGAATACACCTCCCTGAACAGCTCTGGCAGCTCCGCGTCCCTCGCGAAGGAGCGCATGGCGTCGAGCCCGTCTAAAAAAGCGCGGCAGCGCGGGTCGTCCTGCGCCGCCTTCAAAAGGCAGTCGTAAAAGCCGTCCCCCTCCTCGCCGTGCATCCGCACGGCAGCGAGGTCGTCCGGCGTGAAGCCGAAAAACGGCGAGCTGAGCACGGCTATCAGCGGCACGTCGCGCCGCGGGTTGTCTATCACAGAGAGGACGGAGAGCATGGTCTTCACATCCGGCGAGGAGAAAAAGCCCTCCGCCGCGCCGGACTGCACCGGCACGCCCGCGCGCTCGAGCGCGCGGCGGTAAGCCGCGCCGGAGACGTTCGCCGAGCGCAGGAGTATGGCCACGTCGCCGTAGCGCGCGGCGCGGCGGACGCCGTTTTCCGTCACCTCGGCGCCGCCCTCGATCAGGGAGCGTATGGTTTTCGCGGCCTCCGCGGCCTCGCACTCCGTTTTTGCGGGGCGCTCGCCCTCTTCGTCCGCCTCCGGCACGGCCACCGCGCGTATCTCCGGCAGCGGCACGCTGCCCTCGAAGCGCCCCGCGGCGCGCAGGGCCGCGCGCTCGTCATAGTCGAGCTCGCCGAGGCGCCCGGACATTATGCAGCCGAAAACGGCGTTCACCGCGCCGACTATCTCCCGCCGGGAGCGGAAGTTGTCGCTGAGGAATATACGCCGCGGCACACCCTCGGGTGCCGGGGCGTCGGCGTAGCTCAGGTATTTTTCCAGGAAAATAGTCGGGTCTGCCAGTCGGAAGCGGTATATCGACTGCTTCACGTCGCCCACCATGAAAAGGTTGCGCCCGGAGCGGGACACCGCGCGTATTATCAGGTCCTGCACGCGCGAAACGTCCTGATACTCATCCACCATCACCCCGTCGTAGCGGCGGGATATCTCGCGCGCGGCGCGGGTCGGGTTCCCCTCGGCGTCCGTGAGCAGGCGCGCGGCCATGTGCTCAAGGTCCGCGTAGTCGAGCAGCGAGCGGCGGCGCTTTTCGGCGGAATATCGCGCGTCGAACTCCATCAGCAGCGCGAGCAGGGCGCGCATCGGCCCCGCCGTGCGCGCAAGGTCGCCCAGCAGCTTGGCGCTGTCCTCGGCGAAGAGCGTGGAGAGCTTGCCCACGGCCTTTTTGCAGCTTTCGCGCCGGGCCTTTATAAACCGGGCCTCCTCGTCCTCCGCCGAGCCCTTGAAGTGCCCCACGCGGGGGAAGGGCACCGGCAGGCAGGCCCTCGCCTCATCCCAGCCGGCCCCGCCCTCGGCCGCGAAGCGGTGCAGCCCGGCCGAGGTGGCGGCGAGGCTCTCCTTATACGCTTTTTCCAGCCGCTCGTCGCCGGCCATGCGCTCTATCAGCGCGTCCATCTCCCCGGCCCAGTAGAGGGCCGTGTCCTGCGCCGAGCGCATCAGCTCTGCGCCGCAGGGCGTGTCGAGCGCGTCCTGCGGGAGGTTTTCGAGCATCTCCGACTGCTCCCGCGCCCAGTCCCCGGGCCGGGCGTGGCTCTGGAGCTTGTCATAAAGCCGCAGCACGAGCTCGGAGAGCCGCCGGTCGTCGCGCCCGGCGCCCACGGTGTCGGCCAGGGAGAGGAAGAGCGGCTCCGCGCGCTCGTAGTTGTCCTCAAGCACGCGCTCGAGGGCAATTGCGCGCAGCTCGCCCGCGCGATCCTCGTCGGCTATGGAGAAATCCGGCGCTATCCCGGCCTCGTGCGCGTATTCCCGCAGGATCGAGGCGCAGAAGCCGTGTATGGTCCCGATCTGCGCGCTCTGGACGAGCGCGGCCTGGCGGCGGAGCCGCTTTGAGAGCGCGCTCTGCTGCGCCCTCTCGCCGAGGGCGGCGGCGATCCTGCCGCGCAGCTCCGCCGCGGCGGCTTTGGTGAAGGTTATTACGAGGAAGGCGTCTATATCCGTGCCGGCCTCCACAAGGCGCAGCAGCCGCTCGGTGAGCACGCGCGTCTTGCCGCTGCCGGCTGCGGCGGAGACCAGTATCTCCCCGCCCGTGTCCTCTATCGCGAGGCGCTGGCCCTCGGTGGGCGTGAATTCAGCCATTTTTCTCCCCCCTCTCGAGCAGTTCCCACACCCTTGTGGCCTCAAGGCGCGGCAGGTATCTCCTCGACTCCCCGCCCTCGCCGTCCACGAAGCGGCAGGCCGCCGAGTATTCGCAGTAAAGGCAGGCGTTCTCCTGCGCGCCCTTGTAGTACGGGTCGGCCTCTATGCTGCCGCGGCGCAGCTCGGCGGCAAGGGCCGTGAGCGTCTCCTCCACATGCCGGGCGAGCGCGCCCATCTGCTCGGCAGTGGCGAGGCTCTCGCCCGACGGGGCGCCGTCCTTCCACTTTACCGGCAGCCTCACGCCGGAGCCCGCTGGCTCCATCGCGCCGAGGACCTCCGCGTCGTTTATCAGCAGCCCGGAGCGGCGCAGCGCGTCGCGGCGCTTTTCGGCTATCTCGCCGTCCGTCAGGTCCTCCGGCGCGGAAACCAGCACGTCCCGCGCCGGGACGTACAGCACCCCGGCCGGCACGGCCTCATAGCTGTAGAGCTCCGGCGCTGCGTCCGTGAGCGAGAAGAGGTAAAGCAGCATCTGCAGCCCCAGCCCGTAGTACACGTCGGAGAGGGAGAAGCTCTTTTTCCCCGTTTTGTAGTCCACGACGCGCAGGTACAGCCGCCCGTTGTGTATCCAGCCGTCCACGCGGTCGGCTATGCCGGAGAGGGTGAGCATGCTCCCGTCCGGCAGCGTGCGCGGCGCGGCAAGGGCCGAAAAGTCAAGCTCGAAGCCTATGGGCCTGAATTCGGAGTCCCTCAGCTCCGCTGCCATGTCCGCCACCACGCGCCTGACCCCGTCACCGAGGCGGCGGAAGAGATATGCAAAGCGCGCGCTGCGCCCCTCGAACCCGCCGAGCTCCTCCTCGATATATAGCGCGACATACTTGTCCGTCAGCTCCTCAAGCTGCTCCGCCGCCGCGGCGCCGAAGCCGCCGAGGGCCTCGGCGTCCCTGGCCACGTGCTGCAGCACGTAGTGCATGAACTCGCCGTAGGCCGGGGGCGAAAAGTCCGCGGGCTCGAGCGTCCTGGCCTTCAGGCCGTAGCTCATGAAATAGGCGAAGCGGCAGGAGGCGAAGCGCTCCACGCGGGAGGCCGAAAGGCGCAGGTTGCGCCCGTACAGCGCGCTGGCCGCCCCGGCGGAGAGGCTGCCGCGCAGCCGCTTTGCCGCGCGGCGGAGGGCGGCGAGGCGCTCCGGGTCGTTTTCCTCATACCAGTGCCCGGCGGCGAGCTGATAAGGCCCCGGGGCGCGCTCCGCGGCGGCCGCGAGCTCCAGCGCGCCCGCTCGGGAGGCCGCGCGCGTTTTCAGCATGTCCACCGGCAGTATCTCCAACCCGAAGAGGCGCGCTGCGCGGCTCATTATTACGCTCGGCTGCACGCTCTGCCCGTCGCCGTCCTGCGCGGGGGTCACCATCGTCACGCTCTCGGACGGCAGGGAGAGGCAGTTATATATGAGCGAATACTCGCGCCAGAGCTCGGCGTCCCCCGCGTCGAGTGGGCAGCCCATCTCCGAGAGCTCGCGCCGCTCAAGGGCGGTGAACACGCCGCGCTCTTCCGGCGCGCGCGGCAGCCGCTCCTCGCTTGCGCCGAGGACGATCAGATGGCGGATGTGCCGGCGGCGCATCCTGTCCATGTCGCCCGCCGTGACCATGTCGAGCGAGACGGGTATGCCGCCCACGCCGTATTGCGAGAGGGCGAGGAGGTACAGCCGCGAGAACTCCGCGGCGTCCATCGGCGTATCGCCGAGTATGTCCGCCGCCTGCTCAAGGGCGGAAACCGCGGAGTCCCACAGCCGGGAATACTCGTCCGCCGCCTGCCGCCTGCCGGCGGCGTCCAGCTCCTCCGCACGCCCGGCAAGGCGCTCCGCCAGCCCTATTTCGTCAAAATACTCCGCGAGCGCCCGTGCCTGGCCCTCCGCCGTCCCGGCCTCGCGCGAGCGGCGCAGGAGGTTCAGCAGCGGCGCGGCGGCGCGGCGGCGGACAGCGTTTATTTCCTCCAGGCGCGCGCCGTCATTCGCCCCGCGGCCCTGCGCGCCGTCCGGCGGCATTTTCCAGTCGGCCCCGCTCAGCCAGTGCTTCGCGCCGATGCTCCACACGCAGCAGTAGTTCTCGAGTATGTCCGTCTCGCCGTCCGTCAGCCCGGCAAGGCCGGTGCGGAGGTACGAGAACACCTCGGCCCTCTCCCAGCCGCCCAAAATCACCTCGTACGCCCCGGAGATGAGGGCCGGAAGGGGTTTGGAGAGCACGTCCACGCTCCGCGCGGTGAAAAGCGGCACCCCGGCGGCGGAAAACGCCGCTTCGAGCGCGCTCCTGTAGTCCTCAAAGCCGCGCACGGCGATCGCAATGTCCCGCCAGCGGCAGCCCGCGCGCGCCAGCTCAAGGCATTTTGCTGCCGCGAACTCGCACTCGGCGGTGAGCCCAGGCGCGGAGCGCAGCGAGACCCTGCCTTCGGCGTCAAGGCGCTCGGCGCCGTATGAAAAGACCCCGGCGGCGAGCCGGCCGGCGACGTCCTCCTGCGCGGCGAGGGCCTCCACGCGGGAGGGAACGCCCCGCTCCTCCGCCGCGGCCAGGAGGCGCCTTGCCGTGCGGCGGCTGAGCTCGAACACCTCGTTGTCCGAATTGAGCCCGTCGAGCGTGAGGCAGACGGTCACGTCCGCCCCTCGGGGCAACAGCTCCTCTATAACGCGCTCCTCCACGCGCGTGAAGTCGGTAAAGCCGTCGATGTATATGTGCCCGGAGCGGCCGGCGGAGCTGAGCGGCAAATCGTCCGCGAGCTGCGCTATCCGGGCTGAGGGGTCGCTCCGCGACCCGCCTGCCGCGGCCTCGAACGCGCCGCAGAGCAGCGCGAGGTCGGAGAGCTTGCCGCCAAGCGCGCCGCCGGCGAGCGCGGCCGCCTCCTCCATGCGCTCCGGCGTGAGCGCCGCGGCGCGGAGCTCGTCCACGGCGGCGAGGAGCTGGAGCTGCTGCTCTGGGGAGCGGCGCGCGCCGGAATAGACTTTCAGGGCGCCCGCCGTGCTCTCGACCGCGAGGGCCATGCACAGCAGCCGCCCGCCGGGGTCCAGCATCCGCCCGCGGCGCGGCCCGATTTCAGCCTCCACGCGCCTTGCAAGGCCGGTGAAGGAGAGCACCTCGGCGTAAAGGGCCATGCGCGGCCCGGCCACGCGGGCGAGTTCGCGCTCGGCCTCGTGGCTGTACTGCTCGGGGACAAGGAGAAGCCTCCCGCCCCTCCCCGCTTCGACCGAGCGGCGTATTTCCTCCATTACCAGCGCGGTCTTGCCGGCGCCCGCGCGGCCCGTGATGAGTCTGAGCATAAGTCACACCTGCCTAAGTGAGAATAAAAGCTGCCCGTGGCCGCCCCCGGCCGCCCTCAGTCCCGGCGCAGCTCCGGGAACGGTATGACCGGCGCCGGGACGGGCGGGTGAGCCCCAAGGTGCTTTTCCATCCAGACTATGCCGTACCAGCGGCCGAACTTGTATCCGCACTCGTGGAATTCGCCCACCAGCCTGTATCCGAGGTGCTCGTGGAACCGGGCGCTGTTCCTGGTGAGGTACTCGTCCTCCCTTTCAGGATAGCCTATGCACGCGTTCAGGTTCAGGACGTTCATTTCCCTGAGTATCCTCTCGAGCTCGGCGTAAAGGGCCCCGCCCACGCCGTGCCCGCGCTCCTCCCGCTCAACGTAAACGGTCGTTTCAACGGACCAGTCATAGGCCGCCCGGCCCACGAAGGCCCCCGCATACGCATATCCCACGACCCTGCCGTCCAGCTCCGCGACTATGTAGGGGTACTTTGCCAGCGTATGCGCCATCCTTTCGCGGAACTCCTCCGCGGAAGGGGCCTCGTATTCGAAGGTGATTGCGGTCGTCTCAACATACGGCCTGTAAATTTCCGCGCATCGCCCCGCGTCGGACAGCTCCGCGGTGCGGATTTTCAAGCGGTTTTCCATGCCCGTCCCTCCTGTTATGCTTCAAGGTCTTTTGATTTGATTATATCATAAGCCGCCGGGATGGAAAAGGCTATTGAAAACTCGACACTTCCATGGTAAAATGTTAATAACTTAACCTGCGGTGAGCCGCGGGCATGTGATTTGAAAGGGGAAATATTATGGACATCAGCAAGGTCACAGTCAAGGAGCTGCTGGAGAACAAGGCTGCCTGCGACGCCATGAACGCCATCGACCCCAAGATTCTGAAAAGCCCCATGGTCAAGCTCGTCAAGGGCAAAACCGTCGAGGCCGTTTTCAACATGGTGCCGGACAGCAAGGTCTCTCCCGAGGTCAAGCAGAAAATCCGCGATGCCCTCGCAGCAATATAAGCCAAAAAACGGAGCGGAAGCTCCGTTTTTTCACCCCGCAGCGCGGGAAATTGAAACCGGTCGTCTGCTCCTGCGCCCGTTTTCAGAGGGCGACCTCGGCGCGCTGTTCGAAATTTTCAGCGACGAGGAAGTGAACCGTTTCCTGCCCTGGTTCCCCCTGAAAACGGCGGAGGAGGCCCGGATTTTCTATAACGAGCGCTTCGCGCCCGGCGCGGAGAGGCTCGGCTACGCCGTCTGCCTCAAGGCGGACAACGTCCCGATAGGGTACGTCACGGTTTCCGCCTCGGCCAGCCGCGACCTCGGCTACGGCCTCCGGCGGGAATTCCAGCGCCGCGGCATCGCCACGGAGGCCGCGGCGGCCGTCATCGGGCGGCTGCGGCGCCTCGGCGTGCCGTATGTCACCGCCACGCACGACGTCAACAACCCCCGCAGCGGGGCCGTCATGCGGCGCCTCGGGATGAAATATCTCTACTCGTACGAGGAGTTCTGGCAGCCGAAGGGCTTCCCCGTAGTATTCAGGCTCTACCAGCTGAACCTTGACGGGGACAAGGACAGGGCCTATATGGAGTACTGGGACAACTCCGCCGTGCATTTCATCGAATCCCCCGGCGCGGAGGGCTGAAAGCAGGCCGGCGCAGCAGAAACTGCTGCGCCGGCGGCTTGCGGCTAATACATTGTGAAGCGCGTGGGCTTGGGCCGGTAGTGTATGCCGGAGACGAGGCCCATAGCCATGAAGTTCGCCAGCACGGACGAGCCGCCGTAGCTGAAAAACGGCAGCGTGATGCCGACGACGGGCGCGATGCCAATGCACATGCCCACGTTCAGGAAGGTCTGGAACACCATCATCGAGGCCACGCCCATGCAGACGAGCATGCTCAGCGTGTCCCTCGACTTGAGCCCGACGGAGACGCAGCGCACGACTATGAGCACGAGCAGCAGGATGCAGAGGCAGGCCCCTATCATGCCCAGCTCCTCGCCGATCACGGCGAAGATGAAGTCCGTGTGCTTGGCCGGCAGGGCGTCCGACTGGGTCTGCGCCCCGTTGCCGAGCCCGGAGCCGGTGAGCTGCCCGGAGGCGAGCGCCATCTGCGCCTGGTGCGGCTGCCAGTTGATGCCGGTGTTCGTCGGGTCTATGCTCGAATCGTAGGGCGCCATAATGCGGTTGCGCTGGTAATCGCTCAAAAAGTATGTCCACAGCAAAGGCACCGCGGCGGCCAGGGCCGCGAGGCCGATGATGAACCAGTAGATTTTCAGCCCCGCCATGAAGAGCAGCACGGCGAAGATGAAAAAATACACGAGCGCGCTGCCGAGGTCGTCCGCGGTGATGATTATGGCGCCGAAAATCACGAGGAAGTGGCCGGCGATCTGCGCCACGGACATGACGGAGTTCAAATCCTTATAGGATTTCAGATAGCTGATGTGCTTTGCGAGCACCACGATGAAGGCCAGCTTTATGAACTCCGTGGGCTGTATGCCTATACCCGCGAAGCGGAGCCAGCCGTTGTTGCCCGTCGTGTCGCTGCCCTGGCCAAAGGGGATGAGCAGCAGCAACAGCAGGGCGCTCACGGCGTAGAGCCACTTCCACTGGTCGGCGAACACGTCCACGTCTATGACGGTCATCAGCGCGTACATCAGCACGCCGAGGACGATCGCCACAAACTGGATGATGACATACTGGGCCGAGCCTCCGTTGTAGGTCTGCGTGGCGCTGGCGATGACTATAAGGCCGTAGAGGGAGCAGGCAAGGCTGAGCGCGAGCAGGAGCATGTCCGCCCTGCGGAAGAAGTCCTTTACCTGCGGAAGGTATTTTTTCAAGCGAACACCTCGCTTTGTCTCAGTTAAGCGGGCACGGCGCGCGGCGGCAGTGCCGCCTTTCGCGGCATGGGGCGCCCCCGGACCGTGTTTTGATATTATAGCACCTTTTCCGGCTTTACGCAACGGCGGGCTTGGTGTATAATAGGACGAATAAAGTTTTTAGGAGCAGGCCCATGGAGATAATAACGCACTCCGAGCGGGAAACCGAGGAGGCCGGCGCCGCGCTGGCGCGCCGGGTGCCGGACAGCACCGTGGTGGCGATGTACGGCGAGCTCGGCTCCGGCAAGACCGCTTTTGTCCGCGGGATGGCCCGCGGTATGGGGATAGACTGCCGCGTGAGCAGCCCCACCTTCACTATAGTAAACGAATACGAGGGCAAGCGCACGCTCATCCACTTCGACATGTACCGCCTCGGCTCGGCGGACGAGCTCTACGGCATCGGCTGGGACGATTATCTCGACCGCGGCGCGGTCTGCGCTGTGGAGTGGAGCGAGAACGTGCAGGACGCCTTCACCGGCGGCGAAGTCACCGTCCGCTTTGAAAAAACGGGCGAAAACGAGCGGCGCATAACGATTGGAGGCCCGGTATGCTGATACTTGGTATAGAGTCCTCTGCTAAGGCGGCCTCCGCCGCCCTGTGCAGGGACGGGGAGCTGATAGCGCAGTACTACCAGTGCGCGGGGCTTACTCACAGCCGCACGCTGCTGCCGATGGCCGAGGAGCTGCTGCACGGGACGGACACGGCTCTCGGGGACCTCGACGGCGTCGCCGTGGCGGTGGGCCCCGGCTCGTTCACCGGCGTGCGCATCGGCGTCGCCGCGGTGAAGGGGCTCTGCTTCGGGGCCGAAAAGCCGGCCGCGGGCGTCTCCACGCTGGAGGCCATGGCCTGGAACGGGCTGGCCGCCGCGCCCGGGGAGATAGTCTGCTGCTGCATGGACGCGCGGCGCGGGCAGGTGTATAACGCCCTCTTTGAGATATCAGACGGCGCGCCGGCGCGCCTTGTTCCCGACAGGGCGGTCACTCTTGAGGAGCTCGCCGCGGAGCTGCTCGGCTACGGCCGCGCGGTGTTCCTAACCGGCGACGGGGCGCAGCTTGCGCTGGGCGCCCTCTCCGCCGCCGGTCTGAGCTGCCGCCTTGCGCCCGGGCCGCTGCTGATGCAGAGCGCCTGGGGCGTCTGCATGGCCGCGCGCGGGCTTGAGATGCAGAGCGCAGAAAAACTCCTTCCCGTATACCTTCGCCTCTCCCAGGCCGAGCGAGAGCGCCAGGAGAGGCTTGAGAACACAAAATGAAATAAAGAGGAGAAGCAGCCATGAGCAACGTGCACGTATTCGACCACCCGCTTATCCAGCACAAGCTGAGCATCCTGCGCGACAAGGACACGGGGGCAAAGGCCTTCCGCGAGCTCGTCGGCGAGATCGCAATGCTGATGTGCTACGAGGCCACCCGCGACCTCCCGCTCGAGGAGGTCATGATCGAGACCCCGGTGGCCACCGCGAAGTGCCGCCAGATCGCCGGCAAAAAGCTGGCGATAGTCCCCATACTGCGCGCCGGGCTCGGCATGGTGGACGGCATGTTCGCCCTGATGCCGAACGTCAAGGTGGGGCACATCGGGCTCTACCGCGACCCGGAGACCCTTGAACCCGTGAAGTACTACTTCAAGATGCCGCCCGATATCTCCGAGCGGGACGTCATCATCGTGGACCCCATGCTCGCCACCGGCGGCAGCGCCGCCGCCGCGGCGATGTTCCTCAAGGAAGTCGGAGTGAAGCACATCAAGCTCATGAGCATAATCGCCGCGCCGGAGGGCGTGCAGCGCATGCAGTCCGAGCACTCGGACGTGGACATCTTCGTCGCCGCGCTGGACGACCACCTGAACGAGCACGGCTATATCGTCCCCGGCCTCGGGGACGCGGGCGACCGCATTTTCGGCACAAAATAAGCGCAGCTCAAACTACCTAAACAGTCCCGAAGGTCCCTCTTCGACAGCTAAATCGCAGCCGGTGCGCCGGCTGCGATTTTTTAATTATAGCGGGCTTGCCCGAGACCGCCCTTGCCGCGCAAGCGGCGCTCTGCATCCAGGCGCAGCCTGGCGCCGCCGAAACGGGATTGCGGTCTCTTTTGCAAGAGCGGCAAAGCGCGAGCGAATCTCTCTCGATAAAATGAACAGACGGCGCACGAGCGCCGTCTGTTCATTTTAAGCACTTCGCGGCCCTTTGGGCCGCGCTATGCCAGCGGACGCAGTCCGCCTCGCCGCGAAGCGGCGCGCTATGCCCAAGCGCAGCTTGTTGGGAGAAATTTAGCAAAATAAACGCGCGCGGCGCTCAAATAATATGGGCATGAAAGCTGTTATTTTGGCCGGCGGGGAGGGCCGGCGGCTCAAGGCCGTCACCGGCGAGCTGCCCAAGCCCATGGTCCCGCTTCTTGGAAAACCGCTCATGGAGCGGGTAATAGAGCTGCTGCGCAAAAACGGCGTCACCGAAATCGCCGCCACGCTGAGGTACAACCCCGCGCCTATTCTCGCATATTTCGGGAATGGCGAGAGCATGGGCGTCCGTCTGCGCTGGTTCATCGAGCAGGAGCCGCTCGGGACGGCGGGCAGCGTCAAAAACTGCCTCGGCTTCACCGGCGGTGAGGACTTCCTGGTCGTCAGCGGGGACGCCGCCTGTGATTTCGACCTCTCCGAGCTCATGCGCGAGCACCGCCGCGGGGGCGACGCGGTCACGATAGCCCTCTGCGAGAGCCCGGAGCCGCTGAGGTACGGGCTCGTGGTGCCGGACGCGGACGGCGAGGTGCGCTGCTTCATCGAAAAGCCGCCCTGGCAGAAGGTGGTCACAAACCTTGTGAACACCGGCATCTACGCCGTGTCGCCGCGGGCCATGGAGCTCGTCCCGGCAGGGCGCGAGTTCGACTTCGCGCGCGACCTGTTCCCGCTGCTGCTCGAGCGGGGCGAGGGCATACGCGGCGTGAAATTGGACGGCTACTGGTGCGACGTGGGCACGCCGGAGGCCTATTACCGCTGCTGCCTGGACGCGCTCGAGGGCCGGCTGAGGCTCGTGACGCCGCCCAAGACGCACGAGCCGGCCGCGAAGGCGGCCCAGGAGGCGAAGCGCGAGCCGCTCGAGGGGGAATACAGGGCCGAGCGGCGCGTGCCCTGCCGCGACAGGGCGGGGCTGATGCGCGCGGTGTCCGGCTGCCTGATGGAGGCTGGCGCGGAGCTGGACGACGGGGTGGTGCTGCGCAGCAACGGCTGCTCGCTGCGCATATCCCCGAGCGCCGAGCGCAGCGAGATCGTCATAGAGGCCGCGGCGGGCAGCGCGGATTTCCCGGAGCAGCTTGCCGACACCGCCGGGGAGCTCGTAACTCGGCTGCGCCTTGACCAGGCTCCGTTTACACGGAGCGGGCCTGGCGCTGGGGGCCGGCCGCCTGCGGCGCAGGCCGGGCGCGAAAAAAGGCCGGGGACCTGAGGTCCCCGGCCCTTTTTATACCGCGAAGGTTATCATCAGCGAAGCGGATATGCTCTCGCCGGGTCCGAGCAGCCTTGCGCCCGGGCGGCGGGCAAGGTCGTGCCCCGGCCCAGGGTAGCCCAGCCAGGGTTCGATGCAGACAAAGCCCGGGATTTTAGGCTGGCTCCAGAGCAGCACGAACGGGAATCCGGCCGTGCGCACGCGGATATACCGCCCCGTCGCGCGCTCCTCAAGCTGCACCCACTCGCTCTCGATTCTCTCGAAGCAGATGCTGTCGTTGTCGAAAACGTCCTCGTCCAGGCGGAAAACGTCCGTCCCGCCGGGGAGCTCCGGCCTTTCAAAGCGCACAAGGCAGTCCTGGGGCGTGCCGCCCGGGGTCATCGGGTAGCGGAAGCCGGGATGGAAGCCGAGCTGGGCGGGCATGGCCTCCGATGAGCGGTTCACCGCAGAGCACTCGGTTATCAGCGTGCGGCCCTCCACGCGGTGGGCCGTGCTCAGCTCAAAGGCCCAGGGCCAGCGCCCGCCGTCCCCCGGCCAGGCGAGCCGGTAGGTAACGCTGTCCGCCGACGAGGCCGTGAGCTCGTGCTCAAGGTCGCGGGCGAAGCCGTGCCCTCCGCCGGGGCATTTCCGCCCGGCGTGCTCAAAATAGTCGCCCTCGAGCCTGCCGCACCAGGGGAAGCAGAGCGGGGCGCGGCGCGGCCAGTGCCCGCCGCTGCCGTCCCAGAGGCACTCCGTCTCCTCCCCGCCGGGGGCGATCGCCTGGACCGCCCAGAGCTCGGCCCCGAGGCTGTTCACCGTTACGCGCAGTTCTCCGCTGTTGATAGTGCTGAACATATTTATACCTCCTCAGGCAAAGCAGTTATAGAGGTTGTAGCAGCTTATCGCCGTTATCACGGCCATTATGACGAGAAACAGCCGGTCGACGCCCTTGTTCGTCAGCCGGGCGCTGATGCTGCGGCCGAGGATGCCGCCTATCACGCCGCCGGCGCACATCGCTATGAGTATGAGCCAGTCGAACTCCGGCACGGTCCCGCGGACTATCGTGTTCAGGAAGCTCGCCGCCTGCGAAAACAGGATGATATACAGCGAGTTGAGCGCGGCCGTCTTGGAGTCCATGGAGAAGCAGAAGCTCAGCACGGCGAGGTTTATAGGCCCGCCGCCGATGCCGAGGAAGGCGGATACCAGCCCGAGCGTGAGGCCGATCATGACGCAGGCAGGCGCGTTCTGCACGTTGCGCGTCTTTACGCCCTCGTGCCTGAGCGTGTATATGAACACTCCGGCTGTGAGCAGGATCATCATTATCTGCTGCACTATGTCCACCGTGGCCCCGCCGGAGTTCCTGACGATTTCAAAGAGCTCCTTGCCGAGTATGCCGCCCACGGCCGCGCCGAGGGCGAGCAGGGTGCCGCGCCGCTTCTCCACCTTTACGGAGCCGCCGCGGCTGCGCAGCATGCTCGTTGCCGTCATGGCCAGCACCGTGCAGCCGGAGAGGAAGCTCACCGCGGCCACGCCCATGCCGGACACCGCGTCGAGCACCGGCTTGATTATGACGCCGCCCCCGACGCCGCTTATCCCGCCCGCGGTAGTCGCCGCGAGGCAGATAAGGAAGTATATTAACGCCTGAAGCATTGCCCCACCTTTCCGGCGCGGGAAGCGCCGATTTTTTCTTCATTTTATTCCATCGCGCACGGTTTGTAAAGCGCGGCGGCGTTTTGCCGCGCCCTGCGTGAGCGGCGCGGCCGGAAGGCCCCGGATTTCCATCCGGGGCCCTGTGTTTTCCGTTACCTCAGCGACACGAAGCGCGTGTCGTATTCGCCGATGAGCGGCAGGCAGTAGCGCCGGAACTCGTCCGTGACGCCGCCGGGGGTTATCCACTCGGGCGGGAAGGTCTTTTCGGCGTTGGCGACCTGCTCGAGCGGGATCAGGATCGTCTCGCTCTTATATTCGGGCTCGCGCTCGGCCCTGAAGCCGACCATATAGCCGGTCCGGCCCTCGACGGCGCTTTTTACAGCGTCGGCGCCGGCGAGCTCGGCCTCATCGCGGTCGACCTCGCTCATGAGCGCGACGGACACGCGGCCGAGCAGGCCCGGCTTCTCGCTGCGGGACTTGATTCCCGTCTCGGCCATTATCATGTCCGATAGCGTCTGCGCCGCGCCGCCTGGCACCTTGTGGCCGAAGCCGTCGACTATGCCGCTGTCGGCCACCGGCGCGCCGCCGGCGTAGTGTATGCCCTCGCTGACCGTGACGAGCAGCCCGCGGCCCTTAGCCCACTTCTCCTTCACGGCGGTGAGAAATTCGTCCCTGTCGAAGTCCGTCTCCGGCAGGTAGACAAGGTGCTCGCAGGGCATCAGGTTGGAAAAGAGCGCGCTCGCGGCGGTTATCCAGCCGGCGTTCCGGCCCATCATCTCCATGACCACGACGTGGATGGGCAGCGCCGCGGCGTCCTGCGCTATCTCCAGCGCGCTGGCGGCGGCGTACTTCGCCGCGCTGCCGAAGCCCGGGCAGTGGTCGGTGACGGCAAGGTCGTTGTCAATGGTCTTGGGTATGCCGATGACGCGCAGCTCGTAGCCGCTCTCGACGGCGAGTTTATAGACCTTGTTGCAGGTGTCCATGGAGTCATTGCCGCCGTTGTAGAAGAAATAGCGGATGTTGAACTTTTTAAAGCACTCGAGCACGGCGGGGTAGTCGGCGTCCGTCAGCTTCCGGCGGCAGGAGCCGATGGCGGAGGCGGGAGTGCGCGCGAGCAGGCAGAGTTTTTCGTCACTGACCGCGCCGAGGTCTATCAGATCGCCGGCGAGGATGCCCTCCGCGCCGAAGCGCGCGCCGTAGATTTTTTCGATCTCCGGGTGCTTTTTCGCCTCGCGCACAGCGCCGAGGAGCGAGCTGTTTATAACGGGCGTAGGCCCGCCGCCGTGGGCGATGAGCATGTTGCCTTTTAGCATGTCGCGCCTCCTTATCACACCGTGGAAAGGTCGTCGTCCGCCATGCAGAGGTGGACGGCGCCTATCTTGAACGTCTGCGGCAGGGCGAGGATTTTGGGGTTCCCGTTTGTGAACTTGCGCGTGGCGTCGGCAAGCGCCTCTTCGAAGGTGGCGCGGGTCTTGAGCCCCATGCCGCGGGCGATGCCCGGCTCCTGCGCGCCCACGATGTAGATGGCGGAGGTGTTCATCTCCGCGATGTGGCCGCAGCTCATCATGGAAAAGCCGTGGAAGGGGTGGAAGGCGTTGGTGAAGCGGTATTTGCGGATGTACTCCTCGTTCGTGGCGAAATACTCGCCGTAGCGGTCCATGTCGGGCAGGATCTGCATGTAATCGTGCTGGAACAGCTCATAGAGCTCGCGCAGGTAGGGCCAGCGCTCGTCGTGGAAATAGCCGTTGCAGATACTCGAGCAGATTATCACGCAGTTTTCCTTCATGACGCGCTTGTGGCGGATGACCTGCGCGGAAAGCGCCTGCATCATCTGTATGGGGTTCGTGCCCATGCCGTTGCCGTAGTGGAAGTCCTGCGGCATACCGAAAACCATTATGTCGTACTTTTCCTTCGCGTAGGGGACGTAGGTCCGCTTATTTGCGACCTCCCAGCTCGCCGGCTGCATGACGGCGGCGTAGCCGCTGAACACGGCGATCTGGCGGGAATAGGTGTCCAGCACGGCGTCGCAGCAGAAGAAGGGGTGGCCCATCTTCTCCTCCATGTGCATGCCTATCTGGTCGAACTTCGTGCGCATCAGGCTGTGGCCGGAAACGGGCGTGAAGTCCGCGCGGTGCATGACCTTCGGAACATGGTGGCTCGCTATGCTGCGCCAGTGGGTGATGCCGGTGGCACAGTGCTTGTAGCCGCCGGAGTAGCCGCCGTAGGGGTTGCCCTGGGTGTGGCCGATCAGGATGGGGATGTCGCACTCATAGACATAGCGATTCATGAGCACGGGGTCCCCCGCGCAGGTGACGCCGAGGTCGACCATGTGCTCATAGTCCTCACTGTCGTGGCTGGTGAGCTGGCCGGAGTAGTAGAACTCGTTGAAGAGTTCGTCGCCGAGGATCTTCTTCATCTCGGGGACGGTGGCGCGCGGGTGCAGCCCGTTTGAGATGAGCAGCAGTATGTCCTTTTTCTCCACGCCGGCGGCGTAGAGCTCGTCGAGGCAGGCCCTTATCGCCACCTTGCGGTGGCTGGTGGGCTGGGTGCCGCCCTTGACGATGTCGGGGATGA
>DVGA01000006.1 GCA_018712985.1 Candidatus Scatomorpha intestinavium
ACTCCCATTCTATGGTCGCGGGCGGCTTGCCCGTGATGTCGTATACCACGCGGTTCACGCCCTTCACCTCGTTCGTTATGCGCTGCGAGATGCGGTAGAGCACCGCGTAAGGCAGGTGCGCGAACTCGCCCGTCATGAAATCGTTCGTCTCCACCGCGCGCACTGCCAGAACATAGTCGTAGGTCCGCGCGTCGCCCATCACGCCCACGCTGTGCGTGTTGGTGAGCACGGCGAAGTACTGGTCCGCCCGCGCGCGGGAGGCGCCGATCTCCTCGCGGACTATGGCGTCCGCCTCTCGCAGTATCTCCAGCTTCTTCTCCGTCACCTCGCCGATTATGCGTATCGCAAGCCCGGGGCCGGGGAAGGGCTGGCGGTAGACTATGCGCCTCGGCAGCCCGAGCAGCAGCCCCAACTGGCGCACCTCGTCCTTGAAAAGGCCGCTCAGAGGCTCGATTACGCCCTTGAAGCCCATGTCCTCGGGCAGGCCGCCCACGTTGTGGTGGCTTTTTATCACGGCACTGTTGGTGCCGCTCTCCACGATGTCGGGATATATCGTCCCCTGCGCGAGGAACTCCGGCGAGCCGCACTCGCGCGCCGCGTCCTCGAATGTGCGCACGAACTCCTCGCCGATGAGCTTGCGCTTGCGCTCCGGGTCCGTCACGCCGGCGATGCGGCGCAGGAAGCGCTCGTGCGCGTCGATGCACACGAAATTCAGTTTCCGCCGGGAGAAGGCGGAGCGTATCTCCTCCGTCTCGTTCTTGCGCATGAAGCCGTGGTCTATGTAGATGCAGGTGAGCCTGCCCGGCACGGCCTCGCTGAGCAGCGCGGCGGCCACGGAGGAGTCCACGCCGCCGGAGAGGCCGAGCAGCACGCTGCCCTCGCCCACTTTTTCGCGGATCTTCTCCACCTGCTCGGCGAGATAGCCCTCCATGTTGTAGCCGCCCCCGGCATGGCAGATGCCGTAGAGGAAGTTCTTTATGATCTCCCGGCCGAGCTCGGTGCGCTCCGTCTCCGGGTGGAACTGCACGGCGTAGAGCCCGCGCCGCTCGCACTGCATGGCGGCGACGGGGCAGAGCTCGGTCGAGGCGGTGACGGAAAAGCCCTCCGGCACGCGCGTCACGCGGTCGGTGTGACTCATGAGCACGGCGCTCTCGCCGGAGCAGCCGTCAAAGAGCTCGCAGTCGTCCAGCCGGGCCTTCACGGCGCCGTACTCGCTGCTCTCGCAGGGGGACACCTCACCGCCCAGCATGTGGCACATGAGCTGCATGCCGTAGCAGATGCCGAGCACCGGCACGCCGAGGTTCAGCAGCGCGTCCTCGCAGCGCGGCGCGTCCGGGGCGTAGGCGCTCTGCGGCCCGCCGGTGAAGATCAGCCCGATGGGCTTCATCGCGGCGATCTCCTCCGCGCTCTTGGTGTGCGGCACTATCAGGGAGAGCACGCCGCACTCGCGGACGCGCCGTGCGATCAGCTCCTTGTACTGCCCGCCGAAATCGACGATAAGCACTTTTTCGTCATTTCTCATGTTCCTCATGCTCCTCGTGGTATCTTATGATATCCTCCGCCACGGCGCGTTTTTTCACGCAGCGGTCCATGGCCGTCTTTATGATGAAGCGGTGGGCCTCGGCCTCGGTCATGCCCCTCATTTTAATGAGTATCAGCTTGGCCCGGTTCATAAGGCGGATCTCCTCAACCAGCAGCCTTACGTCCTCGTAGTCGTACATAGCCCGCCCCCTTTCAAAACAAAAAAGACGCTCCCGATGCCAAAAGAGGGCTCGTTGGGGCCCTTTGGGTATCGGTGAGCGCCGTTGCTCACACGTCTTGACGTTTCACCTATTCACTTACGGAAATATTATAGACGCTCCCCCTCCCCTTGTCAAGGGGAGAGTACAAATTTCGGCGTCTTTTTAGCGTTTGCGCCCCTCCGGCGGCGCATATCGGGTAAAAACGGGCCCGTGCGCCGCCCGGCGCCCCGCCGTGGGCGTCACTCCACGCCCGCCCACGACCAGTACTGCTCCGTACCCGTGGCGGGGCCGCCCTCCCAGTCGCCGTGGTCGCCGAGCATCCTGTACTCCGTGACCATGAACATCTCGCGCCAGGCCACGGAGCCTATCGGGCCATACTGGTCGCACCAGGTTATGTCCATATAGTAGCTCCCCTCCGGCAGCATGGCGAGGTTCCAGCCGTGTTCCTCCCCATTCCAGCTGGCGACGCCCTCGATCGGGACGCAGTAGAGGTCCGCCTTTTCGCAGAGATACTGCATGGAGTAGACATAGCCGAAGCAGACGGCCCGCCCCTCGGCCAGCGCGCCGTAGGGCGTCTCGCTCAGGTTGTCCTCTCGCACCTGGTAATCATACGACGCGCGCTCACAGAGCACGTAGGCGAGATAGCGGTATTTGTCGTAGGTTGAGGCGTTTTCGGGCATATTTTCGACTATGTAGTCCGCCGCGGCCTCAAGATAAACCTGCTGCTCCTCCGTCAGGTCGTCAAAGCCGTCCCAGGCGTACCCGCTGTCAAAGGGCTCCGTTTCAGTCCCGAGGTCGTCCCTCGGCTGCGATTCGAGCACCGCGAGGGCCTCCTCCACCGCGCCGGACATGTCCGCGGCGGCCTGCGCGCGCACTTCGGCGTAGGGGTCCGCCGTGAGCTCCGGGGCGGTCGGTCGGGCCACCTCCGGCGGCCCCGCGGCGGGTTCGGAGCAGGCGGAGAGCGTTAGGGCGGCGGCGAGGGCGAGGATGAGGGCAAATATCTTTTTCTTCACTCCGAATCCCTCCCGACAAGGCTCAAAACTATGTGCTGGGCCATGAGCAGCCCAGCCGAGGCGGGCACCCACACGGCCGAGCCCGGCACGCTGCGCCGCCCCGGAGGCGGGGCCTCCGGCTGCGAGGGCTCGATGGGCGGCTCGTCGCTGTACACCACCGTCAGTGCTTCCACCCCCCGGCGGCGCAGCTCGCGC
>DVGA01000070.1 GCA_018712985.1 Candidatus Scatomorpha intestinavium
TTGAGCTGCGCGGCGCGAGGAGCATATATTCGCTCAACCGCGGCGGCGTGGAACTGCTTGAGAGCGATTTACGCGAATTCTTTGGGCAGTAGCCGCGCAAAGGCGCGGCGAGGGCCACACTGCGTGTGGAGGCACCGGGCGACGCCCGGTAGTATAGCGCGCCGGACTGCGTCCGGTGGCATAGCGCCGCGCTCTGCGCGGCGGGGCGGGGTGCAAGGGCGAAGCCCCTGCAAAAAGGCAACGCAGGGGCTCTCGCCCCTGCGTTTTGCTGTAATTATGTTAAGTAGACGTAATTTACACAGTATTCACACTGAATGTGAATAATATGTTAAGGTCCCAGTTGCGCAAAACCCTTGAACAGCGCGGGTTTTGCACATTGTCAACAGGGTTTTCAACAGCCCCGTCGGGGCCAAATGGCTCGAAAATATGCAAAATCAGTTTACATAACGCAAATACTGCGGCCGCGGCCTTGACTCGGCGCGGCGCCGCGGTTAAAATGAGCGTATGCGCTCAGTTGTGGGCCAGCTGCGCCGCCGCGGCGGCGAGGGCGGAGCAGAACGCGTCGATTTCCTCCTCCGTCGTGTAGCGAGAGAGTCCGACTCTTATGGCCCCGTCTATCACCCGGGGCGAGAGGCCCATCGCCGCCAGCACATGGCTGCGCGCCCCGCGCTTGCAGGCAGAGCTGCGGGAGACGCAAATTCCCTGCCCGTCCAGATAGCTCATCAGCACCTCGCTGCGGTAGCCTGGCAGGGAGAGCGACAGGATGTGCGGCGCGCCTCCGCCGATCACCGTGAAGCCGGGTATCTCCCGGGAAAGGCGCTCAACCGCCCGCTCGCGCAGCGCGGCCATGTGCTTTTGAGCGTCCGCCGCCCTCTCTGCGCCCACCCGAGCTGCCTCGCCGAAGGCGCAGATCTGCGGCATGGCCTCGGTCCCCGCGCGCCGGCCGTCCTCCTGCGAGCCGCCTACGATGAACGGCTTCAGGCGCAGCCCGGAGCGGATGTACAGCGCGCCCACGCCCTTCGGCGCGTGTATCTTGTGGCCGGATATGCTTATCATGTCCGCGCCCAGAGTTTTTGCCGAAAACGGGACTTTCAGGAAGCCCTGGACGGCGTCCGTGTGCAGCAGCGCGTCCGGCGCCGCCTTTTTCAGCATCCGTGCTATGCCGCCGATGTCCGTTACGGCTCCGGTCTCGTTGTTCACCATCATGAGAGAGACGAGCACCGTGTCCGGCCGCAGCGCCGCGCGCACGGCTTCGGCGGACACCGCGCCGTCCGGCCCCGGCTCGAGCCGCGTGACCGAATATCCGCGCCTCTCGAGCTCGTCGAGGGTTTTCAGCACCGCGTCGTGCTCCACGGCCGAGCTTATCACATGCCCGCCCTTCGGCGAGGCCGCCCACACCCCGGACAGCAGCGCCCAGTTGTCGCTCTCCGAGCCGCAGGAGGTGAAAACGACCTCCCCCGGCGCGCAGCCGAGCGCGGAGGCGACGTTTTTCCGGGCCGCGTCGAGCAGCTTTTTCGCCTCGCGCCCCTTCGCGTGCGTGGAGCTCGGGTTGCCGTAAAAGCGCGTCATCGCGGCATACGCGGCGTCCGCCGCTTCGGGGCACACGCGGGTAGTGGCCGAATTATCGAGATAGATTTCCATAAATTTCACCTTCGGGACGGTTTTATATGAGATATATTATAGACACTTTGGGCTGCAAGGTCAATCAGTACGAGACCCAGGCGATGGAGACGCTGCTCGCCGAGCGCGGCCACACGCCCGCGGGAGATGGCGAAACGGCGGACGCCGTTATCGTGAACACCTGCGCCGTCACGGCGGAGAGCGGGCGCAAGTCGCGCCAGGCGCTCCGGCGCCTGGCCGAGGGGCATCCCGGCGCTGTGCGCGCCGTCTGCGGCTGCTGGTCGCAGGTGGAGCCGGACTCCGCCGCCGCCCTCGGCGCGGACATAGTCTGGGGCAGCGGCGACAGGCACGGCTTCATCGACGCGCTCGAGCGCGCCGTGGAGGGCGGCGGGCACGGGCGGCTGATAGACAAGCCCTTCACAAGGCGCGAGATAGAGCGGCTGCCGGCCGGGGCCTTTTCCGGCCACGCGCGGGCCTACCTGAAGATTGAGGACGGCTGCGAGAACTTCTGCACCTACTGCATCATACCCTATGCCCGCGGGCGCGTGCGCTCCCTGCCTCCCGACGAGGCTGCGGAGGAGGCCGCCTCCCTCGATGCAAGGGGATACCGCGAGCTGGTGCTCACGGGCATAGAGATAGCCTCCTACGGCTCCGACCTGCCGGGAGCGCCCTCGCTTGCCGATGTAATTGAGGCCGTGTCCGCCGCCGCGCCGGACATGAGGCTGCGGCTCGGCTCCCTCGAGCCCACCGTGGTGACGGAGAAGTTCTGCTCTCGCCTCGCCGCCCTCGGCACGGTCTGCGACCACTTCCATCTCTCGCTACAGTCGGGCAGCGACGGCACACTGCGGCGGATGCGCCGCAAATACGGCACCGAGGAATTTTTCGCCGTCACGGAGCGGCTGCGGCGGCATTTCCCTCACTGCGCCATAACCGGCGACCTCATCGCCGGCTTCCCCGGCGAGACGGAGGCAGAGCACGCCGAAACCCTCGCCTTCATTGAAAAATGCGCCTTCGCCGCGCTGCACGTCTTCCCATATTCCCGCCGCCCCGGCACCCCGGCGGACGCCATGCCCGGCCAGCTCACGGCGTCGGAGAAGTCCCGCCGCGCGCACGAGGCGCACGAGACCGCTCAGCTCAGCCGCAGGACCTATCTCCGCTCCTGCGTCGGCAGGACGCTCGAGGTGCTCTTCGAGACCGAGGAGGACGGGGTGTCCACGGGGCACGCTACAAATTACATGGAGGTCTCTGTGCGGGGGACGCAGCTCCGCCGGCTTGTGAAAACTGTCAAAATCACCGGCCTTTCCGGAGAAATGCTTGTAGGAGATGTCGTTTGACGCGACACTTGGCTAAAGTGTATTATAGTATAAATGTATCCCGAGCCGGGCGGCATCCGGCCGGGAGCATATTCTGCGCGCTTTCATGCGCGCCGCGGGGGAGTGTTCCGTTTGTCAGAGAGAGTTTATAATTTTGCCGCCGGGCCGGCCGTGCTGCCGGAGAGCGTGCTGAAAAAGGCGCAGTCCGAGCTGCTCAGCTATCACGGCTGCGGCATGTCGGTGATGGAGCTCTCACACCGCGGAAGCGAATTCGCGGAGATACACGCCGCGGCCAAGGAGCGCTTCAAGCGCCTGCTCGGCGTGCCGGACACGCACGAGGTGCTGTTCATGCAGGGCGGCGCGACCGCGCAGTTCGCCGCGGTGCCGCTGAACCTGATGGGCGGCGGCAGCGCCTCTTACGCCGTCACCGGCAACTTTTCCGGCATAGCGGCGAAGGAGGCCGCGAAGTACGGCGCGGTGTCCACCGCGTACGACGGCTCGGGGGACAATTTCAGGCACATCCCCCGCCAGGAGGAGCTCGATATAGCGCCGGGCAGCGCGTATTTCCACTACTGCGCGAACAACACTATCTTCGGCACTGCCTGGGACTACGTGCCGGAGACGGGCGGCATACCCATAGTCTGCGACATGTCCAGCGAGATAATGAGCCACCCGGTGGACGTGTCGAAATACGGCGTCATCTACGCCGGGGCGCAGAAAAACATCGCCCCCGCCGGGCTCACCGTCGCGGTGGTGGACAAGCGCCTCGCCGGGCGCGAGTGCGCCGCCACTCCGCAGGTGCTCAGCTATCAGAAGATGATAGACAAGGACTCCATGCTGAACACCCCTCCCTGCTGGTGCATATATATGCTCGGCCTCGTGCTCGAGTGGATTGAGGAGCAGGGCGGGCTCGAGGAGATGGACGCGCGCCGCCGTGAGCGCAGCGCCATACTCTACGACGTGCTGGACAACTCCAAAATATACCTCCCGCACGCGGAGCGCACTTCGCGCTCCATGATGAACGTCACCTTCCGCACCGCGAGCGCGGAGCTGGACGCCGAGTTTGTCGCCGGCGCGAAAAAGCGCGGGCTCATGAACGTAAAGGGCCACCGCCTTGTGGGCGGCATGAGGGCCTCGATATACAACGCCATGCCGGTCGAGGGCGTCCGCGCGCTGGCGGAATACATGAAGGAATTTGAGGTTGGACACCATGCTTAAAATACGCACCATGAACACCATCTCCCCCCTCGGCACCGGGCTGCTGGCCGAGCACGGCTGCGAGGTCGGCCCCGAGGTCGAAAACCCGGACGCGCTGCTCATCCGTTCGGCGGATCTGCACAATATGGACTTCGGGAAGGAGCTGCTCTGCATCGGCCGCGCCGGCGCGGGCGTGAACAACATCCCCGTGGACAAATGCACCGAGGCCGGAATCGCGGTTTTCAACGCCCCCGGCGCCAACGCGGACGCCACCAAGGAGATGGTCATTTTCGAGATGCTGCTCGCCTCGCGCGACATGCTCGGCAGCATTGAGTGGGTGAAGAGCATAGCGGACCGCGGCGACGAGATCCCCGCCCTCGTGGAAAAGGGCAAGAGTGCCTTCGCCGGGCCGGAGCTCTGCGGCAAGAGCCTCGGCGTGATAGGCCTCGGCGCCGTCGGCGCGCTGGTGGCGAACACCGCGCTTCAGCTCGGCATGACCGTCCGCGGCTATGACCCGTACATGTCCGTCGAGGCCGCCTGGCGGCTCTCGCGCGACGTGATACACGTCGACTACGCGGAGGAGATCTTCCGCTCGAGCGATTACATCAGCCTGAACGTGCCGTACACCGAGAGCACGCACCACATGATAGATGCAACGGCCCTCGGCTATATGAAGCAGGGCGTGCGCATCATGAACGAGTCGCGCGCCGAGGTCGTGGACGACGACGCAATGCTGGAGGCCATAGCCTCCGGCCGCGTGGGCAAGTACGTCACGGATTTCCCGAACGCAAAGCTCATCGGGCAGAAAAACGTCATCTGCACGCCGCACCTCGGGGCCTGCACGCCGGAGAGCGAGGAGAAATGCGCCGTCATGGCCGCGCAGGAGATCTTCGACTACCTCGTCAACGGCAATATAAGGAACAGCGTCAACCTGCCGAACGCCACGCTCGAGCGCATGGGCAAGAGCCGTTTGTGCGTCATCAACCGCAACGTGCCGAACGTGATAAACTCCATCCTCGACCTCGTCAGCGCGAGGAACATCAACGTCGAGCATATGCTCAACAAGCCCCGCGGGAACTATGCCTATACGATCATCGACCTATCCGAGCAGGTGAACGGCGAAATCACCGGCCAGCTCGCCGCGCATCCCGAGATACTGCGCGTCAGGGTGCTGTAAGGCGCCGCGCTGAGCGAAAAGCAGCTATTCCGAAACCGGCTTTCAAGCGGGCCCCGGCGGCGCCGGGGCCCGCTTTTTTCCGCGCCCGTCCTGTGGCCGCCTCCGCAGTCCGAGCGCCGTAAACTGCACAAACAAAGCCGCCGGTGGGCAGCAATGAAAAAACGGCCCCGTGCAGAAGCACGGGGCCGTCCTCATTTTTCCGGGGTGCGCCCCTCTTGAGCGGCGCGGTCAATCCGCACGGCCGCTGCCCGGGGCAGCGTTTTCCCTCTTCGCCCGGCGGTCCGACGCCAAATAGAGCGGCACCGCCGCGAGCTGCGCGGCGACGGACACGGCGACCATGGCGGGGATGCTCACGTCGTATAGCACGCCCATTATCCAGCTCCCGAGGAACCAGAACACGCCGAAGGAGCACTCAAACACGCCGTAGCCCGTGGCGCGGCAGTCCTTCGGCACCATCGATGTGACCACGGCCTTCAGGATGCTCTCCTGCGCGCCCATGCCTATCCCCCAGAGCGCCACGCCGAACAGCAGCGACGCCGTGGAGCGGATGGAGAAGATAAAAACGGCGAACACGCTCGAGAGCAGCGTGGAGATCATCAGCGCCTTCACGCCGATTTTGTCGTACAGATGCCCGAACACCAGCGCGGCTATCGCGTCCACCAGCATCGCGCCGGCGTAGAGCAGCGGCAGCGTCCCCTCCGTCACCAGCGACGACGTCTCCGCCAGGCCGGCGGCGAGACCGGTGTAGACGTTCTGGACGTGCATGATGACAAGCGAATAGTCGATGAAGCCGAAGGCAAAGCAGCTTATCCCGGCTATGTAGAGCACAAAGCTCTTCCTCATGCGGAAGGGCACGTGCTTCTCCGGCTCTGGCTCGAATTTTTCGGGGTTCGGGAACTTCCTACGGGTGAAGAGCAGCAGGATTATCGTGATCGCTCCGGGAATTGCGAGCACGGCGAAGCAGAAGGCGTAGGTCTGGAAAGTGCTCCCGTCCGTGCGGAAGAGCATGACGAGATAGAGCAGCACGGGACCCAAAAACGCGCCGATCTGGTCGAGCAGCTCCTGCAGGCCGAAGCTCTTCCCCACGCCCTCCTGTGACGCCGCGAAGGACATTATCGTGTCCTTCGCCGGCTTCTTTATGGCTTTGCCCATCCGCTGCACGACCAGCAGCAGGCAGGCCCAGATCCAGCCGTTTTCGCCCACCAGGGCGAGCGCGGGCACGGCCATGACGTCCAGCACATAGCCGATTATAGTTATCGGCCAGTACTGCCGCGTTTTGTCCGTGAGACGGCCGAACACATAGCGCATGGAGTAGCCGATGAGCTCCCCCAGCCCGGAGAAAAAGCCTATCGCCCCGGCGGACGCTCCCATTATGGCGAGGTACGCCCCCCGGATGCTGGACGCGCCCTCGTGCGTCATGTCCGAAAACAGGCTCACCACCCCGAACAGGATCAGGAACACCATCGCCTGGGAGAGGCGGGCCCGCTTCTTTCCGCCTTCCATATCACTCACGCTCCTCTACCCGCGCCGTCATCTCCGGGAAGCCGGCCTTGCTCTCGGATTTGCACCGGCGGTAGAGCACGTCCAGCAAACGGGCGAATTCCGCCCTCTCCTCCCCGTCGAGCGCCTCGGCCAGCCACTCATAGAACAGGGCCTCGATGTGCGCCTTGGAGTTTTTCAGGCTCTGGGCCTTTTCGGTGGGATAGATGAGCTGGCTGCGCCCGTCGGCGGGGTTCGCCTCCCGCCGGAGGTAGCCCTTAGCCTCCAAGTTCGCCGTCTGCTTTGCCACCGCGCCCTTGTCCGTGCCCAGTATGGCGCATATTTCCGACTGCGTGATGCCCGGGTTTTTCCGCACGGCGTGGATCAGGTCGAACTCCGCCGTGCCGACCCCCTCCGCCTTCACCGTCCTTACGGTGAATTTGCCCACCTCCCGCGCGATTTTTGTAATCTGCCGCTGCGTAATGTCCATTTCCTCCGCCTCCAGGCAAAAATAGATGTACTATCATCTAATTAGATGATAGTACATCTATCCCGCGTTGTCAAGCGTCCCAGTGCTTTCTGGCAGTCTTCTTTGTCAGGGGGCTGTTCCCAGGCGGAATATCCATCGGATAGTGACGGTCCCCGTCTGTTTTGAACGGTAGGCTTTCTCCGCGTACTGCCACCCGTTTTGAGCTGCCGGATATGCGGTTGCCGCTCCCCTCCATGTTCAGCGGAGGGGCCCGGGCGCGGCGGGAATATCCCATTGCGGCCGCCGCGGACGCCGGCGCTTCTCCCCACTCCGCGGCGGCGGACCGGCAAACGCAAAAAGCCGGCAGGCACCTGTATGGTGCCTGCCGGCCGACGGCTGCTGCGGCGCTCAGTCCTTGCCGCACCCGGCGCAGTGCCCGGAGCAGGTCCAGAGCCTGTCGGCGACCGGCGCCCAGTTGGCGGCGGCGTCCACGCACTTGTCGAAGTACTCCTTGGCCGTCTCCACGTCCTGATAGTCCGTGCTCTTTGCGCCGGAGGCCTCGACGATGGCGGTCAGCCGCCCGGGGTTATCCAGCACCGGGCAGGGGCGCAGCATGTTCTCGTTGAACGGCTGGTTGTCGTGGTAGCCCATGAAGAGCGGGGAGGTGTAGGCCTCTAAGAGGGTCTTCTCGCGGATGTTGCTGTCCGAGTAGTGGATGAACGCACAGGGCTCTATGTCGCCGCCGGCATTGATGTGGCAGTACGCGCGCCCGCCGGCAATGCAGCCGCCGACGTATTCGCCGTCGTTCCAGAAGTCTATCGTGAAGAGCGGCTTCGTGTTGCGGTACTCGCGTATCCTGTGGTACATGAACTCGCGCTGTTCGGCCGTGACCATCAGATCCGGCACCGCGCTCTTGCCGACGGGCATGTAGGTAAAGAACCAGGCGAACTTCGCGCCCATCTCTACCATGGCGTCGAAGTACTCCTCGCTGCCTATGACCTCGGCGTTCGCGCGGGTGTAGCAGCAGGAGATGCCGAAGGGCAGCTTGTTGCGCTTGAGTATCTCCATGGCGCGGATGACGGCGGCGTAGGTACCGCTCCCGCGGCGACTGTCGGTGGCCTCCTCAAAGCCCTCGATGCTTATGGCGGGGACGAAGTTCTGCACGCGCAGCATCTCGCCGGCGAAGGCCTCGTCTATCAGCGTGCCGTTGGTAAAGCTGGAGAACACGCAGTCGGGGTGAGCCTCGCAGAGCCGGATGATGTCCTTTTTGCGCACGAGCGGCTCGCCGCCGGTGAAGAGGTAGACGTAGGTGCCCATACCCTTGGCCTGTGTGACGATGCCGTCCATCTCCTCGTAGGTGAGGTTCATGTGGTTGCCGTACTCGGCGGCCCAGCAGCCGGTGCAGTGCAGGTTGCAGGCGCTCGTCGGGTCCATGAGGATGGCCCAGGGGATGTTGCAGTTGTACTTCTCCTTGAACCAGTCGGCAGACTCAAGGCCCACGACGCCGGAGTTGACGACGAAGTTTTCAAAGATCCTGCGGCGCACGCCCGCGTCTATGTCCGTGAAGAGGCTCAGCAGCAGCTTGTACCAGTTGTTGTCCCTGTCGCCTATCACCTTGCGGATGGCTCTGCGCTGCGGCTCGAGCACGCTGTCCGGCACCACGGTGTCGAGGAAGTTCATGATTTTCGGGATGTTCTGCTCCGGGTCCTTCTCCATGTAGTCGTAGGCCTTCATCAGCCCGGCCCTGATCGCGCTGTTTTTTACGCTCATTTCTTTCTCTCCTGTCAGTTTGAATTATGCCCCGCAGCGCAAAACGCGCCGGGCCGCTGTGACATGTTATCGCACAGCCGGTCTCAGGCGCGTCTTTTGTTGGAATCCGTATTTCCCGCCCCGGCGCCCCTGAACACATCGATAATACCGGCGCGGTGTTTATCACTTGATAATAAAATGTTTGTCAGATGTTAAAGCGCACCTTTCAGCAGGGCGTTTATAAAGGGCAAAGCATGGACGCGGGGCGCGTCCGACGCCGCTGCCGCATAACAGACGGCCTCAGGCCCGGCAGCGCCTTCGCCGCCGATGGGGGCATTTCCAGTCTCTTCGCAATCCCTGCGATCGGGTTCATCCGCGCATTCCGCCGGTCTCCCGGTGCATCCGGAAACCAGCTCAGCTTTCCAGGATTTTAACCCGGCGGGCATGTTTTTTATTTGTTCGACGCCTCTGCCTTGGACAGCATGCAGGCGTTGGGCTCATTCCGGCAGAAAACATCCCGCCCCCGCGGCAACGCGGGGGCGGGATGTTCCATTACGAGGAGCCGCGCGGGAAAAGCTCCCGGACGCCGCTTTTCAGCGCTTTCAGCAGCGGCCTGACGTGCAGCAGCGCCGCGGCGGCGCAGCAGGCCAGCGCTCCGGCCGTTAATCCGTTCTCGACGAGCAGGCACTCCGCCGCGAGGATGGCCATGCTGAGCGCAAAGCGCGGGACGCTCCAGCTTATTTTCAAAATCCCGCGCGAATGTGCCGCCCGGGCGGCGAAGATTATCATAGCCTTCGAGCACGTAAGCTTCGGCTACAGCCCGGACAAAATACTCATGAAGGACATCAGCTTCGAGGCAAAGCCTGGGCAGAAGATAGCCGTTGTGGGCAGCACCGGCGCCGGCAAGACGACCCTCGTCAACCTGCTCATGCGCTTTTATGAGGTCAACAGCGGCAGGATAACGCTGGACGGGGTAAACGCGGCGGAAATGAGCCGCCGCGGCCTGCGCAGCAACTTCGGCATGGTGCTGCAGGACACCTGGCTCTTCTCCGGCACCGTGGCTGAAAACATCGCCTACGGCAAGCCGGACGCCACGAGCGAGGAGATAGTCGCCGCGGCAAAGGCCGCCAAGGTGGACTACTTCATACGCACGATGCCGCAGGGCTATGACACGCCGCTCGACAACGAGGCCGCGAACCTCTCCGCCGGCCAGCGCCAGCTCATAACGATAGCCCGCGTGTTCCTCTGCGACCCGCCGGTCATCATCCTCGACGAGGCCACCAGCAGCGTCGACACCCGCACCGAGGTGGAGATAGGCAAGGCCATGAAAAAGCTCATGAGCGGCCGTACCAGCTTCGTGATCGCCCACCGCCTGAGCACGATACGCGACGCAGACACCATTCTCTTCATGGAGCAGGGCAATATCATAGAGCAGGGCAACCACAGGGAGCTCCTTGCCAAAGGCGGCGCGTACGCCGCACTGTACTACAGCCAGTTTGAGTAAAATCCCGTTTTGCGGCCGGGCGGCAAAGGAAGCCCGGCCGCTTTTCCGCTCACACCGCGCGGCCGGAGAACACTGCGCCCGTCAGTATCGCGAGAAAACGCGAGGCGTTCGGCCTCTCCGCCAGCGGGCAGTGCGCCATCTGTTCAAGCTGCTCCCTGCCGCTGTTCCACGCTATCTGCGCCACGGTCCTGATGTTGCGCTCCACGCTGCGCCAGGTCGTGCCGTAGCGCCTGGCCACCTCCGGGTACAGCCGCTTTGTAACAAGCAGGAGCCGCTCGGGCCTCTGCGATGCGAGGTACACAGCGTAGGAGGCGTGAAAAAAGCCGGCATAGTTCGCCGTAACGCCGAGGCTGCAGAGCAGAGCGCAAATCCGGGCAAGCTGCTGCTCCTCCTCACACAAAACGTTACTGCTCATTGTTGAACAGCTCCAGAAGCGCGTTGACATGCAGCTGGACCTCGCCCTGTTTTCCCTCGGGCAGGTCGTTGTAGCAATTCAGCACTGAAAGGAATTCGCGCGTGGCCTTGCGCGCGCTGTCGCCGAACACGAGCTCGTCCAAAGAGGACTCCGTGGCGATCGAGATGCGTATGAGCGTATCTAAGGTCGTGTTTCCCTCCTTCATGATGCTCTGGATCGTCGATTGGGCTATCCCCAGCTCGCGGGAAAACTCAGCTTGGGATTTGCCCTTTTCTGCCTGCAATTCTTTGAGCTTGCGCGACAGATTATTGCTCTTTTCCATGGTTTTCCCTCCTTTGTTACAAGGATAAGGGAAATCCCGACTCAGCGGCGAGCGAGCTTTTGATTAGGCACACGAGGTTTCATTTGCGCAAAAAAGCGGGCCGGTCATCCGGCCCGCTTCACATTATCTGCTCAGTTTTTACTTGGCCCCGCCCTCAACGGCGGCGGTCTTGGCGCTCAGGTCCTCACAAAGGTCGCGCTGCGCGAACTCCGGGTTCTCAGGCAGCACGAGCTCCCAGTCCTTTACGGCATTGAGCTTAAAGTTCAGGCTGTCTGCGGAGAGGCCGAGGATATGCCCGCCGTGCGCCCTGTCGGCGCTCAGGAAGTGGAAGTGCCAGCCCGGAAGGTTTATGCCCTGCACATACGGCGGGCAATAGACGGCTATCACGTCGCCTGCTATGTTTTCGTAGTGGAACTCCTTCTGATGGCTCGCGGCCTCGGACAGGGTCGGATATGGTTTCTCACAGGCATAGCAGCTGCGCACATGCATCTTTGTGAAGGTGCCTTTGGCCTTGATCACATAGAAAATGTTGCGGTTGCCGGCCACGTACGGCTCGAGCTGCTCCTTGAGCGTCTCGATATCCGAAACGCACTTCAGCTCATGTACGGGAGCGGATTCGTCGAACCTCACCACCGTGCCAAAGGCCACGCCGTCGTCCGGGGACATCACTGACACCCCGCCGTCGGCTGTGGCACGGTAGGCGGTGCCGCTCTCGAATATTGCCTCGCCGTCAAGGCCCGTATAGGTGCCGATGCCGGTGTCAAAGCCGTCCATAAAGTCGCGGACGGACATGGTGCGGTCAAAGTTGCCCAGCATGAGGGCGTTGAGCGTGGAAGCCTGAAGCATTTTTTCCATAACAGAGCTCTCCTTTCAGTATTAAGCCTGCATTAAGCAACGGATTTGCGCGACGGCGCCGCGGGGCGCTCCGGCCTGCTGCCGTCGGCCGGATGGCGCCTGAGCTCCGCCTTCACGAGGAACGGGTCGAGGATGTTGGTCACCGCGAGCACAAATGCGAGGACAGCGACCGCGCTGCTGACGTACGGCTCAAGCGCGGCGTTTGCTGCGGAGGCCATGCTCGGGATAGACAGCGCAACGCCCGCAAGGGAGCCGCTGGCCACGGACGCATATCCCGGGCGGTGCAGAACCCTGCGCTCAAAGACATAGCTTGGGCCGATGACTATTATGAAGTAGACGACGCTGAGCAGCAGCCCCTGCGGAAGCATCCTGAAGGCGTCTATCAGGTTGATGGTGGAGCCGAACTCAAAGCCCATAAAGGGCATCACGATGGCATTTCCGCCAGCAAACACCCTGCGTATGTCCTCATCCAGGTTGCCGAGAATTATTCCGAGGACGAAGGGTATGAGCAGCGAGATAATCTGCATTACCTGCGCCATTCCAAAGCCGCTTGTTCCGAAGAACCCGAGGAAAAGCAGCGGCAGCAGCGGCATTGAGCACATCAGCATTATCCCAAAGCTCGCCTTATCTGCCTTGTCGCCGAAAGAAGAAATATTCCCCATGTAGAGTGCGGCGTTCGCGCTGGAAACGGCGCAGACAAAGGCGAGGAAAGATACTCCGAAAACCCCGTCGTAGCCAAAAGCAAAGTAGTACAGCGCGCAGAGTGCATAAGCGATGACGAGACGCACGATTATCAGGAGTATGCCGCGGTGCAGCGCGTCCTTGAAGTCGCTTATTTTAAGCTGTGTGCCGGTGCAGAACAGCATCAGGCCGATTATAAGCATCTGGCCGCTCGAGGAAAACATGTCCTTCACCGGGTTGCCGAGCGAGCTCCACAAGTCGAAATTGAAGAAGCCCTGGCAGATCGTCGTGATCACAGCGCCTATTATCAGCGGAACAAACATTGTGCCTGCGGGCACTTTTTGGAGAGATTTCCATATGTTTACGTTCTTTTTCTGCTTTTCCATCACAAATACCTCCTGTTTGAGGGAACCTCCTGTTTTCGGCCATATAATAGCCGGAAAGCCTGGACTTTGCACCGGGCTGATGATATAATTTTGCAAATTATCTTTGTGCTCTCAGCACAGGAGGCAACATGGACTGGGAAAAGCTGCTCAGGGAATTTTTCGAAAGTGACAGCCTCGACGGGCTGCTGAAGGACGCCGGCGCAATGCTCGGCTGCCCGATGCTCGTAGTGGACGACGCCTATCATATAGTGGCAAGCTATGTGCCCGAAACCTTCCGCGACGCCGTGTTCCAAGCGGCTATAGAGCGCGGCGAAATAACATACGAGGCCATTTCGGCGCTTAACTGGGACCTGCTGCCGGACCCTTCGGCCGGCGTATTCCAGCCCGTTGAGGACAGTCCGTATGTCCGGCGCTTTTCCTGCCTGAGCAGCTCAGGGGTGCGCATCGGCTACCTCATCTGTGTGGATGCTGACGGCACACTCGCGCTGAAAAGCCCGGAGGATTTCAAACGGCTGGAGGGGATCCTGGCCAAACAGCTTATCTGCCGCCGGCAGAGCGGCTGGACCTCCGCCACCACTGCGGAGGAAGTGCTGGCCCATCTGCTGGACGGGAAATTCTCCGGCGCTGGCGCCTTCCGGGCACAGGCCGGGTCCACTTCCCTCTTCAAATACCGTCCGGATCGGCTTGCCCTGATAAACCTCGGGCTGTACCACAGCTCCAACTTCGGCGACGACATACTGAAAAGCGAGCTGAGCGCAGCCTTCCCCGGCTGCAGCCCCTTCCTGTACCGCGGGGAAGTGCTGCTGCTTCTGAACGCCTCACACGACACTGCCGCTTTGGATGACCTGTCCGGACGCTACAGCCTGCGCTCCGTAATATCCGGCAGATTCACCGACCTTTATCTTCTTCCGCAGGTCTATGCCCCTGCCCGTGAGGTCATGGACTATCTGCTGGGCCGCGCTGCCGGGGCCTTTTGCGCCCATACCTCACAGTTTCGCTGCCTGATGGCGCTCCGCCGCCTGTCCGACCGCCCCGACCTCATAGATCCGCGTATCAGTGCCCTCGGCCGCTATGACGCCGAGCATGGGACGGAGCTGTGCCTCACGATGTATACCTATCTCGCCTGCCACCACTCCGTCCAACTCACCTGCGAGCGGCTTTTCACCCACCGCAACACCGTGCTCTACCGCATCCGCCGCCTGAGGGAAGACTTCGGCTTCGGTCTCGACCGCCCGGAGGAAGTGCTGCCGCTGCTCTTGTCCTCGGCGCTCGTCCTCCTTGCCGCACACCGTGACGGGCTGTTCGCCCCGATTCCCGGCGGAAAATGAAATATATATGAAAAAGCGCGCCCGGAAAACTCCGGGCGCGCTTCTTTTTTGCCGCCGTCAGGCGTTGAAAACGTACTTGTCCAGCCTCTCAAAGGCCTCCTGCACCCTTGAGAGTGGCAGGGCGAGGTTCATGCGTATGTGATACGGCCCATTGAAGGCCCTGCCGTCCTGCCAAGCCACGCCGACGTCCCAGCCGGCCCTTATTAGTTCGCCGATGTCCTTCCCGTGCTCCGCGCACCACTCAGTGCAGTCGAGGAAGAGCATGTACGTGCCCTGCGGCCGGGAAACATGCACGCCCTTGAAGTGCGTCCCGATGTAATCGCAGGCATAGCCCGCGTTCCCGTCCAGCACCTTTAGCAGCTCGCCGAGCCACTCATAGCCCTCCTCCTTATACGCGCCTATCAGAGCGTGCATGCTCATGACGTTCGCGTCGTTGTAGTGCGAAAGGCTCGACTCCTTGAGTACGCGGGCGCGCAGCCAGCCGTTGTAGATTATGTGGTAGCTCCCCACAAGCCCCGCGAGGTTGAAGGTCTTGCTCGGGGCATAGACCGCGACGGTGCGGCTCCGCGCGTCCTCGCTCACGCTCTGCGTGGGGACGTGCTTATGGCCCGGCAGTATTATATCGGACCAGATTTCGTCGGAGACGACGTAGACATCGTGCTTTGCCATCAGCTCCATGAAGCGCTCGACTTCCCACTGCTCCCAGACGCGGCCCGTCGGGTTGTGCGGCGAGCAGAAAACGGCCGCGTGGATGTTGTTTTCAACTATCCTGCGCTCCATGTCCTCGAAGTCCATGCGATAGACGCCCTTTTCGTCCCTGACGAGCGGGCTTAGCACCATGTGATAGCCGTTGTTCGTGAGGCTGCCCGTGAAGCCGACGTAAGTCGGCGAGTGCAGCAGGACGTTGTCCCCCTTCGAGCACATGACGTTCAGCGCGCTCACCACGCAGCCGAGCACGCCGTTTTCATAGCCGATGTGCTCCTTTTTTAGCCCGGTAACGCCGTTGCGGCGCTCCTGCCAGCGTATTATGGAGCTGAAATACTCGTCGGTAAGCTCGAAATAGCCGTACAGCGGGTGCTTCGCGCGCTCCGCGAGCGCCTCGGGAATGGTCGGCACGGTTGGGAAATTCATGTCCGCCACCCACATGGGTATTGCGTCGAAGCCCTCGCGCGGCGCGGCGGGCTCGGTGCCCCAGTGGTAGCCGCCTATGCCGTCCACGGCGATGGCGTCCCTGCCGTGCCGGTCGATGATGGAAGTGAAGTCGTATTTCATGCCCGCATCTGTCCTTTCCGATAATAATTAAGCAGCTTAATTAATTAGCAAGTTAATAGTATCACGTTTTTAGCTGTTGTCAAGCACTTTTTCCGTATGTCTTGCTATTTGGCGCATCACACAAAAATCATCTGCAAACTTGTGCGTTCCTCCAAAAGAAAACGGGCGCGTCCCGCCGCGCCCGTGAACTATTTCTCCGTGCCGTCCTGTTTCCGGCTCTTATCCACGTCATCCTGATACGCCTCATTCAGCCTCCGCTGCACAGAAAGATGGTTTTCAAGTTCTTCCTCGGTAAACGTATCAAGCAGCCGGAATGTCGCAAGCTGGCACCGCAGATTAAAGGCGACGTGGCTTTTGTACACCTGTTCGCCAGCGGCGGTAAGGCGCAGGTTGAAAACCCGGTTATTTTCCTCGTTCCTGCTCTGTTCCACCCATCCCTTCGCGCGGAGCTTGCGCACAATCTGTGAACAGGCGCTGGCCGTTTTCTTCAATATTGCCGCTATTTCCGTTACGGTGATCTCCGGATTTTCACCTATCAGGTCTATCACATGCGCCTCCGACTGGTACAGGGTGTTGTCCCCATACCTGTGAGGGAGGGAATCGTATTCGTACATTAGGTCATATGCTTCGTCCTGCGCTTCCCAGATATCGCGCAGAAGCTCTTCCCTGTCCTTCCGCAAGGCCGCCGCTCCTTTCCTCCGGGTGAAAGTATAACATGTGCATTATAAATCACGCGGGCCGGTAAATTCAAGTGCTAACTTGCGTTCCGGGAGCGGCCCAGCCCCCTCAGCACGGCGCCGATGTCGGCGTCGATGCAGATTGCCCTCTCCGCTATTTCCCGCGGTGCGAACGCCTCGCCGAGGTTCACGCAGGCGTATGCGGCCTCCGGGTTCTCCGCCGTCATGCGCCAGAATGGGTATTTTATGATTACCGGGGTATTCAGCCCCACGCCCAGCTCGAGGTACAGCACATACAGCCCCTCGTGCCGCCGGAGGAAGTCCTCATACCTCTCCGCTGCGGCATACCAGCCGGCGTCCTGCACGAAGGTATCGTCCGAGCGCAGGTTCATGCTCATCGGCCGGCCGCAGACCGGGCAGCGCGGCACGAGAGAGGAGGGCACGGCCATCTTTATTTTCCCGTCCGCCGGCAGCTCGAGGCCTCTCTCCGTTACGCGGAAGCCCTGGGCCTCCGCCATCTGCCGGACGGCCTCTTCGTTGTCGTAGGTTTTGTCGTGGCAGGGCTTTGAGCACTGCCACAGCCCGTAGTCCCCCTGGGTATAGAAGAGCCGGTGCCTGTCAAAGCCCGCACGCTGGAAGCAGTGGTCGACATTCGTGGTGAGCACGAAATAGTCCTTCTCCCGCACGAGCCCAAGCAATTCCTCATATATCGGCTCCGGCGCTGGCGTATAGCGGTTGAGGTATATGAACCGGCTCCAGAAGGCCCACTGCTCCTCAAGCGCCGGGAAGCGGTGGAATCCGGCCGTGTACATGTCCGTAAAGCCGTATTTCGCGATGAAATCCGCGAAGTATTTCTCAAACCTCTCGCCGGAGTAGGCGTAGCCCGCGGAGGCCGACAGCCCGGCGCCCGCGCCGATCACGACGGCGTCACAGCGCTCGAGCCCTGCGCGCAGCCGCTCAATCGACGCCGAGCAGCTCCCTGTAGATTTCATAGTCCTTGTCCTTGAAAACATTGAAAATTACCTCCATGTTCCCGCCGCGCCCGGAGAGGTATTCCCGGACGGTGTTCACGGCTATCTCCGCCGCGGGGCGGTTCGGGAAACAAAACTCGCCCGTGGAAATGCAGCAGAAGGCCACGCTCTTCAGCTCATGCTCCTCCGCCAGCTCCAGGCAGGAGCGGTAGCAGCTCTCCAAAAGCTCGCAGTCGCGCAGCGTCGGCGCGCCGCGCACGATAGGCCCCACGGTGTGCAGCACGTACTTCGCCGGGAGATTATACGCCTTCGTTATCTTCGCCCCGCCGGGCGTCTCCTCATGGCCCTGTTCGGACATCAGCGCGGCGCACTCGAGCCGGAGCTGCACACCCGCGGCGGAGTGTATGGCGTTGTCTATGCAGCCGTGGCAGGGAATGTAGCAGCCGGTCAGGCCGCTGTTCGCCGCATTCACTATGGCGTCGGCCCCGAGCGCCGTGATGTCCCCCTGATAGAGGCGTATCCCCGGCTCTGCCTCCGGCAGCTCGTC
>DVGA01000071.1 GCA_018712985.1 Candidatus Scatomorpha intestinavium
CGCCAGCGTTCGTCCTGAGCCAGGATCAAACTCTCTATAAATCACTATCTAAAACATCCTCCCGGATGCCTTAAATGCATCATAGAGCTGATTCCTCAGCTTAATTCAAAAGAATCCGCAACCGTGTCCCCACGGTCGCTTCAGAACCCTTCTCTGGTGCTTATTTGCATAAGCTTTTTGCTTACATTGTTTAATTTACAAGGTGCACTCGCGTCGAGTTTTGTGCATCTTTCACAGTGCCGTCTCTCGAGCGCTTGATTAATATACCACCTCTCCGCGGCTTTGTCAACACCTTTTTTCAAAAAATTCGAGATTTTTTTCGCCGCGGCAAAAAACTCCAAAATCTTGAGTTTTTCGCCGCGGCGAACACCATATATAGGGTATTTTCAGTGCTCGGGCACGTCAATTTCCTTCGGGTCGTTCTCATCGGGGAAGCAGCGCCAGAAATCCCCGTGCGATTCAAGCCCGCCGATAACGTCCAGCGGCTGCTTGACATAGCGCCCCCTGCCCGTGGCGCAGAGCGTGCCGTCGGCGGAATATATCTCGCCCTCGCCGTCGAATATCAGGCGGGTGTTGCGTGTGATCCGCCCGGTGACAAGGAGCTGCTCGCCGTAGGGCACGGGTTTTTTATATCGTATGGTGAGCTCGCCGGTCACGGCCCAGGTGTCCGGCTCGGTGATATTTATGGCCCTGCCGATGGTCTCGTCGAGCATCGCGCTTATGACGCCCCCGTGCACGCGCATGGGATAGCTCTGGTGCTCGGGCTTTGGGGTGACGAGCGCGGCCACCGTGCCGTCCTCCAGCTCATAGAAGGCCGACTTGAGCCCCATGTCGTTCATCACGCCACAGACAAAGCAGTTGCGGCTGTTGTTCTGTTTCCTCGTTACTTTCTTCTTCATTTCCGCGCGGCCCCGCTGCGGGCCGCGGCAGCCTCCCTTATAATATAGATACGCCGAACACCGCGGTGAGGCCGCCGAAGGCCTCGCGCACGGCGACGATGACCTTGGCGAGGTCATAGCGCGCGAAAACGGCGTCCGCCACACGGACGAGGTCGGCGTCCATTATCAGCGAAAGGCCGAATACCACGCCGCCGAGCGCTATCAGCAGCAGCGCAAGCGCGAAAACAACGCTCCAGGCCTTTTTCATCACCCCGTCACCTCCCCGTGGTCATAGCACCAGTCCCCGCCTTTTCGAATGACGAGGTTCACGAAGCCGACGGCTCCGCGCACGAAGAGCCATACGGCGAAGAACATCAGCGGCAGGCCCACGCCAAGCAGCACGAGCCCCGCGCCGGCGCACATGAGTATGTCCGCCACCACGGTCAGCCCGAGGAAGCAGAAGGATATGGCCAAAACTCCCGCGCCGAGCACCGCCGCGCCAACGGCGAGCACCGCAAGCGCGGCCAACGCTATCAGCGCCGTTACCGGCACGCCGATTATCACAGCCGCGATGGAGTAGAAAATGAGCGCGGCGACCTTCGCCCTCGGCTTCGGCGGACCGGACACCGGCTCGCCCAGCCCCTCGGGCGTCTCGTCCTCCTCGTCCCAGCCGCCGTCCTGCGGCGCTTCCGGTTCGGCCGCGTCCTGCGCGGGCCCGGACCGGATGTCCGCCGCGGCCGCCGCCTCGGCCTCGGCTATTATGGCGTCTATGTCCGGGAAATCGTCGGGCAGCTCCGCCGCCGGCACGGATTCCGCCGGCTCCGGTGCGGATTCTGCCTCCGCTGCCGGCTGTGCCCCGGCATCTGCCCCGGGCTCCGGCTCGGCGGGCGGCTCTTCGGCCGTCCCGGCCGGTTCTTCGCTTTCCGCTTCCGCGTCCTCGGGGGCGCTCTCCGCTTCCGCCTGCCCCTGCTCTTCGGGAACGGGAACCGCTTCCTCCGCGGCGGGCGCTTCCGGCCCTGCGGCGGGTTCTTCCGCCGCGCCGTCCGCCGGAGCCTCCTCAACGGCTTTCGCGGAGGCTTCATCCTGGGCCGCTTCAGAGCCCCCGGCTTGTACTTCAGCAGTTTCCGGCCCCGCAGTCTCATTCCCGGCCGTTTCCGCGGCTTCCTCCGCGGGCGGCGCAGTTTCCTCTGCCGCCGGCTCCTCTGTTTCCTCTGCCGCCGGCTGCGGCTCCGGCTCGACCTCATACGCCTCCGGGTGCTCCTCGGGGTCCGGGGCCACATAGCCGCGCAGGACCTGTACTGCGGCGAAGGTCGGGCTGCCGAGCGCTTTTATCACCGTGTCGTCGTCCCCGCTCTCGTCAAACCGGGCGTTGATTCCGCGTAGCACCGCCTCGCGGTCCGCCGGTGCCATCCCGGAGAGCAGCCGCGAGAGCTCCTTGATATATTTCTGCCTGTCTATGACGGTCACCTCCGAAAGTGACGCTGAATTGCCACACAATTATAGATTAGTATACCACATAAGGTCAAGGCGTGAAATATTAATTTTTCCCCGCCCGCGGCGTACCCGGCAGGCGCAACCGCCGGTTGCGCAGCTTCCAGCTATGACCTCTTGCGGCGCAACCGCCCTTCTGGTATGCTTGTGGCATCAAGGATAAGGGAGACGGGAAATGAAGCTGCACGAAAAAATATACTATTGCAGGAAAAGGGCCGGCCTGTCCCAGGAGGAACTGTCCGGGCGCGTCGGCGTCTCGCGCCAGGCCGTTTCAAAATGGGAAACCGGCGAATCCGTGCCGGAAACGGGCAAGCTCGCCGCGCTGGCCGCGGCGCTGGGCGTGACGGTGGACTGGCTGCTCTCCGAGGACGAGCCGGAGCAGCCCCGCTATGACTACGGCTACGGCGGCGGGCAGGCCTCCGGCGCGGAGGGCGAGCCGGAATCCGGCGGGCGGCCAAAGGGCGGCTCCGCTCAGGACTGGGTGGACACCCTGCCGCGCTACCTGCGGGGCTTCGCGCGCCGCTGGGGCTGGCTCGCGGGCGTTTACATAGCGCTCAGCGGCCTGCCGTTCGTGCTTATCGGCGCCATCGCCGCCGCCGTGTCGAACCGGATGTTCAGCTCCTTCGGCGCTTTTGACGATTTTCGCTCAATCTCCGGCCTTGGCGGTATGATAGAGGTTGGCGGGATCACGATCCCAATGGAGGGCTCCGTTACTCTTAGCAACCCCATGGCTCCCTTCGCCGCCGCGCTTATCATAATCGGCGCCGTGCTCATAGTGTCCGGCACGGTGCTGGCGGTGGTGCTGAAGCGGAAAAGCGCCGGGAAATAGCGAAATCCCCCCATCCGGGGGGATTTTGTTTTTCTTCTGCCGCGCGCCGGAAAGGGTTTGTTGACAACGCTGCGCTCTCAGATTTACAATACAATATATTAAATCCGCGCGTCCTTTGCGCATGTAAAGGAGAGATAGCATGAACGATCTCAAACAGGTTTACGACTACATCGAAGCCCATCTGAACGATTACGTGGACGAGCTGATCCCGCTCGTACAGCACAAGAGCGTGAGCATGACGCACGAGGGCCTGCCCGAGTGCGCCGAGTTCCTCTCCGGCATCATGGAGAAGGCCGGCATACCCAACCGCGTGTACCCCCTGCCCAGCGGCCACCCCGTCATAATCGGCGAGGTGAAGGCCGACATTGAGAACGCCCCCACGCTTCTGATTTACGGCCACTACGACGTGATGCCCGAGGGCCCGCTGGAGCTCTGGGACTCCGACCCCTATAACCCCGAAATCCGCGACGGCCGGCTCTACGGCCGCGGCGTCAGCGACAACAAGGGCCAGCTCTTCGCCCACATAAAGGCGCAGGAGGCCTACCGCAAGTTCTACAAGCTCCCCGTCAACCTGAAGTACCTCTTCGAGGGCGAGGAGGAGCAGGGCAGCCCGAACCTCCTGCCCTTCCTGCGCGAGCACCGCGAAGAGCTCGCCGCAGACCTCATGATCTGCTCCGACGCCGGCATGCACTCCTCCGGCCGGCCCACCATCGAGCTGGGCCTGAAAGGCCTCTGCGCCGTGGAGCTCACCTGCCGCACCCTGAAAAAGCCGCAGCACTCGCAGTACGCCGCCTGCGCGCCCAGCGCCACCTGGCGCCTGGTCGAGGCCCTCTCCACCATAAAGAAGGCCGAAGGCGCCGTGCTCATCGACGGATTTTATGACAAGGCCGTGATGCCCACCGTGGAGGAGCTCGCCGCGATCGACGCCCTGCCCCCCTTCGACGCTTCTGCGCAGCTCGCCGACTGGGGCGCCGGCCACCTCCTGCAGGGGCGCAAGACGGACGACTATTACTATAATTACATGTTCGAGCCCACCTGCAACATCGGCTGCCTGCACGCCGGGTATTTCGACGGCAGCAAGAACGTCACGGTGGACGAGGCCAAGTGCTTCATCGACATGCGCATCGTCCCCGGCCAGCTCCCGGAGGAGATGGCCGAGCTGCTGCGGCAGCACCTTGCGCGCCGCGGCTTCGGCGATATCGAGGTGAAGCTCTACGCCGGCCTGCCCGCGAGCAAGACACCGCTGGACAACAAGTACGTCCCCGTGGTGAAGGACGCGCTGCGCGCCGCCTTCGGCGCCGAGCCCGTCGTGTTCCCCTCCGTGGGCTGCTCCGCCCCGTTCTACATGTTCCCGGAGGTGCTGGGCACCCCCTGGATGATGATCCCCATCTCCCTCTCCGACCAGAACGACCACGGCGCGAACGAGAACCTGCTCCTCTCCTGCTGGGTGAAGGGCATAAAGGCCGGCGCCGCCTTCATCGAGGGCATAGGCAGCCAGGGCTGACGCCCCGGCGCATCCCGCACGCAGAAAAACACAAAAGCCGGCGCGGCTGAAGCCGCGCCGGCTTCCTTTCTGCCGGTTTCCCGCCTCAGGCCCGCTCCCGGACATACTCCATCGGCGTGAACCTCATGCCGTCCGCAAGCTGCTCGCCGGAGAGCGCGTTGAAGCCGAGGCGGCGGTATATTTCGACCGCGTACGGCGACGAGTTGACCGTGTACACGCTGTTGGCGCTGTTTTGCAGCAGGTGCTCATATAGCGCCCGGCCGATCCCGCGCCCCTGGTGCCGCGCCGCGACGAAAAAGCAGCATATGTGCCGCCGCCCCTCGCTTACGGCAAGGGCCCCCGCCAGCTCGCCGCCCTCATACGCCCCGAAGAACTCGAGCGACTCCACCGTCTCGCGGTCTTCGATAAAGTCCCTGAAGGCCCTGACGCCCTCCTCGGAGTAGTCCGGCGCGACAAACTGCAAAAAAGTCTCCCATATCAGCCGCAGCGCGTCCTCAATGCGCTCCGGGCCGAGCTTTTCCACCGTCATTTCCGCCCCTCCCCGCTGTTTTTTCCGATTATATCACGCGCCCCGCCTCCCGGCAACCGGAGCTGCTTCGGGGCGTTTTTGTTGACTACCCGGCGGGCGTAATATATACTCATTGTATCCGCTGAAAGCGGCGCCGCCGGCGCCGGGAAGGAGGAGCGCAGCGTGAAAAAGCGTAAAATTGCGGCGTATGCCGCCGCCCTGGCCGCCTGGGGGTGCCTGACGGGCCTGCTCCTCATAAGGCTCTGGGCCGTGGCCTACGGCGCGCTCTCCGGCCCGGCGGTGATGGCCCTTGCCGCCGCGCTGTCCGCCGCGGCCGTGGCCGCCGCGCTGAAAGCCGGCCTGCCGCGCCGGTGGCTGCTGCCCTTCGGCCGGGGCTGGAAAACCGCGGCGCTCGCCGCCGCGGCCTTCGCGCTCGGCGCCGTGTTCGACACGAGCTACGATCTCTTTTACGTCGGCGAATACACTATCGGCGCGCTGCCCTTCCGGCTGCTCTGCGCCCTCGGCAGCGGCCTCGTCCTCGCCGCCATAGTCCTCGCCCTCGCCACCGCCCTGAGGGAATTCAGCCCGCTGCGCTGCGGCCGGGGCAGGGCGATGCTCGTGATAGCGCTCATCGTGAACGTGGTCACCGCCTATTACTGCGCGGGCAGCTCCAAAATATACTACTGGGACAACGCCACCTACTGGGACATAAGCGCCATGCTCGCCTCCCAGCCGCTGGGCCTCGACCAGGTCCGGCTGGTGCTCCGCAGCGTTATCACGGAGGAGTACAACTACCTGCTCGCGTGGCCCATCTCCCTGATAATGCGCGTGCTCGGGACGGGGCGGTACGTCTATCTGCTCGCGGTGGTGAACCTCTATGTCCTCCCCGCAATGCACGCCCTGCTCGTCCTCGGGCGGGACAGCCGCCGCGGCGGGATACTGCTCTGCTGCGCCACGCCGATGCTGCTCTACACGGCGCTCGTCGGATTTGTGGACACCGCTGCCGCCGCCGCGGGCATCTGGGCCTTCATCGTATACACCGACCGCTCCCGCCCCGCCGCGGCGCGCGGGGCGCTCACCGGCGCGCTGCTCGTGCTGATGTTCCTGCTGCGCCGCTACTTTTTCTTCTTCACCGTCTCCTTCGGCTTCGCCGCGCTTGCGGCCCTCCTGGCGGACAGGAGGCAGTGGCGCTCCTTCGCCGCGCTCGTCTGCGCCGGCATCGCCTGCTCGCTGTTTTTCGGCCAGAGTTTCGTCGCGGAGCAGGTGTTGGGCTCGAACTATTTCGACACGTATTCGGCCTACGACCTCGGCCGCTGGACGGACGCGGTCATGCTCTGCCGCTATTTCGGCTATATACTCCTCGCCGCGGCGGCCGCCTGCCTCGTCTTTTTGCTCGCGCGCCGGCCGGATTCGAGATACGGCGCCGCGCTCGCCCTCGTCCAGCCGCTGCTGTGCTTCGCGCTGTTCACCGCCGTGCAGTCGCACGGGCAGCAGCACACGCTGCTCTATCTCCCGGCCGTGGCCTTCGCCCTTGCCGGCGGGCTCGCCGCGCTGCCGGACCGCTTTTACGCCCGCGCTGCCGCCTGTGCGCTCTCCGCCGCCGCGCTCATAAGCCCCTTCCTGCCCCGCGAGCAGCCGGACAGCGCCGCGGAGGTGCGCTCGCTCTCCGCCCTGCGCTCCTTCAGCTTCGCGCCGCCCCAGCGCAGCGACGCCGCGCAGCTCGTGGCCCTCCGCGCGTATGTCGACGGCCTGTCCTCCGGCGGGCAGAAGACCGCGGCGGTCATCGCCTCCTCCTTCACCATCAACTCCGACATATATGAGAACGTCTACCGCTCCCTCGGCATACCGGAGCCGGAGACGCGCACGGAGATAATATATTTCGCCACCGTCGACAAGCGGGACGCCTTTTCGTGGGACGCGCTCGAGGCCGATTACCTCATAGCCGCCTCCCCGGTGCAGACCCACCTCGGCGAGGACTCCCAGCACCTCGTCACCGTCCTGGCGGAGCCGCTGCTCTCCGGCACAGGCATCGGCGGGGCCTATGAGCCCCTCGACGCCGCCTTTGAGCTCGAGGGCGGCGTGACCGTGTACGTCTATGAGCGCGTCCGCGAGATAACCGCCGCCGAGCGCGAGGCCATATCCGCGGCACTCACCGCCGTATATCCCGACTACGCGGAGCTGTACAGTTATAATTGAGCAAAAAAGCCGGAGGCCCAGCCCCCGGCTTTTGAATTTATATCGCCTTGCAGGGAGCTTGATCCCTGCCATTATAATTGCAGAAATCAAGCTCCCTGCAATTATTTTTGCCGCTTTGGGCATAATATCCGCATGTGTGCTGAAAGGAAAAGTGAAAAAGCCGCGGTGGGCTCCGCCGCGCTGCGAAAAATGTTTTCAGGCTGCTCGGATTTTGTCATCCGCAGCGTGCTGCCCGGGCTCCTTCCGGGCCGGGAGATATACGTCTGCTGGCTGGACGGCCTTGTGGACGGCACCTCCGTCACCGAGGACGTGCTCCGCCCGGTCACGGAGCGCGGCCGCACGCCCTTCCCGCGCTCGGCGGAGCGCATAATGGAGCTGATGGAGCGCGGCGCGGTGTACTCCTACTCCGTAAAGCGCCGCGAGGGGCTCTCCGACGTTTCGGACGACCTTGTAAACGGCTGCTGCGCCGTGGTTTTCGACGGGCCGGGGGCGGCGCTGACCTTCGAGGTGCGCTCAAAGACCGGCAGGAGCGTCTCCGAGCCCACGGTGGAGAAGAGCATAAAGGGCGCGAAGGACGCCTTTGTGGAGACGCTGAGGATAAACACCTCCCTCGTGCGCCGCAAGCTGAGGAACCCGGCCCTGAAGCTCACGGAGCTCACCGTCGGGCGGCAGAGCGCCACAAACGTGGCCGTGATGTACGTGAAGGACATCGCAAAGGACGAGACCGTGGAGGAGCTGCTGCGCCGCCTGCGCGCCATAGACGCCGACGGGCTGCTCTCCGCCGCGGAGATCGAGGAGTCCCTCGCGGACAACCCGAAAACTCCCTTCCCGGAGCTGCTGCACACCGAGCGCTCGGACGCCTTTGCCATGCAGTTGCTGAACGGGCGCGTGGGCGTGCTCGTGGACGGGCTGCCGATAGGCTTCCTCGCGCCGGGCTGCCTTGCCGCGTTCATGCGCGTGCCGGAGGACAGCGCCTCGCACTTCGCCGTATCCTCGATGCTGCTTGCGCTGCGCTGGGCCGCGCTGGCGATCTCGCTGCTGCTGCCGGGGGCCTTCGTGGCCGTTACCATGTACCATCAGGAGATGCTGCCGACAAAGCTGCTGCTGAGCATGTCCGCCGCGAAGCAGTATGTCCCGCTCTCCGCCGCGGCGGAGGCCATAGCCATGCTGCTCTCGTTCGAGCTGCTGCAGGAGGCGGGGCTGCGCCTGCCGGACCCGGTGGGGCAGACGGCGTCCATAATAGGCGCGCTGATCGTAGGCCAGAGTGCGGTCGAGGCGCGCGTGGTCTCGCCAATAGCGGTGATCGTCGTGGCCCTCTCGGGCATAGCGGGCTACGCCCTGCCCAGCCACGACCTCTCCTCCGCCATACGCCTGCTGCGCTTCGCCTTTGTGATAGCGGGGGCGGCGCTGGGCCTCTTCGGCCTGATGACGGCCCTCGCGCTGCTAATATACCACCTGGCCTCGCTCGAGTGCTTCGGCGCGCCGTACCTCACCCCGTTCACGGACGGTGACGGCCGCGGGGCGCTGCGCGCGCTGATAAACCGCCCGGCGCGCAGCAACCGTCTGCGCAGCCCGGTGATAGCGGGCAAAAACCTGCGCCGCCGCGCGGGAGGCGGGAAATGAGGCGCGCCGGGGCGTACCTCCTGTCGCTCGCCCTCGCGCTCTGCTCCGGCTGCGCGGCGGGCATCGGCGGGACGTACAGGAACATCGAGGAGCTGCAGATTATCGAAACTCTCGGCTTTGACAGCCACGGCGGGGCCGTGCTCGCCACTGCGGCCACGGGCCGGGACGCCTCCGGCCGCGAAGTCCTGCGCGCGGCCGGCGCGGGGGAGGACGTGACCGCCGCGCTGCGGGACATGCGCGAGCTCGCGGGGGGAGGGGACCTCTTTTTCGACAGCACGGGCTATATCCTGTTGGGGGAGGCCGCCGCGGAGGAGGCCGGGCGGTATTTCGACTATATCGGCCGCTCCGGCGAGCTGAGGCTGGACACGCCGCTGATCGTGGTGCGCGGCGGCGAGGCGGCGGAGCTCGTCCTCTCCGCCGGGGGAGATGCAGAGGACGTCACGTCCATCCTCTCCGCCCTTGAGCATGACACGGAGCGCAGCGGCACGGGGTTCGTGCCGAGCTGCTCTGACATCGCCGTTTCGCTTGAGCGCAGCGGCTCGGCCCTCGCCCTCGCGGTGAGGACAGCCAAGTCCACCGCAGGGGACTTCGACACGGCGGAAAACGCGGGCTACGCCATCTTCTCCGGCGGGGAGCTCGCAGGCTACCTCGACGGTGACGCGGCGCTGGGCGCAGCGATGCTGTCCGGCCGCGCCGGGCGCGCGGACATAGGCGCCGGCGGCGTCTCCGCGCGGCTCATACGCTGCGGCTGCGAGCTGGAGCCGGTGTGGGAGGGGGACGAGCTCCGCGCGCTGCGCTTCAGGCTCGACCTGCGCGGCTCCGTCACGGAGGCGGAGGCGTATCCCGACCTCGCCTCCGCCGCGCGGCGCGGGGAGACGGAAGAGGCCCTCGCGTCTGAGGCGGAGCGAATGGCTGCTTCCTGCCTGGCGACATCCCAGGCCCTTGGCGCGGACTTCCTCGGGATAGGCGCGGAGCTGGAGCGGCGCTTTCCCGGGCGCTGGAAGGCCATAGCGGCGGAGTGGGACGAGCTTTTCCGCGCGGTAGACGTACAGGTAGAGGCGGAGTGGACGCTGCTGCGCTCCTATGGCTACGACACGCCGCCCGGGCTCGGGGAGGAGAGCTGAGCATGGAAAAAAGCCCTGTAAAGCGCAGGGAGACCGCGGCCGTGGGCTTTGTGGCCGCGCTGACCCCGGCGGCGCGCATACTGCCCGTCCTCAGCGCCGCTTCGGCCGGGCCGGCGGCGTGGCTCTGCCCGCTGGCCGCTCTGCCGGGCGCGCTGATAGTCGCCGAGTGCCTGCTCTCCGCAATGCGCCGCGCGAGGCCGGGCGAGGGCCTCTCGGCCGTGACGCTCAGGCTGCTCGGGCGCGGGGCGGGGGGCGCGCTGCTGGCGCTGTATGCGCTCTGGCTTGTTTTTTACGCCGCGTTTTCACTCCGCAGCGCGTCGGCGCGCTTCACGATAGCCATTTATCCCGGCACGAACCCCGGCATTTTTATGGCCGTGGGCGCGGCTGCCTGCCTGATACCCGCGATGGGGAGGTACGTCTCCCTCGGCCGCGCGGCGGTTATCTTCCGCGGGCTGCTCGCGCTTGTGCTGATACTGATAATCGCCCTCGGCATATCCAACGCCGACCCGGGCAACCTGCTGCCGGTGACGCCGGAGAACGCGCTGCCCGTCCTTGCCGGGGCGCCGGGCGCGGTGGGGATTTTGACGCTGCTGCTCGTCTGCACGTCCCTCCCCGGCGGGGCGGCCATAAGCCGCAGGCGCGACTACGCGCGGCGCTGCCTCGTGCTCTCCGTGCTCTTTTCGCTGATAGTCGCAGTGACTGTGGGGCGCTTTGGCGCGGAGCTGACGGGGCGCTTCGAGCTGCCGTTTTTCACGATGGTGAAGAACCTGAGCGTACCCGGGCTCACGGACCGTGTGGAGGCGCTCATAACCGCGTTCTGGGTGTTTTCGGACTTCGTCATGTGCTCTCTAACGCTGATGGCGGCCTCCGGCGCGGCGCGGCTTGTGCTCTCCATGCCGGAAGAGCCGCCCGGGCCGGGGCTGCGCTCCGGGCGGTGGATAACGCCGCTCTTCACCGCCGCGGCCTTCGCCGTCGCGTCCGTCATGGCACCGACGAATTTTGTCCTCACGGCGCTCTCGGAGCGCTTTGTCCCCGCGCTGAACCTTATAATGGCGGGGCTGCTTATACTGCCGGCGGCGCTCGCCGCGCATATCAAAGGCCAAGGCCCTCCTTCGCGCAGGCAATGAACCGCTTCAGGGCGGGGGAAACCCCTCCCTCGGCGCGCAGGGCCATGACGAGCGCGCGGCTGACCGCGGGAGAGAGCGGCAGCGCGGCCACGTTGTAGTCCCGCCCCTCGAGCACGAGGGCGGGCATGACGGTCACGCCGAGGTTGTGCTCCACCAGCGAGATGATATTCTGGTCGAAATTCGAGGAGAAGCGGGGCTTTTTCCCCATCCCCTCCGCCATCAGGGCGCGCCCGAGCTCGTCGTCCGGGCCGTACAGCCCGTGGCAGACCAGGAAGCGCTCGCCGCGGAAGGCGCTGATGGGGAACACCCGGTCCCCGGCCCTCGGGTGGCCCTTCGGCAGGACGGCGAACATGGGGTCGTCGCGGATTTTTATGTTCCTGAAGCCCTGCCCGCCCGCGGGGGTCATGAAGGCGATGTCTATCCGCCCGGAGGCGAGCATAGAGGCCAGCTCCCGCGCGTCGCCCTCATAGAGCTCGATGTCTATGCCGGGATAGCGCGCCTCGAACTGCTCAAGGATGGGCGGAAGGCAGCGCAGCGAGATGCTCGAAAAGGCCCCTATCCTCACAAGGCCGCTCTCCACGCCGCGCGTGAGCGCAAGTTCCTGCTCCAGGCGCTCCGCTTCCGACACCAGCCGGCGGAGCTGCGGCTCGAGCCGCTCCCCGTCCGACGAGAGGCGCACGCCGCGGTTGCCGCGCACGAGCAGCGGGACGCCCAGCTCCTCCTCGAGGGCGTTCATCATGTGTGTGATGCCGGACTGCGTGTAGCCGAGGGCGTCGGCCGCCTTTGAAAAGCTGCCGAGGTCCGCCGCGGTGAGCAGCGCGCGTATTTTTTCGGTCTCCATGCGCCATCCTCCTGATATGCGAGATTTTCATGTTAGATATTATATAATATATCTTTTCTAATATCAACATAAGTGTTATGCTCTTATGCGAAGAGGCTGTGCTCTTCAAACATGTTGTGACACATTCCCTTCTATCTCCCATATCCACAAAACGGCCGTCCGGGGTTTCCGGGCGGCCGCTTTGTCTTTTATTTTTTCCCGCCGCGCGAGGCGCGCTGCACGGCGAACTCGTGCGAGAGCGCGGCGAGGCCGAGGGCCTCGCCGTCTATATCCTCCGGCGAGGCGATTACTATGTGGTGCGTATACCGGCCCGGCGCTGCCTCCACCGCCATGGCGGCGCGGGGGCTGCCGGAGGGCTCGGGGAGCACCACCGAGAGCAGCACATAGCGCTCCGGGGCGCCGGGCAGGCGCCGGACGCCGGGCGAGGCCACGGCGTAGACGTATTTTTCGGCGAAGCCCGTCTGCGTGCGCCGCGGCCGGAGCTCTGTCGATGGATAGCGCGCGAGCAGCTCCGCGCGCAGGGCGCGGTAGGTGCCCATCAGTTCGGGATAGGGCAGGAAGCAGAGCTCGTCGGGTAAAAACTCATTCATTGCCGTCTCCTTAATGCTTGGGATGCTGAAAACGCCGGGGATTTGCCTCCCCGGCGTTTTCGCGTTTCCCGGCGGGCTCAGGCCTCGGCTATTACCTCGACCTCGCAGAGCATGTTCTTCGGCAGGGTCTTTACCGCGACGCAGCTGCGGGCGGGCCTGCCGGTGAAGTAGCGGCCGTAAACCTCGTTGAAGGCGGCGAAATCGCCCATGTCGGCGAGGAAGCAGGTGGTCTTGACGGCCTTCTCGAAGGAGCTGCCGGCAGCCTCGAGCACGGCAGCGAGGTTGCGCATGACCTGCTCGGCCTGCTCGACGACGCTGTCGCTGACGAGCTCGCCGGTGGCGGGGTCTACGCCTCCCTGGCCGGCGGTGAAAACAAAGCCGCCGGAGACGATGGCCTGGGAATACGGGCCGATGGCGGCGGGCGCAAGGTCGGTATGGACAACTTTCATAACGGGGAAACCTCCTTTATGGAATGTGTAAAATAATTTTAGCACAATTCATGCAAAATGGGAATTCACAAATTGAATTTTTGGTGATAGAATATAAACACAAACCGGCAAATAACGTGCAGGAGGTAAATTTGCATGAAAGACATCCACAGCTCCGGTTTCTCCACCCAGGCGATACACGCCGGTAACGAAAAGAACCCGTACGGCGTGCTCGCAACGCCAATTTATCAGACCTCTACGTTCGTTTTCGACTCCTGCGAGCAGGGCGGGCGCCGCTTCGCCGGGCAGGAGCAGGGGTATATCTATACCCGCCTCGGCAACCCGACCACCGCCACGCTCGAGCGCAAGGTAGCCGCCCTTGAGCACGGGGAGGACGCCGTGGCTACCGCATCCGGCATCGGCGCAATAACCTCTACCATCTGGACGCTGTGCAAGGCCGGCGACCATGTCATAGCGGACGCCATCCTCTATGGCTGCACCTTCGCCTACCTTGAGCACGGGCTGACCCGTTACGGCGTCGACGTCACTTTCATCGACACCTCCAATCTCGATGAGGTCCGCGCCGCTATGCGGCCGAACACCCGCGCCATCTATATCGAAACGCCCGCGAACCCGACGCTGAAGGTCGAGGACATCGCCGGCATATGCGAGATAGCACACTCCCAGGACCACCCCGTCGCCGTCGTGTGCGACAACACCTTCGCCTCGCCGTACAACCAGCTCCCGCTGGAGCTCGGCTGCGACGTGGTCGTCCACTCCGTCACCAAGTATCTCAACGGCCACGGCGACGTCATCGGCGGCATCATAGTCGGCAAGAAGGACTTCATCGGCGAGGTCAGGATGTTCGGCCTGAAGGACATGACCGGCGCAGTCATGGGCCCGTTCGAGGCCTATCTCGTCCTCCGCGGCCTGAAGACCCTTGAGGTCCGCATGCAGCGCCACAACGCCAACGCTCAGGCTATCGCCGAGTGGCTGGAAAAGAACCCGAAGGTCGAGCGCGTGTACTACCCCGGCCTCGAGTCTTTCCCGGGCCATGAGATGGCGAAGAAGCAGATGCGCAACGGCTTCGGCGGAATGCTCTCCTTTGAGATAAAGGGCGGCCGCGCCGCGGGCGCCAAGCTGCTCAACTCCTGCGAGCTCTGCACCACCGCCGTTTCCCTCGGCGACGCAGAGACGCTGCTCGAGCACCCCGCCAGCATGACCCACTCGACCTACAGCGCCGAGGAACTCGTCGCCGCGGGCATATCCGAGGGACTCGTGCGCATGTCCGCCGGCCTTGAGAACATCGACGACATCATCGCCGACCTCGAGCAGGCCTTCGACAAGGTCTGAGCGCCGGAAACCGGACAACCCGTAAACTGAAAAGCCGCGGAGCGAAAGCTCCGCGGCTTTTGCCTTTGCGGCGCGCGGGGTTGGCCGTGGAAGGGCTGTATCAGGGCTTCCCGGCGGCGCGGCGCGCCTCCCTTGAGGCGAGGGCCTGCTGCAATATTGCGTAGAACATGGCGCAGATGGGCGCGCCGAGCAGCGCGCCGGTGACGCCGGCGATGTTCCCGCCCACGAGCACGGCGCTGAACACCGCCACGCCCGGCAGGCCCACGGACTTGCCGACGACCTTGGGGTAGATGAAGCTGCCCTCCACCTGCTGGAGGCAGAGTATGAACACCATGAACAGCAGCGCCTTCAGCGGGCTGGCGATGAGGATGAGGAAGGCGCCGATGATCTCGCCGATGAAGGAGCCCACGAGCGGCACAAGGGAGGTTACGCCGATGACGACGGAGATCACCTCCGCGTGCGGGAAGCGGAAAATCTTCATGCCGATGTAGCACAGCACGCCGAGTATAAGCGAGTCCATGAGCTGTCCGGCGATGAAGTTCGTGAAGGTCTCGGACGCCATGTTGGCGATCGTGACAAGGCCGCCGGAGGCCCGCTCGGGCAGGAAATTCGTGATGACCCGCCGGGCAAAGGCGCAGATCTGCTCCTTTTCGGCGAGGACGTAGACCGCGATGACCAAACTGAAGAGCCCGTCCACCAGCGCGCCGACGACGGAGGTGCCCACATTGGTGGCGGTGCCGATGATGTCGCCCATGCGGTCGGTCAGGCCGGAGAAAAACTGCTCGACGGCCGCGGACCAGTCGATGCTGAGGTTGAAAAGGTCCCCGGATTCGAAATTGAAGCGCGCGAGCAGGCCCTCGACCCAGGCAACGAACTGCTCGATGTAGGCCGGCAGGCTCTCTGCTACCACGGCGACCGTGTCTATCAGCCTGGGCAGCAGCACGGCGAAGAGTATCACCACCACGCCGAGCGTTATGAGCAGCGCGCAGATTATGGAGAGAGGGCGGCGGAGCCGGCGCACAAGCGCGCGGCGGTCCTCCGACATGCCGTAAAACAGCCGGTTTTCAAACAGCTTGAGCGGCACGTTCAGCACAAAGGCGAGGGCGAGTCCGGTGATGACCACGTTGAACACGTCCCAAACCGTCCTCACCGCGCCGTAGAGCGCGCCGAGGTTCTGCGCGGCGGTGTACAGCGCGACGGCAAAGGTTATTATGAGCAGGATCGTCCTGACGGTCCTCCTGTCTAATTTCAAGCGAGCTCCTCCCTCCCGCGGGCAAGTCCACAGTCTCTATCTTTACCATAATACACCGACATTATCGACTCGGCAACAACAAATGTTGAAGTAAAAAGCCGCGGGGAGGCCTCCCCGCGGCTTTGGCGCGTTTTTATTCGATTTCGAGCGAGACGAGCGGCGTCAGCACGTCCTCCGCCGGGGAGAAGGTGACAGTCACGCGGTCGCCGGGGCTCAGTATGGCGGCCTCCGGGCAGTCGGCGGCGCTGATGGTGAACCAGCCTTCCTCATCCTCGAAGGAGAGGTAGAACACCGTGTTGCCGTCTATGACGGCGCTGCGGACCTCCTCCACGCGCGCGGCGAGGGTCTCCGACGCCTCCCCGGCAGAGCCGGGCAGGGAGCCGTTGATTATGCCGTTCTGCACGAGGAGCTCCTCGTAATTTTCCACGCACTCGTCCACGCTGTTGCCTGTGGCGACGATGTTGTACTGCTGGACGTTAACCATGGCGTACATTTTGACGAGCTGGCTCGCGTCCTTCAGCGCCATGAAATAAGTGGGCTGCCCGCCGGTGTTCAGCAGCAGCGGGGCCGTGGCCTGATAGCTGTACTGCTGCACGGCGCCCATGGCGCTGGCCATGGCGGAGCTCTCCTCCGCGCCGGCGCAGGGGTAATAGCGCGCCTCCTTGGTGCGCTGGTTGACAAGGATGAAGCCTATATTGCCGCGGTCTCCGGTGACGGAGGTGATGCCGGTGTAGAGCCAGACATCGTCGTCCTGGGCGATGTAGTTGTAGTAGTCCGTGGACTCGGTGCAACCGCTCTGGCCGAACAGGCTGTTCCAGAAGCCGCCGTGATACAGGCCGTAGTAGTTGTACTGCTCGAGTATGAGCTCCGCGGTGAACACGCGGTCCACCCACATCGGGACCTCCTCGATGTCCAGATACTCGCTCTCGCCCGTGACGGCGTTCACGAGCACGGCGCCTATGGCGTCCTCCCCGCCGAAGAGGCCGACGCGCTTGGTGACGACTGTGGCGACCCAGTAGGGCTCGCCCTCCTCGTTCACCTCAAAGTTCACGTCAGAGAACATCTTGGTGGGGTATTTGAAGCGCAGATAGCGGTCGATGTCGCGGAAAAAGTACTCGCTGGGCGAGTAGCGGATGCCCTCGTCGAGGCGCTCCACGCTGACCTCCTGCGTCACCATGTCGATGACGAGGTAGGCGGGGATGCCGTTGCGCTGGTTGTTCCACCACTTGAACACGTCGCCGTAGTTCAGGTAAGTGACGCGCACGGGGCGGTCGTGGTAGTTTATCTGGTAGCTCTCCGGGTTCACCTCGAACTGGCTGACCAGGTCGGCCAGCTCGCCGAGGCGGCGCGTGGCGAGGACGTTGGCGGAGTCGGAGTCCAGCATCGGGATCTGGTCGAAGGAGATCTCGGCCACCTCGCTGGCGAAGTCGCCGTCCTCTATCGGGAGGAGGCCGGCGTAGTCCCGCGCGCGGAAGATCTTCCAGCCGATAACCGTGCCGACTATGGCCACGGCGAGGCAGAGGCAGACGATGTAAAACGGCACGGCGGCGCGCTTCCTCGCCGTCGTCACCCACTCGCGCGCGCTCGAGGCCTGCGCCCCGCTGAGCAGCAGCGTGCACGCGCCGAAAACGGCGCAGAGCAGGATGATGAACACGTAAAAGTCGCCCGAATGGATGTTTATGGCCGGAAGCTGGAAATAGAAATACAGAAAGCCGAATACGGCGGTCACCACGAGGGCGATGAGCAGGCTCTTTCCCCTCGAGAGGACCTTGCGCGGCTTGCGCGGCTTCTGCTCACGTTTGGGAGTATAGCTGTACTCGCCTGAATTGGGGTCCTGGCCGAAGCCGCCAAAATTGAATTGCATCGAATTCCTCCTGATTAGTTTACGCTTCCCATCAGTTCAGCCCCCCGAGCCCGCGGAGAATGAAATCCGCGCCGAAGCGCGCTATCTCCTCCGGCGTCTCTCGCAGCCCGGATTCCATCCATTCGTTGGTTATGGACAGCATCCCGTGCACTGCGAAGGAGCAGAAATACTCCTGCGCCCTCGCGGGGGCCTTGCTGCTGTACTCGACAAAGGAGCGCATGTAGTGGCTCTTGAGCGCCTCGAGCAGCTTCTGCTGGAAGTCCATGTCGTTGTTTCGTATGACAAGGGCGCGGTAGATGTCCGCGCTGTCGCGGCAGAGGGTCATCACGTCCGTCAGATAGGCGAACAGCGCGTCCTCCCCGCTGCGGCTGCGGTTCGTGACGCTGATCTCCTCCAGGCGGAGGAAGACGTTTTCCTCCAGCTGCGTGAGAAGGTCGTTCACGTCCCTGTAGTGTGCGTAAAATGTGCCGCGGTTTACGTCGGCAAGCTCGGCTATTTCGCGCACCGTGATATCGCCCACGCTGCGCTCCATCATCAACGTCGTCAGCGCCATCCGGAGCTGCTTCTTTGTCTTTCTCACCCGGCGGTCAGTTTTCGGCTCTTCCATCGCTAACCCTCCTGACAGATAAGCTCTTAAATGGCAATAAGCCGCCATTTGCCCATTATTGAGAGTATTATACAGGCATTCTGGCCGTTAATCAACCCTTTGAACAAAAAATGAGCGAAAAAATGCACAACAGGGCCGATCGCTGCCATATTTCAGGAGACCGGCGGGTGAAATGGCCGCCGGGCGGGCGGGGAGCTTAAAAGAGGCCGGAGATGACGCCGTTTTCGTCCACGTCTATCCGCTCCGCGGCAGGGGATTTCGGCAGGCCGGGCATGGTCATGATGTCCCCGGTCAGGGCCACGACGAAGCCCGCGCCGGCGCTGACGCGCAGCTTCCGCACGGTGAGCGTGAAGCCCTCCGGCGCGCCGAGCTTTTTAGCGTCGTCGGAGAAGGAGTACTGCGTTTTGGCCATGCAGACGGGCAGTGAGCCGAAGCCGAGGGCCTCGAGCTGCGCGAGCTCGCGCTCGGCGAGAGCGGTGAAGGACACGTTTTCCGCGCGGTAGACGCGGCGGGCTACGGCCTCTATCTTGGCGCGGAGGCTGTCGTCCGAGTCGTAGGCGAAGCGGAAATCGCCCGTCTCCTCCGCGCAGAGGCGCACGACCTCGCGCGCGAGGGCCTCGCCGCCTTTACCCCCGCGGCCCCAGACCTCGCTGAGCACGGCGCGGACGCCCAGCTCGCCGCAGAGCCGCTCCACGAGCTCGAGCTCGGAGGACGTGTCCGTCGGGAAGCGGTTTATCGCCACGACGCAGGGCAGGCCGTACACCTCGCGGATGTTTTCCACATGGCGCAGCAGGTTCGGCATCCCGGCGCGCAGGGCGTCCAGGTCCTCGCGGCCGAGGGCGTCCTTCGAGGCGCCGCCGTGGTGCTTCAGCGCGCGGACGGTGGCCACGACGACCACCGCGTCCGGCCGGAGCCCGGCGGCGCGGCACTTGATGTCGAAAAACTTCTCCGCGCCGAGGTCCGCGCCGAAGCCGGCCTCCGTGACGGCGTAATCGCCCAATTTGAGCGCCATGCGCGTGGCTATTACGCTGTTGCAGCCGTGGGCGATGTTGGCGAAGGGGCCGCCGTGGACGAAGGCGGGGGTGCCCTCCAGCGTCTGGACAAGGTTGGGCTTCAGCGCGTCCTTGAGCAGGGCGGCCATGGCTCCCGCGGCCTTCAGATCCCCGGCTGTGACGGGCTTTTCATCGTAAGTATAACCCACGACCATGCGCGAAAGCCGCGCTTTCAGGTCGGGCAGGCTCCCCGCGAGGCAGAGCACCGCCATGACCTCGCTGGCGACGGTGATGTCAAAGCCGTCCTCGCGCGGCACGCCGTTCACCCGGCCGCCGAGCCCGTCGGTTATGAAGCGGAGCTGCCGGTCGTTCATGTCCACAGCGCGGCGCCAGGTTATCCGCCGCGGGTCTATGTTCAGGGCGTTGCCCTGATAGATGTGGTTGTCCAGCATGGCGGCGAGCAGGTTGTTCGCCGCGCCTATCGCGTGGAAATCGCCGGTGAAGTGGAGGTTTATGTCCTCCATGGGGATGACCTGGGCATAGCCGCCGCCGGCGGCGCCGCCCTTCACGCCGAACACCGGGCCGAGCGAGGGCTCGCGCAGGGCCACGACGCTGTTTTTCCCGATGCGCCGCAGCGCGTCCGCCAGGCCGACCGTGGTGGTGGTCTTCCCCTCGCCTGCGGGAGTGGGGTTGATGGCGGTGACGAGGATGAGCTTCCCGTCCGGCGAGCGCTCCTTTTCGCCGAGGAGGGAGAGGGAGACCTTTGCCTTGTAGCGGCCGTAGTGCTCGAGGTATTCCGGCGCTATCCCGGCGCGCTCCGCAATGCTGTCTATCGGTTCTGCCTTGGCGGCCTGGGCGATTTCTATGTCTGTCATGCTGCACCTCTCTTGCGTGTTTTTTATATTATAATACCATACGCGGCGGATTTGTAAAGCGCATCCGCGCACACGGGCGAACATGCCGGGCGCTGAGGGGTCCGGAGGGCCGGATTGTGCGCAAAGCGCAAATATATGCTGCGCATCTGGCGCATGTTTATGCATTTTGCCGCCTTGACGGAAGGCTGTCCCCTGGAGTATCCTGATTGCACAACATCCACAGCACAAAGACAGCGAAGGAAAGAGTAACCCGGAAGGAACGGCACAGTGAGCCTCAGAGAGTGGGAATGAGGCGCGGGGGGTTCGGGCGAACATGGTTCCGGAGTCGCGCGGGCGAGCTTGAAGTGAGTCCGCGACGGGTGCGCCCGTTACAGCAGCCGGGGTATGATGGTACCTCATGAGGCCCGCCGCCGCGAGGCGCGGGCAAAGCAGGGTGGTAACGCGCTTTTGTAACTGCGCCCCTGACGCATATCCATGCGTCAGGGGCTTTATTTTTTGCCAAAGGGGCGAGTACATGGCACTGATTGAGATACGCGGCCTGACAAAGGCCTTCGGCTCCGGGGAGTCCCGCGTGACCGCGCTGAGCGATGTCAGCCTTGACATCGGGCAGGGTGAGATCTTCGGGATAATAGGCCTCTCCGGCGCGGGGAAGAGCACGCTCGTGAGGTGCATGAACCTGCTCGAGCGGCCGGACGCCGGCAGCGTCACCGTGGCGGGGGCGGACCTTACGCGCCTGAAGCCGAAGGAGCTGCGCGCGGCGCGGCGGAACATCGGGATGATTTTCCAGGGCTTTGACCTGCTCATGCAGCGCACTGCGCTCGAGAACGTCCGCTTCCCGCTGGAGCTCGCGCACGTCAAGCGCGCGGAGGCCGACTCCCGGGCGCGGGAGCTGCTGAAGACCGTGGGCCTCGGCGGGCGTGAGGGGGCATATCCCGCGCAGCTCTCGGGCGGGATGAAGCAGCGCGTGGCTATCGCCCGCGCGCTGGCGACGAACCCGAAGGTTCTGCTCTGCGACGAGGCGACGAGCGCGCTCGACCCCAAGACGACGGAGAGCATACTCGAGCTGCTGCGCGAGCTCAACCGCTCGCTCGGCGTCACGATAGTCGTGATAACCCACGAGATGCGCGTTGTCGAGCGGATATGCTCGCGCGTCGCCATAATCGCGGAGAGCCGCATCGCAGAGCTGGGCGAGGTGCGGGAGGTGTTCCTCCACCCGAAGACCGAGGCGGCGAAAAGGCTCGTGCTGCCCAGCCGCTCGGGCAAGCTCGAGGGCTTTGCCGAATCCGGCGGCGGCGCGGTTGACGAGTGCCGCGGCGAGCTGATACGCCTGGCCTTCGACGGGGAGACCACCGACCGGCCGGTTATAGCCGACATGATCCTCTCCTGCGGCGCGCCGGTGAGCATAGTCTATGCCGACACGCGCAGCATTGAGGGCAGGCTCTATGGCCACACGGTTTTGCAGTTGCCCGGCGACGGCGCCGCGGCCGCAAAGCTCAAGCGCTGGCTCGACGGCCAGGGCATAAGCTACACGAAGGAGGCGCAGTGAGATGGGCTTTTCACAGATACTCGGGCTGATACCGCAGGCCCTCTGGGAGAGCGTGTACATGACGGTGCTGACGACGGTTTTCGCCTATATCATCGGCCTGCCGCTCGGGCTCGTGCTCGTCGTCACCGGCAAGGACGGGATAAGGCCGATGAGGGGGCTGAACGCGGTCCTCGGCGCGGTTGTCAACTTCCTGAGGAGCGTGCCGTTCCTCATTTTGCTCTTCTTCCTGAACCCCTTCACGCGCTGGGTGGTGGGGACCACGGTGGGCTCGCCGGCCACGATCGTGCCGCTGGTCATCTCCGCCTTCCCCTTCGTGGCGCGCATGGTGGAATCTTCTGCAAGGGAGGTGGACAGGGGCGTGATCGAAGCGTCCCTATCCATGGGCGCGAGCGGCTGGCAGATAGTCACAAAGGTCATCCTGCCGGAGGCGGGGCCGGGACTGATAAACGGCGCGGCCCTCTCCGCCACCACCATCCTCGGCTACAGCGCGATGGCCAGCATAAACGGCGGCGGCGGGCTCGGCGCGATCGCCATAAATTACGGGCACTACAGGCAGAATTACGAGGTGATGTTCATAATGATGGTCGTGCTCGTGCTGCTGGTGCAGGTGATTCAGGAGTCCGGCACGCGCGTTTCAAGGCTCAGCGACAAAAGGATATAGGGAGGCATTCTTCCCCCCTATATACGCGGCATAAATGCCGCGATGCGGGGGAAACCCC
>DVGA01000072.1 GCA_018712985.1 Candidatus Scatomorpha intestinavium
TCTGCCCGTGTCAAAAAAGTTTTCGATTGTGGAAAATAATGGACGGCAAAAATGCCGCAATATGGGCCTGAAACAGGAGAAAACGGGCGCTTTCGCGGCCGTATGGGGCGTCAAAACGGCTCATAAGAAGAGAAGATATTAATTCGGGGGAAATTCTGCGGAAAAATAAAAAGCGCCGAAGCTTTAGCTTCGGCGCTGGAGCTGCTGCCCGGATTCGAACCGGGGACCTCATCCTTACCAAGGATGCGCTCTACCTACTGAGCTACAGCAGCATTTTCCGCTGAGGGAACTCCCCACGGGATGTCCCGTGGGGAGTGGCGACCGAGAAGGGACTTGAACCCTCGGCCTCTAGCGTGACAGGCTAGCGTTCTAACCGACTGAACTACTCGGCCACAAGCGGCTTTTGTACTATAACAGAATGGAGGGATATTGTCAAGAGCGTTTTTGAAATTTGTGCGCTTGCGGCGAAACTTTTTTTGTGATAAGATATTCCAAACGCTTTTGGAGGGGACGCTGTTGAAAAAAGCCGCGGCTTTAATACTTATAATTTGTATGACCCTGCTCTGCGCCGCCCCCCAGAGCGCGCTCGCTGACAGCTCGGGCCTGTGCTACATCGCGCTGAACGAGGCCTTTGCGGACGGGGCGCTCGCGTATTTTTCCGGCAGCACGGTCTATGTGCCTATCAACTGCTTTGCGGACTTCAGGCTGTACACCTCGTACCACGCGGCGGACGACACGGCGACGCTGTTCAACTCCTCAAAGCAGATTTTCTTTGAGCTCGACACCGGGCAGACCTACGACGGGAACGACAATTACTACAACACCTCCGCGATAAGGCGCAACGGTGAGGTGTATGTCCCGCTGGCCTTCGTGTGCTCGCAGTTCGGCTTCAGCTATTCTATTATAGAAGGAATAGGCTATGGTGACGTCTGCCGGATAAAGGACAGCTCGTACATACTGGCGGACAGCCAGTTCCTTACGGCGGCGGAGAGCCTGATGCGCTCGCTGTATGAGCAGTACAGCGGCGGCGGGACAGGCACGCCCGGGAATGAGGACCCCGTCGAAGTCGGGGACGCGGACAACCCCGTCTATCTCAGCTTCCAGGGCCTGCCCTCGGACACGCTGATAGACGCATTGCTGCAATACGGCATGCCCGCCGGCTTCTTCCTGAGGGCGGAGGATATCAGGACCTCGCCGGAGACGGTGCGCCGCCTTGTGGCGGAGGGGTTTTCGGTGGGCGCGCTGCTCGGCGGCGAGCCGCTGGCGGAATATGAGGAGTTTTCGTCGCTGCTATTTGAGGCGGCGCGGGTGAAGACTCTGCTTGTATCGGCCGAATCGGCCGAATATGAAGAGGACGTCGGCGGTATGGCCGCGACGGCAGGGCTGGTGTACTGGGACTATGACGTGGACGGCGTCCAGGGCGGCGCCGGGATAAGCTACGCCTCGATGGTCACGGCGTATATCGAGTTCCGGCCCGAGAGGGCGGACGTGCGCATCCAGTGCGGCGAGAGGACGGACTCCTGCATAGCCTCGGTGCTGCTGTTTTTGCAGGAAAACAGCTACACCGTCCGCGCCCCAAACGAGGTCGAAGCAAAATAGCGAAAAAAATCCTTGACAATCCCCCGCACATCTGGTAATATAACTTTCGCACCGCATGGGGGTATAGCTCAGCTGGGAGAGCGCTTGAATGGCATTCAAGAGGTCAGCGGTTCGATCCCGCTTATCTCCACCAGAAACAGGGCCTTCGATTGAAGGCCCTGCTTTTTTATTTTATTCTGAACGCGGCCCGTCCAAACCGTGCCGGTGCGTCCGGCGGCCGGCTGCACGGCGTGCGTTTTGCCGCTTGCAAATTCGTGAAAGTTTTATATAATCAAGGGAGACATTAGCTCTGGCCGGGAGGTGGAGGCTTTGACGGACACGGAGCTTTACCGACGCTATCTGAACGGCGACGAGGGCGCGCTGTCGGAGCTGATGGCCAGATACGGAGACGCGCTGACGATCTACATAGACGGCTATCTCGGCGACATACACGAGGCCGAGGACCTGATGATAGAGGTTTTTGCATACATGTGCCTGAAAAAACCGCGTTTGCGGGACGGGGCGTTCAAGACCTATATCTACAAGGCCGCAAGGCACATGGCGCTGCGTCACCGCGGCCGGCGGCGCGCCGTTTTCAGCCTGGAGGACCTCTCGCTCGAGCCGGAGGCGGAAGCGCTGGTGGAGGAGGCCGTGGGCAGCGCTGAGCGCCGGGAAACACTGCGCCTCTGCATGGAGCGGCTGCACGACGACTACCGCGAGGCGCTGTATCTCACGTATTTTGAGGATCTGAGCTATGCCGAGGCCGCCGAGGTCATGGGCAAAAACGTAAAACAGGTCACAAACCTGATATACCGCGGCAAGGAGCGCCTGCGCGGCCTGCTGGAGAAGGAGGGCATAACCAATGCGTAGCAGCGAAGAGCGCGTCGCGGCCGTGAAGCGGCGCACAGCACAGCTCGAGGCGCAAAGAAGGTGGAGACGGCGCCGCGCCGCGGCGCTGGGCTCGGCCGCAGCCTGCCTGCTCCTTATAATATGTCTCTCGTTCGCCATGCCGGGCATCTCCGCGCGGCTCGCGGAGGGAAATTACGGCATATACGGCGCGGCGGCAAGCATGTTCGGCGGAAGCGCGGCAGCGGGGTACATAATCATCGGCCTGCTGGCGTTTGCGCTGGGCGTCCTGGTGACCGTGCTGTGCTTCAAACTGAAGCTTTTCTACAGGAGCGGCGGGGAGAGCGGCGATGATCGAAATAATTGACAACAGCATACAGTTTACCGCAACGCTCATCTGCTGCGCCGTTTCAGGAGTGCTGTATCTGCGCCGGCGCAGCACGGAGCGGTTCCTGCTGGCGTGCTTCTACGGCTGCTTTGCGCTGGGACTGTTATACTGGACGCTCTACCTCGTGTTTTTTGAATCCACACCGGATGCTTTTTACGTCTCGGAGATCATCTGGATATCGAGCTGCATTTTCCTTTACCTGCTTCAATACAACGTCGCCGGGAAGGAGGGACAGCGGCGCAGCTGCCGCGCTGCCTGGCTCGCCCCGGCGCTCGGCGCGGTGATGCTGGCGTTCTACTGCATATTCGGCAGTGACATACCTGCGGCGATACTGCGCTGCAGCCTGATGACGGCGCTGGCCTGGAAAGCCATATGCGGGCTCTGCTCCGGAGGGCGCCGCCCCTTCCACACCGCCGTGCTCTGCTTTGTGGGCGCTGAATACGCCCTTTGGGCCTCGTCGGTGAACTGGCTGGGCGACACCCTTGCAAATCCGTATTTCTGGATAGACTTTCTGCTGACGGGGATACTCGTCTCGCTGCTGCCCGCGTCGGGAGAGGCGGTGAAGCCATGACATACATCGAAAACGTGTTTGTGTGCATCGCAGCGCCGCTGCTCGTGGCGGCGCTGTGTGCGGGGAGGAAGCACCTGCGGTTTTTCCTCTTCATGCTTGCCGGGATGCTCTCCTGCCTGCTTTCGGCGTATGTGAACACCTTTTTTGCCGCGGCGCTGAACGCCACGGCGCTGGACGCCACCGCAGAGATCTCCCCTGTGGTGGAGGAGGTGATGAAGCTACTCCCGCTGCTCTTTTACCTGCTGGTGTTCGAGCCGGAGCCGGAGCACATAAGGGCCGCGGTGCTCACAACCGCCGCCGGGTTCGCCACCTTCGAGAACATCTGCTACCTGATACAGAACGGCGCGGACGAGCTGGGCTTCCTGATCGTTCGCGGCTTCGGCACGGGGGCAATGCACATCGCCTGCGGGGCAATAGTCGGCAGCGGGATGCTCCATGTGTGGCGGCGCGGCTGGCTGACAGCGGCGGGCACCTGCGCGCTGCTGGGCGCGGCCGTTGTTTTCCACGGGATCTACAACCTGCTTATCGCAGCCGGAGGCGGGGCGCAGTATGCGGCGTTCGCACTGCCGCTGCTCGCGCTGCTGGCAGGGAAGGCCGCCTCGCCGCTGCTGAAACGAACTGAAAACTGACAGATTTTGGGCCGCCGGGGCGGCCCAAAATTTTTTTGCAAATTTTTTCATCCCGGGTGAGAGTTTTTCCGAAAAATTGTACCTATATATACAGATAAATTTCGGAAGGAGGGCGCAGTATGTGCGACACGACTGCCCGGGTCGCGCGGGTAAGGGCGCGGACGCGCCAGCTGCGGCGGCGCGCTCGGGAAAAACGCGCGATAGGCGCGCTGTCGGCGCTGTGCACGGCGTTCGCCGCCGCGCTTGCGGGCACGATAAGCGCGCTGACGCAGGCCTCGCCGGCCGCGGGGCCGGGGATGTACGGCAGCATGCTGCTGTATCAGGACGCCGGCGGCTATGTGCTGGTGGGCGTTGCGTCCTTTACGGCAGCGGTGGTTATCACGGCGCTGTGCATGAAGTACCGAAACAGGGAAAAAAAGCGGGACACTGAGGAGGAAGAGAAATGATCAAGCGGTTTTTCACGGCGATCGCGTGCGTGTTCCTGTTTGCGGCGGCGCTGGCCGGCAGCGCGCTGGCGTCGTCCAGCCAGCGGTCGATAGCTGTCGGCGGCACGTATCTAACCGGCGGTGCGGGCAGCACGGCGTATGCCAGGATAAACGAGCACGGCTACGTCGTAACGGGTGGTGAGTACATCAACGAGAACAATTACGATGTCAGCTGGGACGGCAGCACGCTGACACTCAAAAACGCAACAATCGATGGGAGCATCAAACAGGCCAGCGGCATTAGCTTCTTGAATGGCAGCTTTACAATAGAGCTAATCGGCGATAACAAAGTCATCGGGGTTTCCGGCACCGCTGGAGGCAGCAGTCCGGGTATAGGCGTCTGGAACGGCGGACTCACCATAACCGGCGATGGCTCTTTGGACGTCACCGGCGGCGGAATCGAAGGCACATATACTGTTAACCGTAGCCACGGCATCTACGCCCGTGACAATATAGACATCAACAGCGGCACCATCACAGCCACCGGCGGCGCCGTGGCGCAAGGCAGTGATTTTTCCTACCCTATCAGCTATGGCATTTGCTCCTGGAACGGCAGCGTCAATATCTCAGGCGGCCACGTCACCGCCAACGGAGGTACCAGCGAGGACCACAGCTACGGCATTTTCGCCGATGAAGATGTCATCGTCACCGGAGGCAAGGTCACCGCCAACGGCGGTAAAAGCAACTCCGACAGCCACGGCATTCGCGCTGACAGCGTCAACGTCAGAGGCGGTACAGTTAATGCCAACGGCGGTGTAACCACCGGCTCAAGCCACGGCATTCGCGCCGACAGCGTCAGCGTCATAGGCGGTACAGTTAATGCCAACGGCGGTGTAACCACCGGCTCAAGCTGCGGCATTTATGCCGGCAGCGTCGACGTCAGCGATGGCTTCGTCAATGCCAACATCAACAACAGCATCACCACCAGCGGCAACAGCTATGGCATCTACGCCACGGGCACGGTCAGCGCCAGCGGCGGTACGATCTTCGCCGACGGCGCAACAGTCACAGGCGAAGGCAGCGACAGTTGTGGCATTTACGCGAGCGGCATCAGCATCACCAGTGGCAACGTCACGGCAAAGGGCGGCAGCGCCGGCGGCGACAGTTACGGCATAAGTACCTCGGGCGGCGTCACCATAAGCGAATACGGCAATGTCATGGCAAACGGCGGCTTGGCCGGAGGCATCAGCTGCGGCATATACTCCGGGGGTGACGTCGAAATCGACGCTTCATACGGCGGCAAAGTGACTGCTACCGGCGGCAGCCGCGGCATCGAGGCCGAGGGAAGCGTCATGATAACCGACGGAGAAGTCACCGCCACCGCCACCGCCACGGACGGCACGAGCTACACTGACAGCTATGGCATCTACAGCGGGAACGGTGGCGTAATCATCCGCGACGGCCATGTCAAGGCCTCGGGCGGAGCGGTTACGGGCGAAAATGGCAGCAGCTATGGTATTTACGCCAATTCCGGCGACATCAGCATAATCGGCGGCACAGTCGATGCCACCGGTGGCATGGTTACGGGCGAAAATGGCAGCAGCTATGGCCTCGCCGTTGGCGACGGCAACATCGTCAGTCTGGCCGGCGGCAAAACCACGGCGTCCGGCAACACCGCGGCCATTGGCGGGAATTACTTTGTCGGGAAAGATGCCGAGGGCACAGCCGTCGATAGTGCGGGTGAGGAAATTGATATTACAACTGATACCAATCTGAATAATTCCAAATACATAAAAATACAGCTTGAAACCGCTGAGACGCCGCAGGAACTCAACATCCACGTCGGCGGCGTGGGGCTGTACGGTGCGTCGGGCGCCCCGGCGTATGCCACGACGGACGATGCCGGCAAGGTCACCCCTCTTGAGACGGCCCCAGGCGACGGCAACTGGCAAATCATGTGGGACGGCACGACCCTGACGCTCAGGAATGCGACGATCAAAGCCAAGACGGTTACGAACAATAACACCCACGGCATTAGCAGGGAGCACGGCAACCTGAAAATCGAGCTGGTTGGCACGAATACCATCAACATGACAGCCGGGCAAGGCAGCCCCCCGGGTGTCAGCTATGGAATATCAGTTTCCGCCGGCGACCTTGAGATAGGCGGCAAGGGCTCTTTGACTATCAACGGAGCCGAAACTTCCGGCGACAGCTACGGAATTTACGCCCAGTATGGCGTCACTATCGAGAATGGCATGATAACGGCCAACGGCGGTAACATCGACGATGACATTGGCAACTACAGCAGTTACGGCATTTACACTCAGTTTGGCGGTGTTAAAGTCACAGGCGGCACGGTCAATGCAACCGGCGGCGTGACATCATCCAGCGGCAATTATGGCATTTACGCCCAGCATGGCGGCGTCGAAGTCGCCGGCGGCACCGTCACGGCTAACGGCGGCGAGGTCACTGAGTTAGGTTACAGCTACGGCATTTACACTCAGTATGGCGGCGTCAGCGTCACCGACGGCGAGGTCAATGCCACGGGCGGCGACACTGGCAGCGGCGATCCCGCTAAAGGCCTCAGCAGCTACGGCATTTACACCGAGAATGGCGACGTCAGCGTCACCGGCGGCACCGTCACGGCCACTGGCGGCAACACCGGCCTCTACAGCAGTTACGGCATTTACACTCAGTATGGCGGCGTCAGCGTCGCCGACGGCACCGTCACGGCAAATGGCGGCGAGTCCACTGGCGGCGACAGTTACGGCATCTACACCACGAGTGGCAACGTCACCGTCGACGGCGGTGAGGTCGAGGCCACGGGCGGCGCGGTGGCCTCCAATAATGGGGCGACAAGCACCGGGATTTACGCCGCCGTAAACTTCACCGTCAATGAAGGCGACGTCACGGCAAAGGGCGGCACGACCGCGCCCGCAGCTGAGGGAAACACCGCCAGAAGCTATGGAATAAGGGCAGGCATCACAACTGCCATCAACGGCGGCACGGTCAATGCGGCCGGCGGGCAGGCCGATGGCGGCTACGCTTACGGCATATATTCGGATACGGTGAACATCTCCGGCGGCGAGGTCGAGGCCGCGGGCGGCACGGCCGGCACCGACGGCGTGAGCTACGGCCTCTGCGCCCTTTTCGACGTCGCGATCTCCGGCGGGGACGTCGCGGCGGCGGGGCATACGGGCGCCCTCCTCTACGACACCCTGCACGCACAGCCGCAGGAAGACCGCGTGATCAGCATCAAGGTGCTCGGCACGGCCGAAACCACGGCGGATGGGAGCGATTGGAACTGGGAGGCCATGTCCGCCGCCGCAGCGGAAATCACTGGCTCGCCCTTCAGCGAGAAGACGCAGGTTGCCTATGAGCTCGTTTCTGGGATGCAGTATTTTGAGAGCTCGGACGGCGAGCCCGCCGAGCCCGAACCGGAGCCGGAACCCGAGCCCGAACCCGAGCCCGACCCGGGGCCGGTCATCCCCGACACGCACGAGATCGAGCTCACCGTGTCCGGCAGCGGCACGGCGAGTACGAACTTCACCAACGCCTCGCGCGGCAGCGTGATAACCGTCACGGCGACGCCCGATGCGGGCCATGAGCTGGCGTACATCACGGTGGACGGAGAGCGGATCAGCGGCACGAGCTTTACGATGCCGGATCACGACGTGACCGTGCGCGTCCACTTCCGCGCGCAGTCGCTGCCGTTTGCGGACGTTGCGCCCGGCAACTGGTTCTATGAGGCGGTCAGCTATGCCTACGCGAACGGTCTGATGGACGGCGTGGGCGACGGGCTGTTCGACCCCAACGGCGAGGTCACCCGCGCGCAGCTCGTGACCATCCTCTGGCGGCTCGAGGGCGAGCCGGTGGTTAACTACGCGATGCCGTTTAACGACGTCGCGTCCGGCGAGTGGTACACCGAGGCCGTCCGCTGGGCGGCCGGCGAGGGCATCGTGAACGGCGTGAGCGAGACGGAATTCGCTCCGAACTCCGCCGTGACGCGAGAGCAGTTTGCGGCGATACTCTACCGCTACGCGGTCTACACGGGCCGCGACGTGAGCATCGGCGAGGACACGAACATACTCAGCTACGCGGACTTCGCCGAGATCAGCGAGTACGCGATCCCGGCCATGCAGTGGGCCTGCGGCGAGGGCGTAATCACCGGCGTGACGGCGTCCGAGCTCGCGCCTCAGGGCACGGCGACCCGCGCGCAGGCCGCGGCGATGCTCATGCGCTTCGCCGAAGGCGCAGGCGAATAAAATACAGCGCGAGGGGGCCGGGAAACCGGCCCCTTTTTTGCTTTGCTGGCGGCAGCGCTCCGGGCGAGATAATTTGACGCGTCATTTTTTACGCGGCTATGACGCAAACTTCACTTGTAAGCTGCGGCCGATTATTGTATAATACATCCCGAACATTTGATACGTGGAGGGACATCCCTTGAGAAAGACTAAGATTATCTGTACCATGGGCCCCGCGGTGGACGACGAGGAAAAGCTCCGCGAGCTTATGCTCAACGGCATGGACGCCGCGCGCTTCAACTTCTCCCACGGCACCCACGAGAGCCATCTTGCCACGCTGAACAAGGTCAAGCGCGTCCGCGACGAGCTTGGTATCGCCGTGGCGACGATCCTTGACACGAAGGGCCCGGAGATAAGGATCAAAACCTTTGAAAACGGGCCGGTAACGCTCGCCGAGGGCGATAAATTCACGCTCACCACCCGGGATGTGCCGGGGGATGCGAGCATAGTCTCGGTCACCTACGCCGATTTGCACAAGGAGCTGCAGAGCGGCTGCCGCGTCCTGATCGACGACGGCCTTATCGAGCTGAACGTGGACAGTATAAGCGGCCAGGACATTGCCTGCACCGTGAGGAGCGGCGGGCCGCTCTCCAACAACAAGAGCATCAACATACCCGACGTATCGATACACCTCCCCTCCCTGACGGAGAAGGACAGGGAGGACATCCGCTTCGCCGTGGAGCAGGATTTCGACTTCATAGCCGCGTCCTTCGTCCGCAAGGCCTCAGACGTGGAGGACATCCGCGCCTGCCTGAAGGAGAACGGCGGCGAGCATATCCGCATAATCTCCAAGATCGAAAACCGCGAGGGCGTTGAGAACCTCGAGGAGATAATCGCGGCGAGCGACGGGCTGATGGTCGCCCGCGGCGACCTCGGCGTGGAGATCCCGGCCTACGAGGTGCCCATACTCCAGAAGCGGATGATAAAGGAGACCAGCATGGCCGGCAAGCCGGTCATCACGGCCACGCAGATGCTCGATTCCATGATACGCAACCCGCGGCCCACCCGCGCGGAGGTCTCCGACGTAGCCAACGCGGTGTTCGACGGCACGAGCTGCGTCATGCTCTCCGGCGAGACGGCCAGCGGCAAGCACCCCATCGAGGCGGTGCAGACCATGGTGAACACCATCAGGGCGGCGGAGCAGGCCACGGACTACTGGGGCCGCTTCCGCAGGTTCGAGTTCAAGCCCGGGCGCTCGATAAACGACGCGGTGACCCACACCTGCTGCCAGACGGCCATGGACCTCGAGGCGGACGCCATCCTCACCCCCACTCAGACGGGCCACACCGCCCGCATGATTTCCCGCTTCCGTCCCGCCTGCCAGATAGTCGCGCTCACCACCACGGAGAGGGCGCGGCGCCAGCTCGCCATTTCCTGGGGCGTCAAGCCGCTGCTCGCGGGGTATGTGGATTCCACCGACAGGCTGTTCTCCATGTGTGTGCAGAGCGCGCTGAAGGAGGGCGCCGTCGAGAGCGGGCAGATGGTGGTCATCACCGCCGGCGTGCCCATCGGCCGCGCGGGGAGCACCAACCTCATCAAGGCCCAGGTTGTGTGATCCGGTACATAAAGCAATCGGCCGCGGCCCGGAAAATCCCGGGCCGCGGCTTTTTTGGCCTTTGGCGCGGCGCGGCACTTGAAATCCCCGCCGGTATCGGGTATCCTAAAAGTATGCCGCGGCGGGACCGGCGCCGCACTGGAGGGAGAGCCTTGAAAAAGATAATCATACTCATAGGCAACTACTGTTCCGGAAAGACGGAAATTGCCATGAACATGGCCGTTTTAGCCTCCGAACAGGGCCGGCGGACGCTTGTGATAGACCTGGACAGGATAAACGACTATTTCCGCATGTCCGACCACATAAAGACGCTGACGGACCGGCATGTCGAGATCGTCTCGCCCACCTTTGTGGGGCAGGCCGTCACACAGACCGTGATGCCGGCCGCCGTCGCCTCCGCCTTCGACCGGGAGTGGGACCTTGTAATTTTCGATGTCGGCGGGGACCAGGCGGGCGCGCTGTCCCTCGCGAGGTATCACCAGGACTTCGCCGCGCTCGAGCCCGGCTGCCTCGAGGTCTATGACATTGTGAACGTTTTCCGCCCAATGTCGGAGACGCCGGAGAAGATACTCAAGCTCAAGGGCGAGCTCGAGGGCTTTGCGCGGCAGCAGGTCACGGGGTTCGTGAACAACTCCAACCTGCTCAACTACGCCAGCGCGGACGATTTGCGGCAGGGCTACGACGTGATACGCCGGGCCTCGGACATGTCCGGGATCCCGGTTGTGCACACTACCGGGCGGCGGAAGTTCCTCGAGGAGTTCCTCGCCGACGGGCGGGACGAAAAGTACATCGGCACGCCGATAGCGCTTGAGACCTATATGCACCGCAGCAGCGGGGACTCGTTTACATACGGCAGGATATAAAAAGCCGCCGGGCGATATACAAATATCGCCCGGCGTTTTGGTTTATTCCGGCGTCTGGGGGTCTCCCGCGCCGGCGGTTTTACAATGCGGCCTCGAGCAGGAACAGGAGCATCAGAAATGTGATATTCAGGAGCGTAAAGTACCCGAGATAGCGCCTTTTCTGCCCGGGGAAGTCCTTTACCAGCGCTTTGTAGGAGATCAGGCTCGCCATGGAGGCGATCAGCGTGCCGAGGCCGCCGAAATTGCAGCCTATTATCAGGTCCTCCCACCGGGAGGTAAAGCCCGACAGCAGCAATGCCGCGGGGACGTTACTGATAACCTGACTCGTCAGGACTGCTGCCAGTTCCACGCGGCCCTCCAGCGCGGAGGCGAGAAAGTTCCGTATCCCCTCGATCTGCACGATATTGCCGACGAATATGAAAAATGCGAAAAAGGTCCCGAGCAGGGAGTAGTCGACGGCCCTTAGGAGCCCGCGCTCGAAAACCAGCAGCGCGGCGGCCACGACGGGCGCGATAACGACAGGGGACAGCAGGTTGAAAACACCGGCAAGGCAGAGCAGGAAGCCTGCGGAGTAGAAGAACAGCTTCCTTCTTCCGCCGGTTTTGGCAGACACGGAGATGGCAGAGATGTGCGTGGGCTTTATCAGAAGTATTGCCGCGGCCAGGCATACGGCAGAAGCGAGAAAATAAGGGAACAGCAGACGGCAGAATTCACCGAAGCCCATCCCGGAGCGGTTGTACAGGTACAGGTTTTGGGGATTTCCCATGGGCGTCAGCATGCTGCCGAGGTTCGCCGCAACAGTCTGCAGCGCCACCTGAGGAACGGCGAGGCACTCCTGGCCCGCCATTCGCAGTATGGTGAGGCCGAATGGGACAAATACGATAAGTGCGACGTCGTTTGTTATTACCATGCTGCACACGAAGGGCAAAAATACAAGCGCGAACAGCATAGTGCGCGTGCTTTTGATCCTCTTCAGCAGGAGCCCTGCCATGCTTACGAAGAAGTTGGCCTCCTGAAGGCCCTTCATCACCGCCATCAGGCTGAAAAGCTGGGCAAGAGTCTCCCAGTCTATGTATGAGAAGTATGCCGCGCCGGAAGGGACAAACAGGCATGACAGCAGCGCGAGAAGCACTGAGAGGCACAAAACGGACTCTTTTCTGAAAAACGCGAAGCACTTTTTTGTACGTTGATATAACATGTTCTCATGCCCGTTCACAAAAATTTCGGCGCGTGGTAATACGCGCTGAGGCGAGGCGCGGCTGAAGGCAGAAAAAATCCCACTCGGAGAGTGGGATTTTTTTGCATCGCATTAAGCGATTGGTTGCGGGGGAGGGATTTGAACCCATCGACCTTCGGGTTATGAGCCCGACGAGCTACCGGACTGCTCCACCCCGCGATATTGTGAGCCTTATTATAATAGCACACACCTGCGCGGGAGTCAATACCCTTCCCAAAAATATTTTTACCGCTGCTGCATTTCCCCGCCGCGGTAGAGCGCAAGCAGCTCCTCGAGCGCCTCCATGCGGCGGCGGAGGCGCGCGCCCTCGTCCGTGTCCGCCACGTAGCGCCGGCGCGGGAAGCTCTCGACCACTACGCTGTCGCTCTCCATGTCCGCGTTCTCGCCGATGACCTTTGCCACGCCCTCAAAGGGACGGTGGCTCTTCAGCCGGATGCCGTGGGAGTTGTATATCAGAGTGTACCCGGCGATGCCGGTGGTGGGCTGATACGCCTTGCAGAAGCCGCCGTCGATGATGAACAGGCGGCCGCCGGCCTTGACGGGACTCTCGCCCTTTTTGGCCTTCACGGGCGTGTGGCCGTTTATGATATGCCCCGTCTCCGGGTCGAGGCCGAACTCGCGGAGTATGAGCTTGACGGCGTCAGCGTCCTCCCAATGGTCAAAATAGGGGTTGCGCGGCTCGGCCCAGGTGCTCTTATCGGCCACGAGCGCGCGCTCAAAAGTGTGGAATTCGCGGCCGGAAAAGGGGCTGTTGCGCCCGCACCAGAGGTACCACATCATGTCCAGGGCGCTCTCGTCAGCCCTGGCCCAGGCGGATTTTACGACCGCGTCCGCATAGTCCATCAGCGCGCGGCCGGAATACCACTTGCCGCCGTGCCGCACGCGGGCGAACTGCCCCTCCGGCGTCATGGGGATGCAGCCGTGATAGAGCAGGTTGCCGTTGCAGGTGAGATAGGTGCTGCCGTTCTGATATATGAAGTCGAGGTGCCGCCGGAGGGGCTGGCTCTCCCGGAAGGCGGAGATATACTCCTCGACCAGCTCCGCTTCGGCCGCGGTGAGGGCGCATCGGCCCCCCTCCGGGTCGATGGTGGGGAAGTCGAGCCGCGTGAGCGGATAGGTGCCGCCGTCCAGCCTGACGGTGCCTGCGGCGAAGTCGACGCGGTCGAGCATCAGCCGGTCGTCCATCCCGTAGCCGGGGTGGCGGCGGATTATCTGGCCCTCCAACTTGAAGCCGAGGACGGAGAGGGCGTGGACCACCGTGGATTTCTCGCGCGAGCCGTACACCGCCCCGGCGAAGTCCACGAGCGGGCGGAGCGAAACGCCGTAGCGCCGCTCGAGCGTTGTCTCGTTGCCGTATTCAAGAGTTATGCGCAGCACGGTGAAGATACAGGCGGGCGAGCCCGCGGCGGCACCGAGCCAGAGTATGTCGTGGTTGCCCCACTGGATGTCCAGCGCGCCGCGCTCCATGAGCAGGTCGACTATGCGCGCGGGCTCGCTGCCGCGGTCGAAGATGTCGCCCACAACGTGCAGCCGCTCCACGGCGAGGCGCTTTATCAGCGCGGCGAGGGCGGCAATGACGGCCTCGGCCGCGCCGGAGGCTATGATGGAGGAGACGATCGCGTCGTGATAGCGGAGCTGGTTGGCGTCCTCGTCGCGCTGCAGGTGCAGCAGCTCGTCCAGCACGAAGGCCCACTCGGGAGGCATCTGACGGCGGACATAGCCGCGTGTGTATTTGCTCGAGAGCGTCTCTGCCAGCGTGCGCAGGCTCTCGATGGTCTCGCGCAGGCGCTCATCGTCCAGCTCGCCGCGCTCGCGCAGGGCGTTCAGGGCCTCCGGCGGGTAGTATATGACGGAGCAGAGCGCGTGGCAGCGCTCCTCGCCCAGGCTCCCGCCGAACAGGCGGCGCACCTTCTCGAGAATCACGCCGGAGCAGTTGTTCAATATGTGGCGCACGGCGGCGTATTCGCCGTGCAGGTCGCTGATGAAGTGCTCCGTGCCCTTGGGCAGGGAGAGCACGGCCCCCAGCTTTATGAGCTCGGAGCAGACGGCCGGCTCGTTTGGGTATTTTTCGCCGAGCAGTTCGAGGTATTCGCGTGTAAATGCACTCATATCATGTACCTCCGTAGTCTCTATGGCAATCTTATCATCCCAAACCGCTCATTGCAACCCCCGGACTGCGTCCGGCCACACTGCGTGTGGAGGCCGGCCAGCGGCCGGAGGCATAGCGCCGCGCCAAGGCGCGGCGATGGCAATGACAAAGGCGAAAGCCTTTGTAAAACCATTATGCAGGGGCGAGGGTCCCTGCAAACCCTTTTGCCACCCCATTTCTTTTGGTTGCGCCAAAAGAAATGGGAGACAGGCTGAGCCTGGAGGAATAGCGTGCCGCAGTGCGGCGCAGGCAGGAAAAAGCCGGGGCCATTGGCCCCGGCTTTTGAGCTGTTTTTTATTTGATGAGCTTGGCGACTTCCTCGGCGAGGTCGTCCTGGCGCTTCTCAATGCCCTCGCCCTTCTCGAAGCGGGTGTAGGCCTTGACGGCGATGGTGGTGCCGAGCTGCTTGGCGACGGCGGCCACGTGCTCCTCGACGGAGACCTTGTCGTCCTTCACGAACGGCTGCTGCATGAGGCAGATCTCCTTATAATACTTGGAGAGGCCGCCCATGACGATCTTCTCGATGATGGCTTCCGGCTTGTTGGCGTTCCTCGGATCCTCCTTGGCCTGAAGGAGACGGACGCGCTTCTCGTTCTCGATGAACTCCTCGGAGACGTCGCTCTTGTCGAGGAACTCGGGGTTCAGCGCGGCGACCTGCATGGCGAGGTCGCGGCCGAGCTCGGCAACGGTCTCGTTCTTCTCAAAGCCGGCGCCCACCTCGAGGTTCATGAGCACGGCGATGCGGCCGCCCATGTGGACGTAGGGGACGTTCAGCCCGGTGGCGTAGCGCGCGAAGCGGCGGACCTTGATATTCTCGCCGATGACGAGGACCTTGTCGTTCTGCTCCTCGAGCACGGTCTTGTCGCTGCCGGGGTACTTGCACGCGAACAGGGCGTCGATATCGGCGGGATCGTCCTTGGCGACAACCTTGGCGACGTTCTGCACGAATTCGACGAAGAGGTCGTTCTTGGCGACGAAGTCGCTCTCGGCGTTGACCTCGACTATGGAGCCGACGCCGCACTCCTCGCAGACATAGGCGTAAGCCATGCCCTCGGCCGCGATGCGGCCGGCCTTCTTCTGGGCGGCGGCGAGACCCTTCTCGCGCAGCCACTCAACGGCCTTGTCCATATCGCCGTCGCTGGCGGCAAGAGCCTTCTTGCAGTCCATCATGCCGACGCCGGTCATCTCGCGGAGATTCTTAACATCTGCTGCTGTGAAGCCCATTTATATCAATCCTTCCGTAAAATATCGGTTTTTGGTGGGAATTACTCGGCGTCGCCGGGCTCTTCAACCTTCTCGGCCTCAGCCTCGGCCTCAGCGGCGGAAGCGTCGGCGCCCTGGTGGCCCTCCTGCACGGCGTTGGCCATGGTGGCGCTTATCAGCTTGATGGCGCGGATGGCGTCGTCGTTGGCGGGGATGACGTAGTCGACCTCATCGGGGTCGCAGTTGGTGTCGACGATGGCGATTATGGGGATGTGCAGCTTGCGGGCCTCGGCTATGGCGTTGTGCTCCTTGCGGGAGTCGATGACGAACAGGGCGCCGGGGAGCTTCTTCATGTCCTTGACGCCGCCGAGATACTTCTCGAGCTTGGCCATCTCGCCCATGAGCTTCATGACTTCCTTCTTGGGCAGCATGTCGAAGGTGCCGTCGTTCTGCATCTTCTCAAGCTGGGCCAGGCGGTCGATGCGGCCGCGCATGGTCCTGAAGTTGGTGAGCATGCCGCCGAGCCAGCGGGCGTTGACGTAGTACTGGCCGACGCGCTCGGCCTCTTCCTTGACGGCCTCGGCCGCCTGCTTCTTCGTGCCTACGAAGAGGATGTTCTGGCCGTTCTCGGCCAGCTCGCGCACGAAATTGTACGCCTCCTCGAGCTTCTTGACGGTCTTCTGCAGGTCGATGATATAGATGCCGTTGCGCTCGCAGTAGATGTACTCCGCCATCTTGGGGTTCCACCTGCGGGTCTGGTGGCCGAAGTGCACGCCGGCCTCCAGGAGCTGCTTCATAGATACGACTGCCATTGTTTGTTTTTCCTCCTTTATTTCGTTAATTACCTCCGGCGGGGTCGTTTCCCCGCGGCCCAGCCTTTCGGCCACGGGGCCGGGGATCGCCCGTCCGTGCGTAATGCCCAAGTATTATAGCAAAGTTGTGTGCGTTGCGCAAGGGCTTTTTTAGAAAAATGCCGCCGATTCCGGCCTGTTTTTCTCCGGAAAGCTCACTTTTCCTCCCCGGCGCCGCCGCGTCCGCCGCCGGAGGCGCCGCGGAAGGCGAAAAAGCGCTGGCCGAGATAGTTGAGCGCCGTATAGATGACCATGCCCGCGAGCATTGCGACATTGTCGCGCACGGTGACGCTCACGTCCTTGAGCAGCCACTCGACGAAGGGCTGCGCCGCGCTGTAGGCTATCAGGTAGCACACGGCGACATTCAGCGCGAAGCGGGCGATCTCCCGCCAGCCGCGCTCGCTGGAGCGGAAGGTGAAGTGCTTGTTCAGAAAATAGCTGACCACGCTGCCCACGATGTAGTTCATGGCGCTGGAAAACCAGTAGGAGCAGTGGGCGAGGTTATAGAGCCCGAACATGACGGCCGAGCCGATGAGCGTGTTGGCCACGCCGACCAGGCAGAATTTCAGGAAGCGCCGGTCGAAAAAGGCGCTGAGGAGTTTTTTCAAGGTGGGATATGCCTCCTGGGCCGGGCGGGAAATTTCGCGCCCGGGCAAGATTTTGCTTGCAATGGCAAGCCCTTTATGGTACAATTTCAATAATAATTCTTATTATTGAAAGAGGAGCTGTTGAAATGCCTATAAGGTTCTACACGCCCTCCGGGAAGTCCGCAGGCGGCGTGGAGCTCGCGGCCGACTACGCCGCGGCGGAAAAGGCCGGGGCCGGGAGAGTGGGCAAGATCGCTTTTTATTACCGCGACGGGCTGCGCGTGTGCGCGGTGCCGCTTGAGGACATACGCTCCGCGGAGCTGCGCGAGCGCTCACGCTTTGCCAAGTGCGGCTGCGGCTGCCTTGAATTCAAGGGGTTGAGCCTCGATATAAGTGGCGAAGATGGGCTAATAGCCTCGATTTTCTCCGAGGACGGGGAAAAGCTCGCCTCCGCGCTGGACGCATTGAGGCCGCGCCTCGGCGGCCCGGCGGCGGTTTAGGAGCGGTCCTCGAGCAGGCGGAGGGCGTCCTCCGCGAAGGCGGCGACCTGCCTGTCGAGCATGCTCATCAGGGCGGCTGCCCCGGCGGAAGCGCGCTCGTCCCCCTGCCGCTCGCGCAGCGCGCGCAGCAGGTCTATGGTGCGCTGGTTCAGCCCGAGGGCGTTGTAGTAATCGCTCTCAAGGGCCTTCCTCGCCGCCTCGGTGTCCGGCTCGTCGAAGCCGAGCAGGAAATCCGGCGTGGTGCCGAAATAGCGCGCGATGGCGCAGACGGTGGCGGCGGAGGGCGTCGTGGGCGCGCCCTTGGGCTTGAGGTATTTCCTTATGGCCGGGCGCGAGACGCCGACGGCGTCCGCCAGCTCCTGGATGTTCACCGCCTTGCCCTGCGGGTTGTTGCCGTTCATGAGATAGGTTAGCCGCTTGCGGAAAATATCGTTGGAGCTCTCCTCCGCCGCGACGAAGACCTCGCTGGCCTCTATCGGCCGCTCGCGGCGGCGCTGTTCCTTTTCTTTTTTATCCCTGGCCTCCCGGGGCTCTTTTGCGCGGGTTTCCTTCTGCCTCGGCTCCTTCGGCGGCTTGGGAGCGCGCTCCTTTTGGGGGCGCTTTTCGTTTTCGCTGTCCATATCTTTCCCCTTTCGCGGACGCCGGCCGCTTTTTTTGCAGGGCGTAACTTTGGTTTCGTCCACGGGTATTTAAGCACCTGGCGGCAGGGCTGTCAAGAAATACACGAAAAAATTTGCTTTGCGTTAACTTTTGCCCCGGCAAATGCGTCTATACTATATAGGCCCGGCACACGGGACTGTTATATTAAAATAAGAGAGAGGCTGCGGCATGAAAATAAACGGCAACGAGCACGGCGCGCACGAGGCGAAGAAGCCGGCAAAAAAACCGGCGCCCCAGGCGGGGAAAACGCCGGCGAATACGGCGGGGGCGGCGGGGAACAAGCCGCCGCGCAGGCGCAGGATGGGCTGCGCGGCCAAAATGGCGACGATGATAGTCTGCTGCGTGCTGGCGCTCATATGCGCCGTCGCGGCGTGGTACATGCTCTGGGAGGAGCCGCCCGAGCGCCCGTCCTCCGGGCTGAACACCGTGGCCCCGACCGAGGCGCCGGAGAGCCCGGACGCCTCCGCCACGCCGGAGCCCACGGAGGACCCGAACGCGGGCGCGCCGGCGAGCCTGAACGAGAACATGTACACCTTCCTGATAGTCGGGCTGGACAAGGTGGCATATCACACCGACACGATTATGGTCGGGCGCTTTGACGTGGAGACGCACGAGATAAACGTCGTCAGCATCCCGCGCGACACGCTTATGAACATCACCGGCAGCACGAAGAAGATAAACGAGCTATATCTCCGCGGCGTGAACAGCGACGGCGACGGCGTCGGCCGCCTGCTCGACGGGATAAGGGACATGATAGGCTTCGACGTGGATGTTTACGCCGTGGTGGATCTGCAGGCCTTTGTGGAGCTGGTGAACGCCATAGGCGGCGTGGACTACGACGTGCCGGTGGACATGCACTATTATGACCCGACGCAGGACCTGACCATCGACCTCGAGGCGGGGATGCAGCACCTGACCGGCGAGCAGGCCATAGGCGTGATGCGCTTCCGCTCCGGCTACGCTTCTGCGGACATCGGGCGCATAGGCACGCAGCAGGACTTCCTGATGAGCATAGCGAGCCAGTTCCTCACGCTCGGCAGTATCCCGCACCTGACGGAGTTCATAGACATCTTCACCGAATACGTGGAGACGAACATGACGACGGAGAACCTGGCCTTCTTCGCGCGGCAGTTCCTGATGTGCAGCAGCGAGGATATACACTTCTACACCATGCCCGGCAACTACGCCGACAGCATACGCGGCATATCCTACGTCTCCGTGGACGTGAGCGCCTGGCTGGAGATGATAAACAACTACCTGAACCCGTACGACACGCCGGTGACAGAGTCGAACGTGAACCTGCTTACGCACTCGTCCTCGGGCTTCTACTCCACGGCGGGCTACGTGGCCGGAGGGGAGGACTCCTTCCTGAACAACCTCCCCTCCACGCCCTCGCCGAGCCCCGAGCCCTCCGAGAGCGCGCAGCCGGCGGAGAGCGAGCAGCCGGCGGAGAGCGAGCAGCCCGCTGAAAGCGGACAGCCGGCCGAAAGCACGGACTCCCCGGCTGAGGGAACGGGAGACACGTGGGACGTGGAGGCCACGGCGCCGGTTGAGCCGTCCGAGGACCCGGGATATGTGTTTACGGAGGAGGCAGACGGATGAAACTGCTTGTGAGCAACGTGGGCAGCACCTCGCTGAAGTTCAAGCTCTATGACATGCCCTCGGAGCGGGTGCTCTGTGAAGCGCGCATAGAGCGCGTGGGCGGGGACGACGCGATATATACATACAAAAACCGCCTCACGGGCCACGAGGAGCGCAGCGTGGGCTGCCATGTGCCGACGTACACCGAGGGCATACGCCTCTTCCTCGAGGACATGTGCTCCGAGCACGGCGCGGCGGAGAGCGCGGACGAGGTGGCCGCGGTTGGCTTCAAGACCGTGCTGGCGAAGGGCTATTACGGCGTACACGAGCTGACGGACGAGGTCATGGAGGCCATGCGGGCCTATCTCTTCGTGGCCCCGGCGCACAACGGGCCGTACCTTGAGGCGATAGGCCGCTTCCGGGAGCTGATGCCGGGCGCGAAGCTCGTGGGCGTTTTTGAGACTGCCTTCCACGCCACCATACCCCGCGAGCGGACGATGTTCGCCGTGCCGTATGAGTGGTACGAGAAGTACGGCATACGGCGCATGGGCTACCACGGCGCGTCCCACTCGTATGTGGCGGAGACGCTCTCGGAGGCCTTCGGCGCTACGGGCAGGACCGTTTCCTGCCACCTCGGCGGGAGCTGCTCGCTCTGCGCCATCGAGGACGGGAAGAGCGTGGACACGAGCTTCGGCTTCTCGCTGCAGACGGGCGTGATGCACGCGAACCGCACGGGGGACCTGGATCCCTACGTGGTGCCGTACCTCCTGAGCGAGGGCATGGGCATGGACGAGGTGCTCTCCGGCCTGGCGAAAAACGGCGGGCTGCGCGGCGTTTCCGGCGTCTCCGGCGACATGAGGCTGGTGCAGGCCGCGGCGGAGGAGGGCAATGAGAGGGCCGCGCTCGCCATAGATATGTTCGTGAACCAGATCGTGAGGTACGCCGGGGCCTTCGCGGCGGAGTTGGGCGGGCTGGACAACATAGTTTTCACCGGCGGGATAGGCGAAAACAGCCCGGAGATACGCCGCAGGGTGTGCGAGGCGCTGAAGTTCCTCGGCCTCGAGATAGACAACGACGCGAACGGCGCCCCCGGCGAGGGGCTGAGGCAGATATCCACCGTGCGCAGCGGGGTGCGCGCCCTGGTGCTGCCGGCCAACGAGGAGCTCGGGATCGCGCGGCGGACCTACGAGCTGATAACCGGCCGCGCTGATTGAGAATACGGCGAAATACATGAGCCCCGGCTCCCAAATGGGAGCCGGGGCTTTTCACTTTGCTTATCAGCGCTCAGTCGCGCAGGCCCATGGCCTCGCGCTCCTTGATGGCGTCCTTGCGGGAGAGGTTCACGCGGCCGCGGTCGTCGATCTCCATGACCTTGACCCAGGTCATGTCGCCGATGTTCAGCACGTCCTCAACCTTCTCGGTGCGCTTGAACTCGAGGTCCTTGATGTGGATCATGCCGTCCTTGCCCGGGGCGAGCTCGACGAACGCGCCGATCGGGATGATGCGCACGACCTTGCCGTAGTACAGCTTGCCGACTTCGGGCTCGAACACGATGCTCTCGATGGTGGCGCGGGCGGCGCGGCAGGCCTCGATGTCCTCGGAGGCGATATAGATGTTGCCGGAGTCCTCGATGTCGATCTTGCAGCCGGTGTCGGCGCAGATCTTCTGGATGACCTTGCCGCCGGAGCCGATGACCTCGCGGATCTTGTCCGGGTTGATGGTCATCTTTATCATCTTGGGCGCGGTCTTGGCCAGCTCCTTGCGCGGCTCGCCGATGCAGGGGAGCATGATCTCGTCGAGGATCTGGTAGCGGGCCTCGCGGGTGATCTCAAGGGCCTCCTTGATGATCTCGTGCTTCAGGCCGTCGTTCTTCAGGTCCATCTGGATGGCGGTGATGCCGGTCTTGGTGCCGGCGACCTTGAAGTCCATCTCGCCGTGGAAGTCCTCGACGCCCTGGATGTCGATGAAGGTGGTGAAGTCGTCCCCGTCCTGGATCAGGCCGCAGGAGATGCCGGCCACGGGGGCCTTTATGGGCACGCCGGCGTCCATCAGCGCGAGGGTGCTGCCGCAGATGGAGCCCTGGGAGGTGGAGCCGTTGGAGCTGAGCACCTCGCTCACCACGCGGATGGCGTAGGGGAAGTCCTCAACGCTGGGGATGACGGGCTCGAGGGCCTTCTCCGCCAGCGCGCCGTGGCCGTACTCGCGGCGGCCGGTGCTGCGCTGGGGCTTGGCCTCGCCGGTGGAGTAGCCGGGGAAGTTGTAGTGGTGCATGAAGCGCTTCTCTTCCTCTTCCCAGATGGTGTCGAGCTTCTGGGACATGGAGAGGGTGTTCAGCGTGGCGATGGAGAGCACCTGTGTCTGCCCGCGGGTGAAGAGGCCGCTGCCGTGCACGCGGGGGATTACGCCGACCTCGGCGGCGAGGGGGCGGATCTCGTTCATCGCGCGGCCGTCGACGCGGTGGCCCTCGAGCAGCCACTTTTTGACGATCTTCTTCTGGAACTTATAGGTTATCTCCTCGAGGTACTTGTCCATCTCCGGATAGTCGGCGAGGAAGAGCTCGTGCCAGTGCTCGATGAGCTTGTTCCAGCGCTCCTCGCGGACGTTCTTGTCGTCCGTGTCCATGGCGGCCATGGCCTCTTCCATGGTGGCGTCCACTATCTTGCTGAAGAGCTCCTCGTCGAAGTCCGCGTGCTCATACTCGAACTTGGGCTTGCCGATCTCCTCGACCATCTTGTCGATGAGGTCGAGCACGGGCTGCACCTTCTCGTGCGCCTGCACGATGCCCTCGTACATGATGTCCTCCGGGATCTGGTCCGCGGCGGCCTCGATCATGACGACCTTCTTGTGGGTGGCGGCGACGGTGACGGTCATCTTATTGGTCTCGCGCTCGGCCTTGGTGGGGTTGAAGAGGTATTTCTCCCCGTCCCAGCCGAGGCTGATGCCGGCGATGGGGCCATTGAAGGGCACGTCGCTGATGGAGACGGCGGCGGAGGCGCCGATCATGGCGGTTATCTCGGGCGAGCAGTCGCGGTCCACGGAGAGGACCTCGCACTGGATGGCCACGTCGTTCCTGAGGTCGCTCGGGAAGAGCGGGCGCATCGGGCGGTCGATCAGGCGGCTGGCGAGCACAGCGGGCAGGCTCGGCCGGCCCTCGCGGCGCATGAAGCTGCCGGGGATGCGGCCCACGGCATAGAGCTTCTCGTTGAAGTCGACGCTGAGGGGGAAGTAGTCGATGCCGTCCCTCGGGCGGGGGGAGGCGGTGACGGCCACGAGCACGGTGGTCTCGCCGTAGGAGACGAGCACGGCGGCGTTGGCCAGCTCGCACATGCGCCCGACCTCCATGCGCAGCGGGCGGCCGCAGTAATCGATCTCGTACACGCGGCGGTTAGGGAATTCCTTGTGCTTGATAATCATTGGTTTGGCTCCTTTCAGGGTTCTGATTTCAGGCGGAGCTTGGCCGGTAGCACTTGAGAAAACCTGCAATGTATTGTACGCTTTGCGCGCACAACACATTGCCCGCTTTGTCAAATACTACGGCGGCTCCGCGTGTTTTACATTCTTGCGGCGCGAGGGCGCAAAAAAGTGGGGGACATATTGAATTGTCCCCCACTTTCAAACCTTCATTCCCCTCGGAACCGCGGCCGTGGGCGCACGCTTACTTGCGGATGCCCAGCTTGGCGATAATGGCGCGGTAACGCTCGATGTCCTTCCTGGCGAGGTAGTCGAGCAGACGGCGGCGCTTGCCGACCATCTTGTACATGCCCAGACGGCTGTGATCGTCCTTCGGATGCTGCTTCAGGTGCTCGGTGAGCTGGCGGATGCGCTCGGAGAGAATGGCGATCTGGACCTCCGGAGAGCCGGTGTCGCCCTCGTGGGTGGCGTTGTCCAGAATGACGGTGGTCTTCTGCTCCTTGGTGATCATGCTTATCAATCCTTTCTGTTCTGTAAAGACCCGGCGCCCGAGTGCCGGGGGGAAAGGGCCCCCAGGACCCAGTTACGCGGGCGTGCTATGGTAAGATATCACATCGGCGGCAATTTGTAAAGAAAAATTTCTTGAACAGGGGCGAAGGGGCCATACATGGCCCCTTCGCCCCTGCATTAACGCTTGTGTCCCCTTTGGCTGCACACAGTGCGGGCCTCCGGGTTCAGCCTGGTCAGGATTCCATCTGCTTGCCGAGGAAGGCCGCGACGGTCTGCGCGAGCTTGTGCTCGACCTCGCCCGGGGGCGGGGAATTCTTCGCTGCGGCGAAAATCACGCAGCCCATGACGTCGCCCTCGGAAATCACGGGCGCGGCGACCGCGACGCAGTAGCCGGACTCCCCCTCCGTGACCGGCACGGAACAGGCCGCGCCGTCCTGGCGGTAGAGCCGGCGCGACTCCATAATCTGTTCCAGCTCGGGGCTGATGCGCTTGTCGAGCAGCTCGCGCCTGCCCCCGCCGGCCACGGCGATGACGGCGTCCCTGTCACAGACGGCGGCGATGGCGTCGGTGGACTTGTGCAGCGAATCGCAGATCTGCGCCGCGAAGTCTGAGAGCTCGCCGATGGGCGAGTATTTTTTGAATATGACCTCCCCGTCCTTGTCGGTGAATATCTCCAGTGGGTCGCCCTCGCGGATGCGCATGGTGCGGCGGATCTCCTTGGGGATAACGACGCGGCCGAGGTCGTCGATGCGGCGAACGATGCCGGTGGCTTTCATGGTTACTCCTCCTGCCTTTGTTTCTTTATGCAGGATTTAGTATCCGCAGTTTGCTGGGCGCTATGCGTTAGGGGGAATTTGGAAGAGCCGGGCGATTGAGGAGCGAAAACGCCCATAAAACAAAGTGTTGACAATTTGAGGAGGGACGATTATACTTTTCACATAAATTATTTTTGATGTGAGGCGGGAGCATGGGGACAGCGTATCAGGAGCAGGCAAAGGTATTCAAGGCGCTCTGCGACCCGAAGCGGCTTGCAATCCTCGAGCAGCTGCGGAGCGGCGAAAAGTGCGCCTGCGTCCTGCAGGAGCCGTTGGACTTGACGCAGCCCGGCCTCTCCTACCACATGAAGATCCTCTGCGATTCCGGCATTGTCGTCAGTCGCCAGGAGGGCAAATGGACGCACTACCGACTGAGTTCTTCAGGTAGGGACTATGCAATCGAACTGCTGAAAAAATTGACAACTCCAGATGCAGAACAAGAGAGCACCTGTCCCCGTTGTGGATAGAAACGCCATCTAATTTAGATGGCGTTTCCTTCGGTGCAATACATCAAAAAGTTTTGATATGTTGTCCATGAAATGGAAAGTGAGGTTTTTGTATGGGCGTATGGGACTTTATCCAAGATCAGGTGCTTGGCATGAAATGGCTGAACG
>DVGA01000073.1 GCA_018712985.1 Candidatus Scatomorpha intestinavium
GTTCGAGGAGCGGCTGAAGGCCGTGCTCGAGGAGATAAAGCGCAGCGAGGGGAAGATAATCCTCTTCATCGACGAGCTGCACACCATTGTCGGCGCGGGCAAGACCGAGGGCAGCATGGACGCGGGCAACCTCTTAAAGCCCATGCTGGCGCGCGGCGAGCTGCACTGCATCGGCGCGACCACGCTGGACGAATATCGCAAGTACATCGAGAAGGACGCCGCGCTCGAGCGCCGCTTCCAGCCCGTCATGGTCGCGGAACCCACGGTGGAGGACACGATATCCATCCTCCGCGGGCTGAAGGAGCGCTATGAGATCTTCCACGGCGTGCGCATACACGACAACGCCCTTGTCGCCGCGGCCACGCTCTCTAACCGCTATATAACCGACCGCTTCCTGCCCGACAAGGCCATAGACCTCGTGGACGAGGCCTGCGCCATGATACGCACGGAGATAGACTCCATGCCCAGCGAGATAGACGATATCCGCCGCAGGATAATGCAGCTTGAGATAGAGGAGATGGCCCTGAAAAAGGAGGACGACCAGCTCAGCCGCGACAGGCTCGAGAAGCTCCGCGCGGAGCTGGCCGAGCAGAAGGACAAATTCAACGCGATGAAGTCCCGCTGGGAGGCCGAGCGCGACAGCGTGGACGAGGTCAAGCGCATAAAGGGCGAGATCGAGCACATGAACGGCGAGATCGAGAACGCCCAGATGAACCTTGAGTACGAAAAGGCCGCGAGGCTGAAATACTCCGACCTGCCCGCGCTGCAGAAGCAGCTCGAGGAGGCCGAAAAGCGCGCCGAAAAGCGCGGCGGCGAGAACACCCTCGTGCACGACACGGTAACCGAGGAGGAGATCGCCAACATCGTGGCCAAGTGGACCGGCATCCCCGTCGCCAAGCTCGTAGAGGGCGAGAGGGAGAAGCTGCTCCACCTTGAGGGCGTCATCCACAAGCGCGTCGTGGGCCAGGACGAGGCCGTAAAGCTCGTCACCGAGGCCATACAGCGCTCGCGTGCCGGCATCTCGGACCCGAACAGGCCGATAGGCAGCTTCCTCTTCCTCGGCCCCACCGGCGTGGGCAAGACGGAGCTGGCAAAGAGCCTGGCCGAGTGCCTGTTCGACGACGAGCGCAACATGGTGCGCATAGACATGACCGAGTATATGGAGAAATACTCCGTCTCCCGCCTTATCGGCGCGCCCCCGGGGTACGTCGGCTATGACGAGGGCGGCCAGCTCACCGAGGCCGTGCGCCGCGCGCCGTACTCCGTCGTGCTCTTCGACGAGGTGGAAAAGGCCCACCCGGATGTCTTCAACATCCTGCTCCAGGTGCTCGACGACGGCCGCATAACCGACAGCCAGGGCCGCACGGTGGACTTCAAGAACACCATCATCATCCTCACCAGCAACCTCGGCAGCCAGTACCTGCTTGAGGGCATAAAGCCCGACGGCAGCATCAGCGAGGAGGCGCAGGAGGCCGTAAGGCGCGAGCTGCGCGGCGCGTTCCGCCCCGAATTCCTCAACAGGCTGGACGAGATAATCATGTTCCGCCCGCTCACCCGCGAGAACCTCACCGGCATCATCGACATAATGGTGGACGGCCTGCGCTCCCGCCTGGCTGACCGCTCGCTGGGCCTTGAGCTCACGGACGAGGCCAAGGCGCTCATAATCGACCGCGGCTATGACCCGCTCTATGGCGCGCGCCCGCTGCGGCGCTATCTGCAGAGCAGCGCGGAGACGCTGATCGCCAAACGCATACTCGCCGGGGAGCTCCCGGCCGGCAGCACGCTCGTGCTCGATGTGGAAAACGGCGAGCTCGTCTGCAACGTGAAGTGAATAAAATTCGGAAGGCGCACGCTTTACGGCGTGCGCCTTTTTCGTTGATTATCAGCCAGCGGAGCCGCTCTTTTCCTCCTCACGCTCGAGCAGCTCCCGGAGGCGGCCCGTCAGGACGTTCACGCCGCCGCCGGAGAGGAAATTGTATATCGGGCTGCCCTCCGGCTCCCAGGGCGTGTCGAGCGAGCGCTTCAGCCGCTCCATGAGCCCGGCGCGCTCCGCCGCCCTGCCGGCGGACTCCGCGAGCTCGATCCGCGCCGAGAGCCACATCCACTCGGGCAGGCCCGCCGCGGAGCTCACGCCCTCTATTGCCGCGGCGATGCTCTCCGCGTCCTCCTCCCTGCCGGATTTCAGCGCGTCCTCCATCAGGTGCATCATTGCCGTAACGGCCTCGGATATGCCCTCCAGCGCGCGGCTTTGATAGATGGCCCGGGCCTCGTCCGCGCGCCCCTGTGCGGCGTACAGCAGCGCGAGCTGCTCGCGACGGTCGATCTGCGCGCGCGGGAGGGAGTTTATTATCCGCTCCACCCGGTCGAGCTCGCCGTTTTTGCGGCAGCGGCTGAGCACCATCACCAGCGCGGCTTCGCGTATCTCGCCGTCCCGGCTTTCGGCGAGCCGGTCGTACCAGGAGTCTAACTTCTCCCTGTATCCGGCCTCCTCCGCTCCGTAGAGGTACATCGCCCCGTCAAGATAATACGCCGCGGAGATCAGCAGCTTTTCGCAGCTCGGGTATTCGCGGATTTTCTCCTCCGCGCGCTCAAAAGCCGCGGCGTAGCCCTCCAAGCGCACCGTGCCGTCGAGGGAATTTACGAATTCGCCTATCTGCGCGTCCGTCAGCTCCTCGCTGAAGTCCAGCAGCGTGTTCAGGTCCACGCCCAACAGCCGCGCGAGGGCCGGGAGCAGCGTGATGTCCGGCAGGCTCGCGCCGCGCTCCCATTTGTTCACGGCGGAGGCCGTCACGCCGAGGCGCTCCGCCGCCTGCTCCTGAGTTAGGCCAAGCTTGCGTCGCTTTTCACGTATTATCTCGTTGATGCGCATGAAATCACCTCGCCTACAGGATACCACGGCCACCCGCGCGGCGCAATCGACGCATGTTCAATCCCTGCGCGCAAAACCTGAGCGCCGCTCAGGGC
>DVGA01000074.1 GCA_018712985.1 Candidatus Scatomorpha intestinavium
GAGATATTCTCCACCGTCGGCGGCTATGCCAGCTCCATGAGCGGGCCGGCCATGGCGGTCGCCATAGGCTGGGCGCTCAAGTGCCCGCCGCTGGTGCTGTTCTCCCTGGCCACGGTCGGCTGGGCCTCGAACGATCTGGGCGGGGCCGGCGGGCCGCTGGCCGTTCTGGTTGTGGCCATCATTGCCGCGGAGTTCGGCAAGGCCGTCAGCAAGGAGACACCCATAGATATACTGGTCACGCCGCTGGTGACAATTTTCGTCGGCGTAGCGCTGGCGGCCGTCGTCGCCCCGCCCATAGGCACAGCTGCGAACTATGTGGGCGAGCTCATCCGCATGGCCACCGAGCTCCAGCCCTTCCTGATGGGCATCGTCGTATCCGCCCTGGTGGGCATAGCGCTCACGCTGCCTATCTCCTCCGCGGCCATCTGCGCAGTGCTGCAGCTGACGGGCCTGGCCGGCGGCGCGGCGGTGGCAGGCTGCTGCGCGAACATGGTCGGCTTCGCCGTCATGAGCTTCCGCGAGAACCGCTGGGGCGGCCTGGTGAGCCAGGGCCTGGGCACCAGCATGCTGCAGATGGGCAACATCGTGCGCAACCCGAAGATATGGATACCCGCCATCGTCACCAGCATGATAACCGGTCCCATCGCCACCTGCATATTCAAGTTGGAGATGAACGGCGCGCCGATCAACTCCGGCATGGGCACCTGCGGCCTGTGTGGACCCATCGGTGTCTGGACCGGCTGGCTGGAGCCCAGCGCAGAGGCCCTTGCCAACGGCGCGGCTGCCATCGACCCCACCTGGTTCGACTATCTCGGCCTCGTGCTCGTCTGCTTCGTGCTCCCGGCGGTGATATGCTGGGCGCTCGGGCTGCTCTGCCGCAGGATAGGCTGGATAAAAGAGGGCGACCTCAAGCTCTGAACTGAACAGCGATCCAAAAAAGCACCGGCTGCGGCCGGTGCTTTTTTTCTCCCGGCCAGGTGGAGGGCGGTAGACGTAAAAACAAAATTGTAATTATTATGTCCATTTTGTAACTAACTGTATCTGAATTTTTGGTTGCGAATTTACATAACTGCAAGTATCATTAGATTACCGGTTAGTATTATGTTAATCAAAGTGAGGTCCCTGCTACGATGAAGAAAAACGGCGTTACGCTCCCAATGCTCATATTCATTGCGGTGCTCTGCTTCTCCGTCCTGTCCTTCCCGACGACCGCGTCGGGCAACGACGGCGGGCCGGACGCAGTCGTCGGCGCGCTGCCGGAGCTGTACGGTCAGACGGGCGGGAGCACCTTTGAGATAACTGCCAACGCCGAGCGCGGCGGCTCCGTGACGCCGAGCGCGTCCAACGGCGCTGAGGGCAGCACGGTGAGCTTCACCATCAGCCCCTACGGCGGGTACGAGACCGCCTCCATCGCCGCGATAACCGCGGCGGGCGTGCGGCTCGAGGTCGGCTGCGCCGAGGATGGGAGCTACTATTTTGTAATGCCCGCGGAGAACGTCGTCATCGACGTGTCCTTCCAGTACCTGCGCGAGGCCTGAATAAAACGATAAGAAACCGGCCCCCGGATTTCCGGGGGCCGGTTTTTGCAGCTTATTTGTACTTTACGCGCGGGCGGTAGTACTGGAAAATCACCGCGTCGGCCTTCTCCTCGGTTTTCCACTCAAGGCTGGTCCAGGCCACCCTCATCGCGCCCATCAGCTCGCAGAGCTTCACCGCGAGGGGCTTGCGCCCGACCTGGTACGCGATGAAATGCGGCCTTGCGATAAAGTTCGTGAGCAGTCGGCTCAGGCAGAAAGCCTGCGCCTTTCCGCAGCTCTTTGAGAGCTCGGACATGCGCGCGGAGAGCTGGCCACGGAGCACCTCCGGCGCGCGGCGGCGAAACCAGAACACGATCCGCGGGTCAAAGCTCTCTATGCAGTAGCGGCCGTTGTACGCGCTGAGGAGTTCGTACGTCTTGCGGCAGAGCTCGGCGTTGCGCCGGCTGCGCTTCAGCTCGACTATTATGGGGCAGCGGTTGTCTATTACCGCGAGCACTTCGGAGAGGAGGGGGATGCGGTTCGGCGTCCCGCAGAGCCTGAGCTGGCTGAGCTCGGCCCAGGTGAGGGAGTCGACGCGCGCGTCCACGCCGCAGATGCGCTGCAAATTGTCGTCGTGGAACACGACGACCTCCCCGTCCGCGCTGAGGTGCACGTCGAGTTCCACGCCGTAGCCGATGCGCGCGGCGGCGTCGAAGGCGGGGATGGAGTTTTCGGGGACGCTCTTGTCCATCTTGTGCAGCCCGCGGTGGGCGTAATTGCGGCCGTAAAACGGCGCGGTTTTTTTATCGTCGCGCCTTGCGGGCGCTATCATGAAGGCAAAGGCCCCGGCGGCAGCCGCACCCGCGGCGGTGAGCCCGATCACAAGCTTTTTACCCATCTTTCAGCCGACCTCCTGCTGCCGCGCCGTAAAGGCAGCGGCCTTTTTTAATTTCATTTTACAACATGGTAAGGTTTACGTCAAATCTTTAATTTGTGTTGAATTGTGGACTGCAATAGTATAAACTTGTAATTGTGAACTTTTCACCACGGGGAGGTAAAACATGAAGCTGAATTATAAAAAGACAGTTTTCGTTGGCTTCGCATTCTTCCTGATCACAGCCTTCTGGCAGGCGTATGACACCATCATACCTAAAATACTTACGGACAAGTTCGGCATGTCGCAGAGCCTCTCCGGCGTCATAATGGCGCTGGACAACGTGCTCGCGCTGTTTCTGCTGCCGCTTTTCGGCACCCTGTCCGACAGGTGCAGGAGCAGGCTCGGCCGGCGCACGCCGTACATAATCTTCGGCACCGTAATGGCCGCAGTGTTCCTCGTCGTCCTCTCCTTTGCGGACAACCTGCAGAGAAACGCCCTCGAGGACGTGGCGGTAGAGAACCCTGCGGCGCAGGAGACGCTGTATGACGCCGGTCTCACCATCACAACGCCGGACGGCGTTGTGATGGACATACAGGACGAGTTCACGCGCGAGGAATTCGCCGCGATTTCAATCCGCGACGAGTCCGGCAGCGTGAACGAGGACTATACCGACTACGTCGTCCCCGCGCGCCAGGCCTACGCCGCGCAGGTCACGGCGCAGAACAGGACGCCGCTGATTATTTTTGTCGCCGTGCTGCTTATAGTGCTGCTCAGCATGGCCACCTTCCGAAGCCCGGCGGTGGCGCTGATGCCGGACGTGACGATAAAGCCGCTGCGCAGCAAGGCGAACGCGGTGATAAACCTCATGGGTGCCGCGGGCGGCATAATAGTGCTGCTGCTCGGCAGCGTTTTCGGCACCGGCTCTCCTGAAAACGCCCTGATGAGTTACACGGTGTTTTTCGCCGCGATTTCCGGGCTGATGCTCGGCTCGCTGCTGATATTCCTCTGGCGCGTGAAGGAGCCCGCGCTCGTGCGCGAGATGCAGGAGGAGAGCGAGCGGCTCGGCCTCGTGGACGAGGCAGAGGAGGCGGCGGGGGACAGGAAGCTGCAGAAGGCGGAGCGCAAGTCCCTGCTGCTGATACTGGCCTCCGTTGTGCTCTGGTTCTTCGGCTACAACGCCGTGACGAGCAAATACTCGGTTTACGCCTCGAGCGTGCTCGGCCTGGACTACAACTCCACGCTCACGATAGCCACCGGTGCGGCGATAGTGGCTTACATACCTGTAGGAGCAGTGGCCTCCCGCTTCGGCCGGAGAAAGACGATACTCGCCGGCATAGTGATACTCGGCGGCTCTTTCCTGCTCGGCAGCTTTGTCCGCGCGGGCACGTCGCCGCTCGTTATGAACATACTCTTCGCCACCGCCGGCATCGGCTGGGCGACCATAAACGTGAACAGCTACCCGATGGTAGTGGAGCTCTCCCGCGGGAGCGACGTCGGCAAATACACCGGCTTCTACTACACGGCGAGCATGGCGGCGCAGACCGTCACGCCCATAGTCTCCGGCGCGCTGATGGACACGCTGGGCATGACGGTGCTGTTCCCGTACGGCAGCGTGTGCGTGCTGCTCGCGTTTGTGACGATGCTGTTCGTGCGCCACGGCGACAACCGCCCGACGCCGGTTTCAAAGATAGAGAGCCTCGGCGGCGGGGAAAACTGAGAGGTGGATTACATGGAAAGACTGACAAAGCGCCTGCCCGGCGGCGGCTATGCCGCGGAGGGCAGGGGGGAGGCCGAGCTCACAGAGGCCCTCGGGAGGTTTGAGGACCAGTATGAGAGCATCGAGCTCGAGCTGAAGCTTGTAAAGCAGAACCTGCAGGACCTGGCGGGCGCAGGGAAGGCGCGCAGCGCAACCTATGCCACTCTGGCGGGTTCCCGCTTCATGCTTGAAGATATGCTAAAGCGGATAGATGAGCCGTCTGAGGACGTTACACGGCGTCTGGAGGCCCTCCGGCGCGAGACGGAGGAGGAGCCCGGCGAGCAGCGGCCGGACGGAGATAGCCAAAAGGAGGAATGAGACATGTTCAGGGAAATGAGGCGCAAAAAACAGGAGCTGCCGGAGGAAGCCTGCCTCGAGGTGCTGAGCAAGGGCACGCACGGCGTGCTCGCCGTGAGCGGGGACGGCGGATACCCCTACGCGGTGCCGCTGAACTATGCCTATGACGGCGGAAAGCTCTATTTCCACAGCGCGCTCGAGGGGCACAAGATAGACGCGGTGAGGCGCGGCGACAAGGCGTCCTTCTGCGTGGTGGAGCGCGACGATGTGGTCGCCGAGGAGTACACCACCTATTTCCGCAGCGTCATAGCCTTCGGCCGCGTCTCGGAGCTGACGGGAGAAGAGGAAAAAATCGCGGCGATGAAACTGCTCGCGGACAAATACGCGCCCGACAACACCGCCGAGCGCTTCCGGCAGTCGATAGACCGCTCGCTGCCGCGCACAGCCGTGCTGGTGCTCACCATTGAGCACATGACCGGAAAAGAGGCCGTGGAGCTCGTGAAGCGCCGCCAGAACGGCTGAGCCGGATAAAAAAGAACAGCCCCGCCGCTTTTTTGCGGCGGGGCTGGTTTGTTTTTTCCGTATCACCGTATCAATAGAGCTTCGCGCCGGCGGGGATGCCGTCGTCGAGCATGAGGAGGTTCAGCCGCTCCTCTCCGTTTTCCTTGTGCAGCGCGGAGATTATCATGCCGCAGGAGTCGATGCCCATCATCTTCCTCGGCGGGAGGTTCGTGATGGCCACAAGCGTCCTGCCCACGAGCTCTTCGGGCTCATAGTACTCGTGTATGCCGCTGAGGATCACGCGGTCGGTCCCGCTGCCGTCGTCGAGCGTGAATTTCAGGAGCTTCTTGCTCTTCTTCACGGCCTCGCACTCCTTGACCTTCACGACGCGGAAGTCGCTCTTGCTGAAGGTCTCAAAGTCCACGAAATCGGCGAACAGCGGCTCGACCTGCACCTTGGAGAAGTCGAGGGTGGGCAGCTTGTTGACCGGCATGCCATTGGGTGCGGCCGCAGCGGCTTCGCCCATCCCGTCCGCCGTTTCGCTCACGGCGGCCTTGTCGCCCTTTGGGATGTCCAGCGGCTTCATCGTCGGGAAGAGTATCACGTCCCTTATCGAGTCGCAGCCGGTGAGCAGCATCACGCAGCGGTCTATGCCGATGCCGAGGCCGCCGGTGGGCGGCATGCCGTACTCAAGGGCGTTTATAAAGTCGTTGTCCATCATGCCGGCCTCGTCGTCGCCCTTCGCACGGAGCTCCACCTGCTTGAGGAAGCGCTGCTTCTGGTCGATCGGGTCGTTGAGTTCGCTGAAGGCATTGCCCATCTCGCTGCGGCAGATGAAGAGCTCGAAGCGCTCGGTGAGCCGCGGGTCCTTCGGGCTGCGCTTGGCGAGCGGGGAGACGTCGACCGGGTGCATGGTGATAAAGGTGGGCTGGATGATCCACTCTTCGACCTTCTGGTCGTAGCACTCATAGAGCGCGTTGCCCCAGGTGGGCTCCTTGCCGGACATGTCCACTCCCACGCTCTCGGCGGCGGCCACGGCCTCTGCGTCGCCGTCTATGGCCATGAAGTCCACGCCGAGGTACTTCTTCACGGCCTCGGCCATCGTCATGCGCGGCCAGCCCGGGGCGAGCGAGACCTTGTGCCCCTGCCACTCCACGTCGTAGGTGCCGAGGATCTCCTTCGCAGCTCCGCTGAGCAGGTCCTCGAAGAGGTCCATCATGTCGTTGAAGTCGGCGTAGGCCTGATAGAGCTCAACGGTGGTGAACTCGGGGTTGTGCCGCGTGTCCATGCCCTCATTGCGGAATATCCGCCCGAGCTCGTACACGCGCTCGATGCCGCCGACGATAAGCCGCTTGAGCGGCAGCTCGGTGGCTATGCGCAGGTACATGTCCATGTCGAGCGTGTTGTGGTGCGTGATGAAGGGCCTCGCCGTCGCGCCGCCGGAGATGGTGTTGAGCACCGGGGTCTCAACCTCCATGAAGCCGCGGCTTTCAAGGAAGCGGCGGACATAGCTGACGAATTTGGAGCGGATCTCAAAGTTGCGGCGGCTCTCGTCGCTCATGATGAGATCCACGTAGCGCTGGCGGTATTTCAGCTCCACGTTCGTCATGCCGTGGAATTTCTCCGGCAGCGGGCGAAGGCTCTTGGCGAGCAGCTTGACGCCCTGGACATGTACGCTTATCTCGCCGGTCTTGGTCTTGAACACGTAGCCGGTGACGCCGATAATGTCGCCGATGTCGTATTTGCGGAAGTCCGCGAATTCCTGCTCGCTTACGGCGTCCGAGCGGACGTAGAGCTGTATCTGGCCGCGGTCGTCCTTTATGTGGCAGAATATGGCCTTGCCCATGCCGCGCTTGGACATGATACGCCCGGCGACGGACACGGTTTTGCTCTCGAAAGACTCGTAGTTTTCACGGACTTCGCTCGACCACGCGCTGCGTTCGAACTTAGTCTCGACAAAGGGGTCGCGCCCGGCCTTCTGCAGCTCATCCAGCTTTTCGCGCCTTACCCGCAGGATTTCGGACAGCTCCTCCGGCGCGGCGGCGTTTCTGTTCTCCTCGCTCATACATTCCCTGCCTCTCAGCCGTTCTCCACGGCCAGGATCTTCATTTGCACGTTGCCGGCGGGGGCCTCGACCGTCACGGTCTCGCCCACGCGGCGGCCGAGTATGGCCCTGCCGATGGGGCTCTCGTCGGAAATTCGGCCCTGCATCGGGTTGGCCTCCTGGGAACCGACGATGTGATAGTCGACTTCCTCGTTCTCATCCAGATCGAGCAGCTTGACATGGCTGCTGAGGGCCACAACGTCCTCGGCTATCTCGGCCTTCTCGATTATCTCGGCCTTCTCTATCAGGACCTTCATCTCCGCTATCTTGGAGTAGAGCTTGCCCTGCTCAGTCTTTGCCTCGTCGTATTCGCTGTTCTCGGAGAGGTCGCCGAAGCTGCGGGCCTCCTTTATAAGCTCCGAGACCTCCTTCTCACGGACGGTCTCAAGGTAGTTGAGCTCCTCCACCAGAGCGTCGTAGCGCTCCTGGCTCATTTTGATTTTGCTTTCCGAAGCCATTGCCATTTCCTCCAAAATAAAATCCTTATATCAGGGCCGCGAAGGCCGTACTGACTCTTAAACATGTTGAAAAAGGCCGGAGGCCTTTTTCAACATGCTATTATAGTTAAGTTTTGCCCACATGTCAACCGTCAGCCGTACAGAAGCTGGCTGACCGCGGCGTCAAGCTGCGAATCGGTGTTCCCGGTGAGGGCCACCTCGATATCCGGGGCAACACCGCCCTGCTCGGAGAGGTCCACGCGGTTGGGCGTGAGGTATTTCGCTGTGGACAGGTGCAGCGCGCTGCCGTCGGATAGCTCGAAGGTCTGCTGGCTGCGGCCCTTGCCGGTGGTGTGCTCGCCGACGATGGTGGCCCAGCCGTATTCCTGCAGCGCTGCGGCGAAGAACTCCGCCGCGGAGTAGCTGTCCGCGTTCACGAGCACGCACATGTCCATGTCAAGGCAGACGTTGTTGGAGGTTATCACCGTCTCCTCGCCGCTCTTGTCCACTGAGACGAAGATGTCCACGCCGGGCAGGAGGTAATCGAGAAGGGTGGTGAGCTCGCTGAGCAGCCCGCCGGGGTTCGTGCGCACGTCGAAGACGAAGTACTGCGCGCCGCTGCCGAGCAGCGACTCTATCGCGGCGATAGCGCCGTCGGCCGCTCCGGACTCGAAGTTGGATATTTTGATATATCCGACGTTGCCGTTGATCATCTCGTAACTGACGGGGTTGTCGTATATGAGACGGCAGTCGACGGTGTACTCGGTCTGGCTGCCGTTGCGGTCGATAAGCAGCGTGACGGATTCGTCGATGTGCGAGGTGATGAGGCTGCGCGCGTCGCTTATCGTCATGCCGGTGACGTCCTCGCCGTCCACGGACAGGATGATGTCGCCGCGCTGCAGCCCGGCGTTTTCGGCCGGGGAGCCCTCCGTCAGGCCGGTTATCTCAAAGCCGCCGGTGTCGGAGTCCTTGGCTATCGAAACGCCGAGGCCGATGAACTGGTTCGAGGAGTAGAGCTGGTAGGTCTGGTATTCGGTGGGGCTCATATAGGAGCTCCACACGTCCCCGAGCGAGTTTACCATGGCGGAGAACGCGGCGGAGGAGATGGTCTCCTCGTCCACCTCGCCGATATAGTAGTCGTCTATGGTGTTCTTGATTTCGAGGTACTTCATCGCCTGGGCGTAGTTTTCCTCGCTGCCGAAGGCGGCGCGCGACCGGCTTGAGGCCACGCCGTAGGTCACGCCGACGCAGAGTATGCAGAGCAGCAGGGCTATCCAGAAGTTTATCTTCAGCCTGCCGATGGCGCGGAGAGGACCGCCGCTGTTTTGCTTCACATCGATACCCCCATTCTGCCGGCCCCGGGCCGTTTACAGGAATTTGCCGGCGGGGGGAGGGGAGCCCTCTTCCGCCGGATAAAAATAACTATGCTCGGGCGGCCGGAACCTCGGCCGCCCGGGCTTGCAAGCTGTCCTCAGCCGGCTCAGGCGTCCGGCGCGAGGGAGTAGTTGGAGAAGTACGCCAGCGGGTCCACCGTGCCGCCGTTGGAGCGTATCTCAAAGTGCAGGTGCGGGCCGGTGGCCCAGCCGGTGGAGCCGGCGTAGCCGATCGTGTCGCCCTGGGAGACGGTCTGCCCCGCGCTGACGGCGAGGGAGCTCATGTGCGCATAGAGCGTATAGGTGCCGTTGGAGTGGTAGATGGTGACATAGTTGCCGTAGGACGAGCTGTACGTCGCAACGGAGACCGTGCCGCTGTCCGCGGCGATGATGGTGGCGCCCTCGTTCGCGGAGATGTCTATGCCGGAGTGGAAGCGCTCGTCGCCGAAAATCGGGTGCGTGCGGTAGCCGTAGCGGCTGGTGACGTAGGTGCTCGAGGGGCAGGGCCAGATGTACGAGCCGGTGGCGGTGGAGCCTGTGCCGGTGTATTCCTGATTGTTCTGCGCGGCCTCCTGCCTGGCGGCCTCCTCCTGGGCGGCGATCTCCGCGTTTATCGCGTCGAGCTGTGAGTTCAGCGCGGCCTCGGCCGCCTCGTTGGCGGCGTATTCGGCCCTCGCCTGTTCAAGGTCGGCCTCAAGCTCATTAATGAGGTCGACGGCGGAGGCTATCTGCTCCTCAAGGTCGGCCTTCTGGGCCTCGAGCTCGTCCGACCTGTCGCTCAGCTCGGCGAGGGTGGACTCGTACTCGGCCTTTACGTCCTCGGTGTGCTCGCGGGCGGCGGAGTATTCGTCATAAAGCCGCTTGTCGGCCTCCATTATCTCGCCTATCTGGTCAATAGCCGTCAGCAGCTCGGAGAGCGAGGCGCTGCGGAATATTATGTCCAGATATGTATACTTGCCGTTTTCCTCCATGGCGCGTATGTGCGTCTTGTAGGTGTCCAGCTGCGCGGCCTCCTCGGCCTCGGCCTGCTCAAGCTCGCGGGCCTTTTCCTCTACGAGGGAGGTGTAAAGCGAGATCTGCTCGTCAATCAGCTCGATTTCCTGCCTGGCGAGCTCGTTCTGCGCGTCCAGCGCGGCCTTCTGCTCAAGGACGGAGGCCCGCTGGGCCTCGAGCTCGTCGATGCCGGCCTGCATGTCCGCGCGCTCGGCCTGGAGCTCTTCCTTCTGCGCCTCGATTGAATCGATTTCTCCCTGATACTCCTCGCCGATGGCGTAGGCCCCGGTGGAGCCGATTGCTATGAGCGCGAGGGAGAGGGTGAGCATGGCGGCAAGGGCTATGCAAATGATCTGTACGGCTAATCTTTTCTGCTTCATTGAATCTCTCCCGGGAAATCAGACCTTGAGGTAGTTGCGGATGGCGCTCGAGCCGCCGAACACGCCGACGAGCACGCCCACGCCGAGGAAGGCGGCCAGCAGCGGCCAGCAGACATCGGCAAAGGGGACAACGCTGAAGAACGTGCCGGTGAGGCCGCCGAGCAGGCGGCTCGACACGAGCCCATAGAGCCCCCACTCTGCCAGGAAGGCCAGTGCGCCGCCGAGCAGGCCGAGCACAAGGCCCTCGACGATGAAGGGGCAGCGTATAAAGCCATTGGAAGCGCCGACCATCTTCATGATGGCGATCTCCTCGCGCCGGGTGAAGGTGGCGAGTTTTATCGTGTTCGTCATGATGAAGAAGGACACGACGATGAGTATCACAATGAGTATCAGAGATATTACGCTGACTATGTTCCTCGCGGTAATGAAGCCCTCGGCGTACTCAAGGTGCGCGTTCACCTTGGCCACGCCGTCAACGGCGTAGAGGTCGGTGCGGGTCTGCTCCATCAGGCTTATGTCCTGGAGCTGGACCACATAGCGGTCGCGGAAGGTGTCGTCGGTTATGACGTCGAAAAGCGCTTCGTCATAGTCGGCCTGGAAATCCTCCGCGGCCTCCTCGCGCGTTACGAACTCGGCGCTGTCGACGTTCGGCACGGCGAGGATGGAGGGCTCGAGAGCGATTGCCTCCTCGCGGCTGAGGTTTTCGTCGATAAATGCGACGACAACGTTGCTTTCGTCCTCAAGTCCGGCAATCATATCGTTTATGTTCACAACGAGCAGCGAAAACGCGCCCATGATGATAAGGCAGGCCATTATGATGGCGACAGTGGCGAAGCTCATCAGCCCGTGGCTGAAAATGCCCTTGAAGCCGGACTTAATCAGATATCCGATACTATTCAATTTCATAGCTGTAGTACCCGTCCATTCCGTCGCTTATGATGTGCCCGCCGTCGATGGCGACGACGCGCTTGGAGAAGGCGTTCACGAGCTCCTTCTCGTGCGTGACGACCAGGACGGTCGTCCCCAGCTCGTTTATCTTCTCGAGCAGGAGCATTATCTCAAGGCTCCTGACAGGGTCGAGGTTGCCGGTGGGTTCGTCCGCGATTATCATGCGCGGGCTGTTCACGAGGGCCCTCGCTATGGCGACACGCTGCTGCTCGCCGCCGGAGAGCTCCTTGGGGCGGCGCTTTTCGCGGCCCTTGAGCCCGACGAGCTCGAGCACATAGGGCACGCGCTCGCTTATTGCCTTGCCCGAGGCGCCGACCACGCGCATTGCGAAGGCGACGTTTTCATAAACCGTCAGCTTGTCTATGAGCCTGAAATCCTGGAAAATTACGCCGAGCGTCCTGCGGAGCTGCGGCAGCTTGCGGCGCTTTATGCGGCGAAGGTCGAAGCCGTTTACAGATATCTCGCCCTGCTTCGCCTGCACCTCGCCGGTGAGCAGCTTTATGATCGTCGTCTTGCCGGAGCCGGAAGGCCCCACGAGAAAGACAAATTCCCCCTCGTTTATCTCAAGGTCGACGTCATTGAGCGCCTCAGTGCCGCTGCTGTCGTACACCATGCGCACGTCGTTCATCTGGACCATAGGTCCTCACCTCCGTTGAGTACGCCCCGAGCTCAGAACTTTGCGCCGTTCTGGGAGTCGAGGTATTTTTTGACCATCATCGCGACCTTGAAAACTATGGCGTGATCAAATTCGCGCAGGTCCAAGCCGGTGATCTTTTTTATCTTCTCAAGCCTGTACACAAGGGTGTTGCGGTGTACATACAGCTTGCGGCTTGTCTCGGATACGTTCAGGTTGTTCTCGAAGAACTTGTTTATGGTGTCAAGCGTGTCCGCGTCGAGGGCCTCGATGGGGTTTTTCTTGAACACCTCGGAGAGAAACATCTCGCACAGCGTGGTGGGGAGCTGATAGATTATGCGCCCAATGCCGAGGTTCTCATAGTTGATGATGGTCTTCTCCGTGTCGAACACCTTTCCGACCTCAATGGCGACCTGTGCCTCCTTGTACCTGTCGGCCAGCTCGCGCAGGTGATAGGCGGGCGAGCCGATGCCGATCACGGTCTTGACGCCTAACTCGCTGCGGACGGTGTTCTGTATATTTTCGGCCATCTTGCTGACCTCGTCCGGGTGATCCTCGTTGGTGAGCTCCTTGATCACCACCACGTCCGCCTCGCTGACGGAGAGGACAAAATCACGCTGCCTATCCTGGAAGAGGTTCTGGATTATCTCAAGTACTGCCACGTCCGTGCGCTCTATCTGGCGGATGAGAAACACGCTGCGGGGCACGTCGGTGACGAAATGCAGCTCTTTTGCCCGGACGTATACGTCGCCGGGCAGGATATTGTCGGAAATGATATTCTTTACGAAGGTCGCCTTATTGTGCTTTTCCTCGTAGTTGATGCGCGCCTCGCTCATGGCAACGCCGGCCAGGATACAGATGCTCCTTGCCGTGGCGTCGGTGCCCGAAACGAACACAGCGTAGTCAAAGCTGGCGCCGCCCTGCCCGAGCAGCCTGTATGTTCTGACGGATGAGCTGAAGATTTGTTCCTGGTTCTCCGCGGCGGCCACCTGAAGGTCGTCGAGGTGGGAGCCGATCATGGAAAGCTCGCTGCACGCGATCACAAAGCCCTGCTCATCGGCCACGCCCACACAGCGCTCCGTGGCTTCTTTGAGCTGGACTATGACGCTTTGAAACACCCTGCTTGACATATTTTCTTTATCCTCCCCGGCCTCCGCCGTCCGGCGGGCCCATACTATCGGTTCGCCGCTGCTTTTCGGCTTTTGGCAGATAAGCAGCACCGTTGGTGATAATACACAATACAAAACCAACGCGACGCTTTACATGATAATACATATATGTGCAAATTTCAATAGAAAAATCTTTCGTTTTTGTGAACTTTTATTCTTTTATCGTTAAAAGGCACAAAATGGGGACTCAGAAACTGTGAGAGTGGGCGAAAATCAACTCGATTTCGTCGCCGGAAAGCTCGCGCATTTTGCCGGGGCCGAGCGATGCGTCAATGTGCAGCGCGCCTATTGCGATGCGCCGCAGAGTGAGTACGCGCTTGCCTCGTGCGGCGAGCATACGCTTCACCTGGTGGTATTTGCCCTCCTGCACGCGGACAAGGCACTGCCCGCCGCCCAGGGGCTCGAGACCCGCGGGCAGGCAGCGCGTCCCGTCCTGAAGGATGAGGCCGTAGCGGAAGGCCTCGACATCGGCTTCATCCGTGTCGCCGTCCGTCCCGGCGAGGTAGGTTTTGACCACGGAACTCTTTGGAGAGATTACGCGGTGGGCAAGCTCGCCGTCGTTCGTGAGCAACAGCAGCCCGGTGGTGTCCTTGTCGAGGCGCCCGACGGGCTGCAGGCCCAGCCTGGAGTATTCGCCGGGCACAAGGTCGAGCACTGTGTCCTGGCGCGGGTCACGCGCGGCGGTGAGCACCCCGGCGGGCTTGTCGAGCATGAAGCAGCGGCGTGCGTCGGTCCTGATAGGTTCGCCGTCGACCGTTATGAGGGCGCCGGAGTCCACTTTTTCCTCCGGCCTGGTTATCACAATGCCTCCGGCCGCAATGCGCCCGGCCCTTATAGCGTCGCGCGCCTCGCTGCGGGAGAAAAGCCCGCTCGCCGATATCAGTTTGTCGAGCCTTGTAAGCATGGCGCAACCTCGCATACCGCCGCTCCGGCGGAAATATACTCTCCACATGGGGAGGGATGTCCAGTGAAAGCCTTGAAAAACGTCAAATTCACGCGAAAGACCGCCGTGTTCATCATCATTGCGGCGGCTGTGCTACTGGCCGCGATAGTGCTGCTCTGCGCGGGCGGCGGGGGATTGGAGACGGCCGCGGACCGGATCGAGTACCTTTCCTCTTTGGGCTGGGAGGTCGACCCGTCCAGCGAGAGCGAGCGCGAGGTGGTACTCCCGGAGATGCTCGACGGGGTTATGCAGCAGTACAATGAGCTGCAAAAGCAGCAGGGCTTTGACCTCGCGCCCTACGCCGGCAGGGAATGCAGGAGCTATTCCTACACGATAACCAACTACCCGAGCGGGGAGGCCGGCGTGATCGCGCAGATCTTCGTCTGCGACGGCGAGGTGATAGCCGGCGACATACATTCTGCCAAAATGGGCGGATTTATGCATGCATTAAGATAGTCCAGGGGGACCAGTCCCCCTGGATACACATTGTTCTCTGCGTATCCATGCGCCGCAGCGCAAATAAACTATCGAGCCGGGGCTTTGCCTCGGCTCGATACCATATCCAGCGCCTTTGAGGCGCGGCCGTCGCGCTGTGCGCGACGAGGGGGGTATCCCGGCATTTATGCCGGGTATCAAGGGGGGAATTATTCCCCCCCTTGATGATTCTTACTCGTTGATGGCGATGACAACACCGGAGCCGACGGTACGGCCGCCCTCGCGGATAGCGAAACGAAGGCCGTTCTCGATGGCGATCGGGGTGATCAGCTCGACGTCCATGTCGACGTTGTCGCCGGGCATGCACATCTCAACGCCCTCGGGCAGGGAGATGACGCCGGTCACGTCGGTGGTACGGAAGTAGAACTGGGGACGGTAGTTGTTGAAGAACGGGGTGTGACGGCC